>NZ_SHOE01000019.1:0-82880 GCF_012275705.1 Vibrio chemaguriensis
ACATTAGGTAACCTCCTCCGCACGTTTTCCGCCAAGATCATTCGACCAACTCTCGTCTTATTGGTTATGCAGCTGAGGGTTGAAGGTATTTAGGCGCTTCATGTTGTTCTTTTTTTTTTTTTGAGATGTGTATAAGAGACAGTTCCTATGCATTCCCACTTACTTTAGGACGAATCGAGAGGGACTATGAACGGTTTAAAGTCGATCGCTACATTAATATTTTTTATTTTACTGCTCACCGGATGTGGTCCAGACAGCAAAAACGATCAAAATACACCACCACCTGCACTTGGTGATTTCGAGATCAATGTTTCCGAGCCATCATTGGTCACTCAAGAAACCGGAGAAACCAAACTGGTGGTCGATTTTACCGTCAAAGACGGCAGTGGCAGATCTTATGAGCTAGACGAAACGAAAGATTTTCGCATCGCACTTCTTAAAGCAATGCCCTCTCGTGTCGATACACAAAACTCGAGCGATCCAGCCTTTGCCTTCAATGGACGCCATGGCAATACCTATTGGAAGAGTTTCCATCACTCAAGTAATACCGTAAATAACCGTGCCAGCATGGAGAGTGTTTGGGATGGAACACTAGTAAAAACAGACGAAGGGTATCGCTACACGTTTGCCATTCCTGACGTTTTGAAAGTGTCCGATCCTTATACTGCCGACTCTTCTAGCAACAATGGTTTTATCGCTTGGGATGCGAATAAACTCCACCGAATCGTCATGGCGTATGGCGAGCAAGGCAACGGTTTTACCTACGTGTTTGAATGGGTGCCGCAAGAAAGTTCAGATACGGCTGTCTCCCGCAATGTGATTGAAACAGGCACCTGTGAAAACTGTCATATGGGCGAACCGCTTCATCATGGACCGGGCTATCGCTCAATTGATAACAACATTGCCGTTTGTACCGCTTGCCACAATGACAGTAACCCTGGCGCTGCGCCAGCCAGACGCCCTCTCGCTGCCATTGTTCATCAATACCACGGTAATGTTTTCAAATTAGGTAGCGACAGAAATAACACCGAGACTTACAAACAGCCTGTCGACGAGAATGACGTGCTCGTTACCGACATCAATGGTTTAGTCATTGAAGGCAACCCTTTCCCGCAAGATGCCCGCAACTGTACAACCTGCCATTCAACCGATGTCGCGAAAGCATCAGACGCCAACAATTGGTTTGAACACCCAAGTCAAGTTGCCTGTGAGACCTGTCACTTGTACCGAGACAGAGGAGCGCATGATAACCAAATCGGTACGGGTTGGGTAAGAAACGGCGAACCACAAAACTCCTGCTCTGGCTGTCACCGACCTTATGACCGAGACGACAATGGCGCTCCAATCATCGGCCAAGACGCAAGCCGAAGTGCTAAAACGGTTCACGTAATGCGTTTAGAGAATCTTGCAAAGGCACGTGATTCGCTTGAAATCAACGTTGAAAGCGCGCGATTTATTGATGACCAGTTTGAGGTTGAACTAAGAGTGTCGAAAGCGGGCACAGGTATTGGATCCATCGACGAACTGACACCTTTCATCAATGAACATGGCCACCTCAATTTGTTGCTGAACTGGGATAACGGCCAAGGCCCGATGGTCGCAAACAACAGTCTCAACGTCGCCGATGATGGCGCACTTGGTGACGGCTGTGAGGCTCAAGGAGAAGGCCTATTCTTGTGTCATAAAGACTTCACTGACGCTGCGATTAAGCCAATCTCCAACTCTACGTTGACGGTTAACATCGCCGACATGCCACTTTGCGCCAACCGTAGAGATGGCGAGCTCGCCGAATGCGTCACGTTTGAAGGCATCGATCTTATCAAATCGCCTTTCGTCATTGCCGCCAATAACGCATCCGGCTCGTTTGATGTGTCTGGTATCAACAAGCAACACAAACTGCCAGTGGGCGCGGACATTTCATCGTGTAACGATTGTCACAAAGAGCTGACTATCCATAAGCTTGGTGAGCATCCACATGCCGCCACCGACTTCCAACAATGTAAAAATTGCCATAACTCTGAACGTTCTGCGTTTTATCCTGGGATGGCGGCTGATCTAAAGTACCACGTACACTCATTCCACGCCTTTGGCTCCGCTCATAGCGGTGAAGCGCCTTTCCCTGGCGCAGTCAACAACTGTGAGGCCTGCCATACCAATGCTCAATACAACTTACCTAGCCAACAAAATACGCGCCCTTCTCTGGCGAGTGGTAAGTACTTTAGTCCTGCATTAGTCGCCTGTGGCGCGTGTCACTTAGAGTCATCTTTAGCTAATGCTGACCCGAATAGTGTGGCAGGAGATGCGACTCTGAACCATATGCTGAATCACGGCGCCGTATTTGGAGCAGACACAGCAGCACAAGCCATGGGCTCCGAGCAATGTGCAACTTGCCATGCCATTGGTCAGTCACAAGGGGTAGATAAGGTTCACAAGGTATACGACTACCGTTGAATTCGTCATTGAACACAATGCTTTGACAATTAAGGACAAGAAAAGGAAGAGCTATGAAAGCAATGTTTCTGCGGTGGTTGGTAGCTGGGATACTTGGGTTAGGCGTCATCTTCACCGTCAGTTCGGAAGATGTCGCCGAGCCAGAACCCAAAGCGGCGACGTTAACTCAAGAAGAAATTGAAACTATATTGGACACCAAATTTTCTGAGGGGAAATACTCACGCCGTGGAGCAGATGGCTGCCTTCGTTGCCATGACGATACCTCAGACAAACCTGCAACCGGTATTTTCGACAACATCCACGGCAAGTCAGCGAATTTGCATGGGCCAATGAATGATAAACAATGTGAAGCATGCCATGGCCCAGCAAACAATCACGCGCGCAATCCGCGAAAAGGACAAGTTCGTGAGCCGATGATCACCTTTGGGCCAAACTCCCCTGTTCCGGCCGAAAAGCAAAACAGCGTGTGTTTATCTTGCCACCAAGATGCGAAACGCTCGACTTGGCATAGCAGTGAGCACGCTTTTGAAGGGCTGTCTTGTGCAAGCTGTCACCAACTGCATCAAAAAAACGATCCGATGATGGTTGCCGAAATGCAAGCAGACAAATGCACCGATTGCCACTCCCGCACCAAATCGGATATCCACAAACGCAGTCGTCATCCTATCATTGACGGCGTCATGACTTGTTCTAGCTGCCACAATCCACATCAGGCATTAAATGAAGCAAGCCTGAACTGGTCAACCGTCAATAACGCTTGTTACGAGTGTCATGCAGAAAAACGCGGCCCATTCTTATGGGAGCATGAGCCTGTAACTGAAGATTGTACATCCTGCCACACACCTCATGGTTCAGTGAACAAAGCCCTGCTCAATAAACGGCTGCCAATGCTATGTCAGGAATGTCACCGTGTGCCACATGCAAACGTAGCCATTCCTGAAAACGACTTGAGAGTGCGCGGCGGAAGTTGTTTGAACTGCCACAATCAAGTGCATGGCTCTAACCACCCACGTGGTCAAACATTAAGTTATTAGGAGGGAGGCATGAAACTATCTCAACTGTGCATCGCTATTTCCCTTGCTTTTGCTGTGCAAGCGCACGCCAACGATTATTCGTTACAACGTTCTCAACCAGCCGACACTAGCCGCTGGCAGTGCAGTGAATGCAGCAGCGATGGCACGTGGAGTGGAGAAGTCAGCGCTGGCGTCGGTTACCTTAACAACGATGGTTCCTCGCGATTCTATAATTGGAATCCACCCGTTTACGGTACAAACTCTGACAATAAACACTTTAACGCGAGCCTAAACGCCGATATCGAACAATATGAAGACGATGGGTTCTACAATCGAATCGTCGTCGAAGATCTTGGTTTGCAACGCTTCTTACTGCAGTGGGAAATGGGCCAGTACGACGGATTACGTGTCCTCGGCAGTTATAGTGAAACGCCGTATTTCTGGAATCAGTCCTCACTCAGTGCGTATCATCCAAGAGAGGATGCACTCGTCAGTGGTGACCTATCGAAATATGAAAACTCAGTGACGCGAGAGACGTTTAAGTTAGAACTCAAGTACACACCACATACGCCATGGAAGCCATATGCATCCATGAAGCACGAACGTAAAGAAGGCACAACTTCGCTTTATTCATCGACTATTCCGGGTTACGCCAACGCGCCGGGATTCATACCCAAAGCCGTCGAACATGAAACCTTAAATACTCAAGTAGGAGTAAGCTACATGGAAGATTTGTGGCTGGTGGATATTGCGTATCGCGGCTCGTTTTTTAGAAATGACAAGTCCGCACTTTATTACGGCAGCACTACCAATCCTTACGCTAACCACCTCGCGTATGAGCCTGACAACGACTTTCACCAGTTTGCTGTCACGGGGAATTATCGGTTGAATCAACAAACGTTCAGTGGCCGCTTACTTTGGTCACAGACGTCTTCTGAAGGCGGGTTAAATCCATTCCCGCAGTCCCCCGTTAACTCCAATACATTCCATGGCGAAACTAACACTTGGCAAATGAGCGCGGATTACCATAACAAACTTTCGCGAGACACTGCTTTCGCCATTTCTGCGGACTATTCAGATAAAGACGATAACTCCGATAGAAACACCATCATCGGATCGACGAGAGAAAAATACGACCACACCAAAACCAAACTGGAAGCAACACTCAAGCATCGTGTTACTTCTAATGTAAAAGTGAATACGGGTTACCATTTTAGACAAGATGAGCGAAGTTATGCTGATAGGAAGCATACCGATGAACAACGCGTTTTTGTTGGAGCCCAGTACCGACCAAGTAGACCGTGGCAATTAGGCGGTAAAGTCTCCTACACTTTTCGCGATGGCTCTGATTGGCAGGACGACAGCAGCGACTCGCCTAATTTGCGCCAATACTATTTAGCCGACAAAGAGAGGATTGAGCTCCGTGGCCACGGCAGTTATGACATGACCGACGATGTCCAATTGCTTACAGAGCTTTGGTACGGCAACGATGACTATGCAAAACCCGATATTGGTTTGAGTGAAGGGGAAGATTACGGTTACGACCTCAGCCTTAACTTCAATTTACTCGACGGACTAAGCGGGCATGTTTTTTACAATCAACAGATCATCCGCTTCGAGCAACAACAAGCAAACTCTGACGTTGTCGGTTGGAATCGCTACACCACCAAACTCAAAGATGACATAACAACCATTGGCTTTGGTGTGAGTAAAGAGCAGCTACTAGACGACAAACTTTCTATCTCGTTTGATTACAGCTACAGCCAAGCTGATGGAAAATCTTCAACCACATCTGATGGCTACCAATATCCTGATAACGAGGCGAACTCGTACCGATTTGAAGTCATCGCTGACTATGAAGTATCTGAAAATCAAAACGTGCAGCTTAACCTCCGTTATGAAGACTACTCAGAAGAGGATTACTTGTTTAATAACGAAACCGAAACGATGGGCGACGTTTTGCAAAGCTATGAAGGTCTATATGGTGGCGTCTATTGGAAATATCGCTTTTAAATACAGAGTGACGTAACAAAAAAAGCATCAGACGTTTCAAACGCCTGATGCTTTCGTATTTCAATTCTACTGCTGTGAGAAGTTGATTAAGCTTGGAAGCTCAACGGAATCTCAGCCAATTGGTTACCTTCGTTTGCAGGAAAGATAAGGTACTCGCCGTGGTATTTCACCATCGATTTGTAGTCCGTCACTTTATGCACCATAAAGCCCGCTTGCGCTGCTTTCTCAACAAACTCAGCATGGTTGCCACGTACAAACCAGCTCATTGGTTTGACGAGCAGCTCGCCGTCGAAGCAGCTTTCGCATTGATCTGCACATAGCGCCAAAGAGTTTTGACCTTCCGTGAAGATTTGGATTTTGCCACAACCAACAAGTTGCTCAGACGTTGATACTTCCCAGCCAGCTTGCTCCATCAAATCAAGAAATGATTCAATATCGGAGTCTTTTATCACCTTGGACTCTTCACCTTCAGGAAAAAACTGAGCGTAAAAAGCGGAAATACGCTTGAAGATAAACAACAAACCAGCGTCATTACCCTTTGAACGACCCGCTTTTTGCCAACGTGTTAAGTCATCGCCTACGGCTCGACCGAAACGCTGAGATTTAAGTGCTTTGGTAACCCAACGCACTAAATAATGGTTATTCGCAACAGGGGCATTGGCTAACTTACCTGAGCGATGCTCTTGATCTAACTCTTCAAGTGCTGAGTTAACTAAGTTTTGAATTTCTTTGGTGTAATTCGACATTACGCCTTTCTTCCTAAAGTCCAATAAAACAGTGCTGAAAGCACAGAACAAGCAAACATCACAATGATCATCGGCCACGCCACATTACCTGGTAGTGATGCCACCAGCGCGCCAACCAATGAGCCGATACCGAATCTTAACGTCCCCGCCAGAGACGATGCTGTACCCGCCATTGATGGGTAGCCACTTAAAAGCAGCGCCATCGCGTTACTACCTATCGTCGACAATGTACCGATAAACAGCACAACAAAAGGTACGATGCCCCATAATCCGAAGTCCATTAACCAACTTACGAATAAACCAATCCCCGCCAAAAGTTGCACGAACAACCCAAAACGAAGCATGGCATGAGAGCCAACTTTCTTCACCAAGCGACCATTAATACTGGTCATGATGATCATCGCAACAATGTTCAAACCAAATAAATAACCAAAGTGGTCTGGTCGAACACCATATAAATCAATATAAACAAACGAGCCCGCAGTCAGGAATGCAAACATTCCGGAAAATGAAAACGCTCCAGAAAGCATCAAACCTATCGCTTCAGGGTTGGAGCATAATCTGGCGTAGTTTCTCATCGTAGTGCGAAAACGAAGCGGCTGACGATTTTCTGGTTTCAACGTCTCTGGGATTTTCCAAAGTACCAGTAGAATTACCACCACAGCGAAAATGGCTAACACCCAAAAGATCGAACGCCAACCAAACCAGATCGCTAGGTGACCACCTATCATAGGCGCAACCAAGGGTGCCATGGTGATCACTAAGGTGACAAAAGACATTGCACGGGCAAAGTCTTCACGGTCAAACATGTCACGCACGACGGCTTGGATAATGACCGCCGCTGCCGCGCCAGCAAAACCTTGTGCTGTTCGCACATAAGTCAATGCATCGATGCCGTTTGTGGTCGCACTCACTACCGCCGCTAATCCAAAGAAAAGCACACCCAAAATCAGTACAGGTCTACGGCCAAAACTATCGGCAAGCGGCCCATGAATTAACTGGCCAATCGCAAAACCTGCCGTATAAGCCGTCAACGTAATCTGAACCGCGCCAGGCGCAACACCCAAATCCTTCGCGATGGTTGGCATTGCAGGCAGATACATGTCGATCGCCAAAGGCGTCAAAGCACCAATCGCTCCTAATACAAGAAACAATAGAAAACTGATTTGGGATTGCGGAGCGCTTTGAGCTTTTTCTGTCATTCTTTTACCTCTTGTTGGAGCCCTTTCGTCAATACTTTCAGAGCAAAGTGAAAATAACGGACGGTTCTCATATCGCTGATATCTAGAAGCCAAAGGCCTGTTCTGTCAACGTTCGAGAATCATAAGGGCAAATATGTACCAAGGTGTGACCTTGACGAACTCGACATAGAAAAGCATGTGAAAGCGAAATGTGTTTATGGGAAACAAACACAATGCAGTAAAAATGATAGCGTTGACACCATCATTCCATTCACCGTAGCCGAAGGCTTTGCAATAAGAGTATGCATGCCTCAGCTAAATGCAAAGGCATATCACTCAGATGAGTAAGCACACCGGAATTGTCTAGGCACTAATTTTGGTAGGAAAATTTATTTTGAGCCAATTCCTACCAAAAAACTAGTTCCTATTGAGAACTAAAGAATTTCCCATGCCGACAATTAATTCCAAATAGAATCAATTTCTTCTTGCGTGAGGTAGCGATAATCACCAGGTTCTAGTGCCTCATCGAGTTCAATCGAACCAATACGCTCACGATGTAAGTACTCAACTTTATTTCCTAACGCCGCAAACATACGTTTCACTTGGTGATACTTACCTTCCACAATAGTTAACAATACTTCATTCTCTGCCTCGTTCACGATCTCCAAACGAGCAGGTAATGTTGCTTCTGATTCATTGCGCAAAATGATGCCTTGTTCGAGCTTTTCCGCGTAATCAGGCTGAATCGCATCGACAAGCCAAACACGGTACGTTTTCTCACACTTATGCTTCGGTGAGGTAATACGGTGAGACCACTTACCATCATCCGTAATCAACACCAAGCCAGTTGTGTCGACATCTAATCGGCCCGCAAAGTGAAGGTTTTCAATTTTAGGCTCATCAAGCAATGCGAATGCAGTTTGGTTGTAGCCATCTTCATGTGAACAAACAAAGTCAGCAGGCTTATACAACATAATGTAACGAGGACCAGGAGCACCAATAACACGGTCTTCCCACATTACTTCTGCACCTTCAGGTACTTTAAATGCACCACTTTTTTGAACCTCACCGTCAACGGTGATGTCTCCACTTTTGATGATCTTTGTTGCCTGTTTGCGTGTTGCACCCAGAGCATCACACAAATATTTATCTAAACGCATGAATACCTCATTGAATTATACCCAAGTGATCTCCAAATCTTGGTTTAAAGGTCACTTGGGTATAAAAGTCAGGTATTATAGCGTTCCTCGTTCGAATAGTTGAGCAATTTCACATATTTTCATGTACACACTTCGTCCTTATCAAGCCGACTCGGTTAAAGCAGTCATTCATTACTTTCGTAAACACTCGACACCAGCAGTGATCGTGCTGCCAACCGGTGCCGGAAAAAGCTTGGTGATCGCAGAACTTGCTCGCCTTGCGAAAGGGAGAGTGTTAGTCCTCGCTCACGTTAAAGAGCTGGTCGAGCAAAACCACGCGAAGTATGAAGGTTATGGTTTAAAAGGTTCTATCTTCTCAGCAGGATTGGGGCGAAAAGAAACTGACCAGCAAGTCGTGTTTGCTTCGGTTCAATCGGTGGTGCGTAACTTAGATTCGTTCAAAAACCAGTTTTCTCTGCTCGTTATTGATGAGTGCCATCGTGTGCCGGATGACAAAAACAGCAGCTACCAAAAAGTTATTACTCACTTACGAGAACTGAACCCAGGCATTAAGGTGCTGGGACTAACTGCAACGCCCTATCGTTTAGGAATGGGCTGGATTTATCAGTATCACACCCGAGGTCAAGTACGCACCGAAGAGCCTCGATTCTTCCGCGATTGTATTTTCGAACTGCCGATCCGTTACTTGCTCGACGAAAACTTCCTCACTCCAGCCCGCATGATGGACGCGCCCGTTTTGTCTTACGACTTCTCGCAACTGAAACCCGCAAACACCGGACGCTACAAAGAAGCAGAAATGGACATGGTGATCGATAAAGCCAAACGTGCGACTCCGCAAATTGTTGAGCAAATCATGCAATATGCGAAAGAGCGTCAAGGGGTCATGATCTTCGCCGCGACTGTCCGACACGCACAAGAGATCCACAGTTTACTGCCTGAAGGTGAAACTGAAATCGTCATTGGTGATACACCTACGCCGGAACGTGACGCGATCATCCAAGCGTTCAAGAATCGTCAAATAAAATATTTGGTCAATGTTTCGGTACTGACTACCGGGTTTGATGCGCCGCATGTCGATTTAATCGCAATTTTGCGACCAACAGAGTCAGTCAGTCTATACCAGCAGATTGTAGGGCGAGGATTACGCTTATCAGACGGAAAATCAGAATGTTTAGTGCTTGATTACGCAGGCAACAGCTACGATTTATACCAACCTGAAGTCGGTGATCCCAAACCAGACTCTGACAGTGAAATTATCACGATTCCCTGCCCGGCTTGCGGATTCAATAACAACTTCTGGGGTAAGTTGGATAATAACGGTTTCTTGGTTGAACACTTTGGCAGACGTTGCCAAGGTTACTTTGAAGATGAAGACACAGGCGAGCGTGAACACTGTGGATACCGTTTTCGTGCCAAATACTGTGGTGAGTGTGGTGCCGACAACGATATCGCTGCGCGCATTTGTCATGAGTGTGACGCAACGCTTGTTGATCCAGATAAAAAATTAAAAGAAGCCCTTAATCTGAAAGATGCATTGATATTTGAATGCACAGAAATGGACCTGTCAGTATTCAAGTCCAGTGATGGTAAATCTCAACTCAAGGTGACGTATTCTGGTGAACCATACCAAGGCGAAGGCAATGCGTTAGTTCATGAGTTTTGGTCATTGAGTACCAAAAAACAAAAACAAACGTTTAAAGACCAATTTGTGCGCCCTCACTTGGCAGACAAGCATCGCCCTTTTGAAGAGGCTTCACCGACACGTGTTGTTGCCAATCAACATCGTTTCCGTTTGCCTCAGTTTGTTATTGCAAGGAAATCCGGTCGCTTTTGGAAATTGCGAGACAAAATTTTTGAAGACGAGTTGAAATAACCTCTGCAACATTTAGTAAAACTGAACTCGATGATTCACTCTCTGTTCATCTATATCCGATATACTGCGGCTAACGTTCTAGAAAAGGTTTGACTATGTATAAAGCAACGACTTCTCAACATTCTGCGTTACTTTTCGGCCTTATCACGACATTGATGTGTGCACCAAGTTTCGCCAAGCATGACGACTACTATGCATCACAAAATGGTCACGCCATCGTGCAAGATGTCGAAAAGCCTGGAACACGTATTGAATTCGATGAAGATCAAGATGAGGTCTATCGCGCGGTTCAACAAGGATATATACGACCATTTTCGGACCTTTACGCCGCAGTAGAAAACGACCTATACGGCCGCATCATCAAGGTCGAACTTGAAGAAGATGATGATGCTTGGGTGTATGAATTGAAAATCCTGTACAACAATAGCGTCTTGAAAGTTGAGTATGACGCCGCCACGCTGGAAATGCTTGAGATCAAAGGTCGCAGCTTTAACAAAGCGTTAAAGCCACAAAACAACTAAACTGGTCTAATGCGTAATCCCGACACAATGCGTAGCTTACTTCGATAACACTCCAAACATAATAAGAATCACCAATATGAAAATACTTGTCGTTGAAGATGACCCTCGTTTAGGCGAGCAAATCATCGAAACATTAGAAAGTACCGGCTGGGTACCAGAATTATCTCAAGATGGCATAGACGCTCTGTATCGCGCGACATCGGAAGAATGGGACGCTATTGTTCTTGATCTAGGACTGCCGAAATTGGATGGCCTTACCGTGCTAAAAGGCATTCGAGATGAAAACATCAATACCCCTGTCGTTATCCTGAGTGCTCGCGATACCCTAACGCAGCGAGTTGAAGGTCTAAACGCAGGTGCAGACGATTACCTAACTAAGCCGTTTGAAATGGTTGAGCTTATCGCTCGTATTCGCGCGCAACTGCGAAGAGCATCAGGTAACGCCTCTCCTGTGATGCAAATTGGCGACTTGAGCTTGGATACGCGCACTTCTAAAGTAATGTGGCAAGGGCAAGCAGTAAGCTTAACGGCGCTGGAGTATAAAGTGGTCGCTTACTTTATGCATAACCCAGAAAAAGTAATTTCTCGCACCGAACTCGTCGAGCACATTTACAAACAAGACTTTGATCGTGACTCCAACACAATCGAAGTTTTTATCGGCCGAATTCGCAAAAAAATCGCGCCAAAGATCATCAAAACTGTCCGAGGGTTGGGATACCAATTAAATGCCGAATAAGAACAGGCTACCGTTGAACGCAATAAAACGACTGAGTATCAAAAGTCGCCTCGTTTTAGCGGCGATCGTTTGGTTGACGGCAATGATCCTCGCAGCTGGTGTGACGATACCGACCCAAGTGTACAACTATATGGTTGACGACACTCGCTCACAGCTGAGCATTTTTATGGATGAAATCGCCGCTCAGTTAGAAGTCGATGAGACTGGGCACCTCTCACTCGCTGCTCTGCTCTCAGATCCTCGATTTAACCGACCTTACAGTGGTTTATATTGGAGTGCCTCCACTGAGACGAGTCTCGAGCGTTCTCGTTCTTTGTGGGACAAAAAAATCGAATACAAAGGTCTGGATAACGATGCTTACGGCGCGAGAGGCGAAAGGCTGATTACCATCGAAAAAGCTCTGTACTTACCAGATTACGATGGGCCTATCCATATCATTATTGGTATTGACGAAGAGCCTATCAAAAGCACCCTGCAAACGCTAATCGGGCAACTCTGGCTTATTTTAGGCTTATTATTCGCAGGGGTTCTTGCCGTCATTTTGCTGCAAATTGCATGGTCATTGAGTCCGCTTACGAAGTTACAAAAAGAGTTGGCCGAGCTGAAGTCTGGTAACAAAAAGAGTCTAGAAGAAACCTATCCGAAAGAGATTTCTCCTCTTATCTTCGACCTCAACGCTCTGCTTTTCCATTATCAGGAGTTGTTAGAACGAGCTAGGAATCATGCAGGCAATCTCTCACATGCGCTAAAAACCCCACTTTCTGTCCTAAAAAATGAAGTACAGACGTTAGAACCTGATACGCAATCCCGTCTGCGTACTCCGATCAATCAAATACAAGATCATATCGATTACCATCTGGGCCGTGCCCGCATGGCGGGGTCTATGAATATTTTATCAGTGAAATCGAACCCAGCAGAGCGTGTGGATGCTATCTCAATGGCGTTTGATAAAGTGTATGCGAGCCGAGATATCTCCTTAATTAATGAACTTGATTCAGAGCTGAATGTAGCGGTAGAGCAGACCGATCTCGACGAAATGCTGGGTAACTTGCTTGAAAATGCCTATAAGTGGGCCAACAACATGATTCGTGTGCACTCCTCTCAGGATAAAGACAATATACACATCATCATTGAAGATGATGGGCCAGGCATCCCTAAAGAGAAACTGAGTCAAGTAATCAAGAGAGGCGTTAGATTGGATGAAGCAACCCCTGGTTCAGGTCTTGGTCTAAATATAGTCAGTGAAATGGCACACAGTTACCGAGGTCAATTAACACTGGAAGCGAGCGCTTTAGGTGGCTTAAAAGCATCTTTAGTCTTACACCTCAGCCGAACATAAAGCATATAACGCATAAACTTTGTTCTTCGGACCATGATTAGTAAACCGATGAAAATGAAGCCGATGTGAACAAAATCCAAGCAAAGCGTTAAAAGGGATAGCCTTACACCCAGATAAATCATACCTTTTTGTTGATTTGGGTACGATTTGGGTTGCCCATTTATAAGTGGAATGATAGTATCCGCGCTCGCTTGAACAGTTCCTGTTTCAAGCTTTACCACGAACAACAAGGTCGCATTGTTGATTGTGAACATTTGATTTTTACTAATTTGAGAGTAAATACTATGAAATTCGAAGCAGTAGTACGTACTGAACTAGGTAAAGGTGCGAGCCGCCGCCTACGTCACGCTGGCAAATTCCCTGCAGTTGTATACGGCGGTGAAGAAGCAGCAGTAGCTATCGTTCTTAACCACGACGACATCGTAAACCAAATGGACAAGCCTGAATTCTACGAAGGCCTAGTTCTAGTTATCGATGGCAAAGAAGTTAAAGTTAAGCCACAAGACGTTCAACGTCACGCGTTCAAGCCAAAAGTTGAACACATGGACTTCATCCGTATCTAATTCCCTACCAAGGAATTAATCGGATTAAATCCAAACCTTTTGCATTAAAGATAATCGGACTTACCAACCGAGACATCTAAAAAATTTCAAAACCCCGGAGTCTTACCACCTCCGGGGTTTTACTATATGTGGCATATAACAATTGATTTATGAACGGGCAACGTACTTCACTAAAGTGAGATCCGTCAGCGTCATACAGTCTATGATTTCCGTCTCTTCCTCTCCAGTACGTACAAAACCACACTTCTTGTAAAAGTTAAGCCCCTGTTTATTGGTATCCAGTGCTTTCAGGCTTATCTGCATAACGGGCGTAGAGAGTAGACGCGTTTCTAGTTCATCTAACAATGCACTCCCTGCACCTTGCCCATAATGCAAAGGAGAGACATAGCAACATGTTACCCACGCCGTTTTATCTTCACAGGTGTGGTTAGGTAGTTCGTAACTTAAAAAGCCGACGATTTCCCCTTGTCTCTCAACGACGATCAATTGGGCCAGTTGCTCAGTCATGACTCGCGTCCACATCCTTTCTCGGCGCTCAATCGTAAACTGATCGATGTAGCTCTGTGGCATTAACCCTTTGTATGCTACCTGCCACGAATCAACATGTATCTTGGCGATTTGAGTTACTTCCTCTCTGACTGCGTTCCTTACTGTGTATCTCATTACTATCCTTTCTTAAAATTCACCACTTACAAATTCTTTCAACCCTACTCTTTAAATCGAAGCTCAAAGCGAGCAGCCACAGATGCAACGCTTTACATTACTCCATTTCATTTTCATTAATTCAATGATAGTGCACATCGTAATATCCGAAGAAAACGCCTCGTTATTTACGTTTCACTTTCGCTCATTAGATTGAATCTATTTGTTTTAACATCCGGGTATCGAAAGCGGGATAAACACGGTAAGGTATCGAATAAGAATAAATAAACGATATCTAAGGCATAAGATTTCTAAACGGTCGCAATTATAGTAAAGAGAGAAATACCATTTCTGGTTGTATTAAACAGAGTAAGCCAAGATCAAACGAGTTTGGGTTTTACAGTGATCATTTTATATACAAAACATTTCCCTCATCATCAGAGCGAAAATTTATAACGATTTGTGTCATAGCTGCTAAGAAAAACATGAACTTGGCAAAATAATCACCAAAATCAGCGCTATACTTCGCAAAAATGCGCATTGATTCACACAAACCACATTCATTCAATTGACCACTTCACAAAATAACCCCCTCCCTCTAATTTCAATATACTAAAAACTATTTCTGTTTAATTGGAGACGTAGTTTGCAGGCTTATTAATTCATGTCTCCGATAGAAGTATAAATAAGAGATAGATCACTAAAGTTTCACATTAATTCCGTATATTTCACGCCGTAACAATAACAAAATCACAAAGAAAGGATCCCTTATGAAGTTTTCCAAATCTCTTTTGGTAATGGCAGTGGGCGCTGCGCTAGCAGGATGCGGCTCAGACAGCGATAATTCTCCAGTAACCTGCGAGACAGCAGATTCTTGTACTAAGTTCACAGTTCTCCACACTAACGATAACCACGGTCGCTTTTGGCATAACAGCGACGGTGAATATGGCATGGCTGCGCGTCACACTTTAATCGAATCTATTCGCGCAGAAGTCGAAGCAAAAGGCGGTGAAACCATTCTGCTATCTGGCGGTGATATTAATACCGGCGTACCAGAATCAGACATGCAAGATGCGGTTCCAGACTTCGTAGGGATGAACCTACTTGGTTACGATGCAATGGCTGTCGGTAACCACGAGTTTGATAACTCACTAGATATTCTCGATATGCAAGCTGAGCTAGCTGACTTCCCTATGCTGGCTGCGAATATCTATAAGAAAGATACCAATGAGCGTTACTTCGACCCTTACAAAGTATTTACTATCAACGGCCTTAAGATCGCTGTTATTGGTCTAACCACCCAGGACACGGCGAAGCTAGTTAATCCAGACAACGTATCAAACATCCACTTCGAAGACCCTCAAGTTGAAATCAAAAAAGTACTTAAGGAAATCGAAGAAAACGAAAAAGTAGACCTAGTATTTGCAACGACGCACATGGGTCACTACCAAGATGGTAATAATGGTAGTGAAGCACCAGGGGACGTGAAGCTCGCTCGCTCTCTCGAAGAGGGACAACTAGACGCTATCATCGGTGGTCACTCACAAAACCCAGTGTGTATGGAGCCAGGTACCAATGAGTATGCTGATTTTAAACCTGGTGATGATTGCGCGCCAGACCAACAAAAAGGCACTTGGATTATGCAAGCGCATGAGTGGGGTAAATATGTGGGTCGTGCGGACTTCGAATATTACGACGGCAAGCTTCACTTAGCGAACTACGCACTGATTCCTGTAAACCTTTTGGACGACAACGATGAAGTGATCGGTGAACGCATTCAACAAGATGCGACGGTAAAAGCGTTATTACTGCCATACCAACAGCAAGGTCAAGAGTTATTAGATGAGAAGATTTCTAATACGACGGGTAAGTTAGAAGGTGATCGTAACGTAGTTCGCTCTCAACAAACTAACCTAGGTCATCTACTGGGCGAGGCATACCGTACTTACAAAACGGTAGGTGCTGACTTTGGTGTGATGAACTCTGGCGGTGTGCGTGATTCAATCCAAGATGGTGACATCACTTACCGTGATGTACTTACAGTACAGCCGTTCGGTAACTTCGTGACTAAAGCAACTATGACAGGTAAAGAAGTTAAAGAATACCTAGATGTGGTTGCGACGAAATCTGCAGGCTCTGGTGCTTACGCTCAACTAGATAACATCACTTTAGATGTAAATTGTGATGCTGGTTCAGTAACCATTACCGACATTAACAATAAAGGCTTCGATCTAGACGCAACGTACACATTCTCTATAATCAGCTTCAGTGCTGCTGGTGGCGATAACTATCCAATCATCGATGTTCAATCTACCCAGCTAACCGATGCATACGTTTTACGTGAGTTCTTCGTAAATAACCCACAGATCTCTGCGGATAGCTACAACAAGAACTTAGAAAACATCAAGTATTTCAGTAACGGTCAAGCTGTGAAAGGTTGCCCAGCAACTAATAGCTAAAAACACCTTACACTCTGACGTGAAGAGCTTTTAGAAGTTGTTCCGTCAGAGCCACCCTAAAAACCGAAGCGTGACGCTTCGGTTTTTTTATTTTCGTTAAAGTGCTGAAAATTATCGCCCTTCATAAAGTGTTCAAAAATTATTCATTTGTGTTGTTGACGCCCATGTGCTGGGCTTCTATGTTTGATAAGGTCTTTCGAAAATACAGATTCATCAACTAACTTTTCGCTATGAAGTTTCGTAGCTTAGTGGATGATTCTAGGAAAGATGTGAATGGCGTTACAAACACTGCTCTCAAACAATTTGTCTTTTTGACCTAAAACGAAGGTGATTCGCCGCCAAGCGTTCACCAATGAGCAGCGATCTGGACGTCAATATGTTCAAACTGCTGCCATCGAGTTCAGGAGGTCAAAAATGAAACGAGCCAGCAATAGCTACAGACTTCAAATGATCAAAGAAGTGGTTACCCGTAGAGAGCGCGAAGCTTGCACGGACCCTATGGCGAGATACATTCATCAGCTGATGGATGAACGCCCGACAAGTAAATTAGATGTTGAATTCAATCATCGATTTTCAGGAAGCCACTTTGACGAACATGCTGGGGGATGGGTCAGTGACCGTTGGTCAATGAAGTAGCGCTAATTTAACGAGTTTGCCTTACACGCACCGCATAGTAAGAGCTAATACAGTCCCGGCTCATCATTGATTATTGCCGAGCCGGGATAATTCGAAATTTAAAAGAGATTTTGCTGTGGTGATAATTCTTCTTGAGACTCTTCTGCCTTTCCCTTCCCTGCCAATACCTTTCTTCTATAGCGCTGACGGCATAGCTTAATTACATGCAACTGTTGAGCAGGCGTATAAGTGAGCCAGTTAAATCGCTCTTCTCTTTTACGCATACATCCTTTGCAATACCCTTTTTCGTCCACACTACAAATACCAACGCAAGGGTTTGGGACGGTAAAAAACTCTAGTTGCTCCATGCTCTAACCGTTTTTTGCTCGCTGTGCTGTAATGATATTATAACGACTTCAATATACGCTCCCAACAGTGCTATACATCTTGCACCTTGAAGCCGTTTGAGTATATAAACTGGACTCTGTCACAGTAATACGAAACTATTACCTTATGCTGACAAAAACAGTGTTTTATTACCTATACTTACCACGTTTTCTAAAAACGGAGTCTATAAAATGAAGCTTAGCCTAAAAACGTTAGTTACAGCAATCTCTCTTCCTGTTCTTATGACTGCATGTGCTAGCAACGGTGACAATGTGAAAGAAATTACGGCTCAAGATTTACAGCACCATAATTGGGAGCTGGTTCAGATTGATGGTAAAAACATCGAATTAAAAGAACGTCAGCAAGCGCCTCGCTTAGAAATCGGAGAAAATCTGACTGCAAATGGTAACGCGGGGTGTAACAACTTCTTTGGTCAAGCTGAACTAAAAAACAATCAACTACGCATCGAAAAAATGGGAATGACCATGAAGATGTGTATGGATGACCAAATGAAAATTGAGCAAGCGATGTCTGAAACTCTTACTGAATGGAGTGATATAACGCTAACCAAAGAAGGGCTAATGCTTAAAAATGACGATCACGAACTAACGTTTCAGTTGCGTGATTGGGTAAACTAAGTCCCATTTCATATTCTAAGAGCAGCCATAAAATGGCTGCTTTTTTTATGCCTCCTAATCCATATCAAAGCAGGCAGGATGTCTGTTTCGCACGTTTCGGTTAGCAAAATCGTTTAAAACGACAAACTCTTTCCCTCTTTACGCCCTCAACGCCACGTCTACGACGCGGGTTCAGTCTTCCAAATCAACATATCGAAGTTGCTTGAGGACAATAATTTTCAATTACTTGAAAGAATATCGTCAAACAAGCGGTCCGCTCCTGTATACCTAAAACGACACCAGAATTGTCCTTTCTTCGTTTTGCTTCACATTGAGAATAATTCTTTGAATCAATGAGTGATTCCGTTTGGGATTGGCATTGATAATAGAGAGAGATGGATTACTATCCTTGTAACAAAGCGGAGCGACTTGTTTAGACGTCAATAACGCCGGAAACGAGAATAAAAAGACATAACACGGAATAGATATGAAAAAGCTACTCAGTACCGTTGGCATTTTAGCCACCACTTTCGCGACATCTTCTTTTGCCAACTCATCGGTTGCTAGTGAATGGCAAAAAATCGAACAACAAGCCGACGGACAATCCGTCTACTTTCATGCTTGGGGCGGAAGCCAAGAAATTAATCGCTACATCCAGTGGGCGAGTAGAGAGCTAAAATCGCGTTATAACGTGACGCTAAACCACGTTAAAGTCACCGATATTTCTGAGACCACCACTCGACTTATCGCAGAAAAAGCCGCAGGTAAAAACAGAGGTGGCAGTGTTGATATGGTTTGGATCAATGGCGAAAACTTCAAATCAATGAAGGATAACCAATTGCTGTTTGGTCCTTTTGTTGAAGGTTTGCCAAGCTGGCAATACGTCGATAAATCATTGCCAATTGATGTGGATTTTTCAGAGCCAACTGAAGGCCTGGAAGCACCTTGGGGTGTGGGGCAATTAGTGTTTATCCATGATGAGCAAACCCTGCATAACCCTCCAAAATCATTCGCAGAAATGCTGAGTTACGCAAAAGCGTTTCCAAATCGCCTAACTTACCCTCGCCCACCAGAGTTTCATGGTACAAGCTTTATTAAAGCACTGTTGATTGAGTTGACCAACAACGATCCCGCTTTACAAAAACCAGTCACTGGTGAAACATTTGAGCAAATCACTCAACCGCTGTGGGCTTATCTAGATGAGTTCCATAAAGTCGCTTGGCGCGGTGGTAAACAGTTCCCAGGCGGTACAGCAGAAACCCTTCAACTACTAGATGATGGTCAGACTGACCTGGCAATTACCTTTAACCCGAACGCGGTTTTCTCTGCTCAGTCGAGCGGTAACCTTGCAGAAACCACCAAAGCGTATGCGATGGACGCAGGTGCACTCTCAAACATTCACTTCTTAGCGATTCCTTGGAACGCAAATGCCAGTGCTGGTGCACAAGTTGCGATAAACTTTTTATTGAGCCCTGAAGCACAGTCTCGCAAAGGTAACCTAAACATCTGGGGCGATCCTTCAGTGCTAAGCAGCCAATACCTAACTGGTTCGGCCAAAAACACGCAACAATTCAAATCTATCGCTGAGCCACATCCAAGTTGGCAAGCTGCGTTGGAAAAAGAATGGTTGAAACGCTACGGGAATTAGTAAGAATCCATGTTAAGAGCGCTGTATTTAGTCATTATCGCAGTTTGTATTTTGCCTACCATTCCGGGACTACTTGGAGTGGTGGTCTCTGCGCTCGGTTATGTACCTCCTATCGGCTTGCAACACTTTTCTTTAGATGGCTTTAACGCTGTTTTTGATTGGGAGGGTGTTTGGACATCCATCGGGCTTACTTTCTACTCTGCCATTTTCAGTAGCTACTTGGCTTGCTTGATCACATTTGCGATTTTGCAAGCATCGTGGGGCAGCAAGTTTTGGCGAAAAATTGAAGTAAGCCTCTCGCCACTTCTTGCCATGCCGCACGTAGCGTTTGCGATTGGCTTTGCGTTCTTGTTTGCCCCAACTGGTATGGGCGTTCGTGTTCTCAACCAACTGTTTGGTTACGATCCCAATGCGCAAACGGTGAATGACTTAGCATTGCTGATTAAAGATCCGCATGCACTCGGTTTGATCATCATGCTTGCGATTAAAGAAGTGCCGTTTTTATTGTTGATGAGTATTCCAATTCTTCAGCAATTGAAAGTCGATAAGATTGAAAAAGTCAGTCACTCAATGGGCTACAGTTCGGCGCAAGCGTGGTGGAAATGCGTGTTCCCACAGTGGATAGCAAAACTGCGCTTTCCAATGATGGCGGTATTGGCTTACAGCTTGTCGGTTGTTGATGTTGCATTGATTATTGGCCCTACCAACCCACCAACATTTGCGGTTTTAGTGTGGCAGTGGTTTAACGACCCAGATTTATCGCTTCTACCAAGAGCTGCCGCAGGCGCGGTCGTGTTGTTTGCTATCGCTAGCCTTTTGATTGGATTTGCACGCTTAATGGAATGGTGTATTACCAAAGGCTTCAAACGCTGGCAGTACTCTGGTCGAAACGGGTTTCGTTTACCCGGTAAAACCCTATTTTCACTGATCGCGCTACTTGCACTTCTAATGATTCCACTCATGGTGGTATGGAGCTTTGCTCAACGCTGGCGCTTTCCAGATTTACTACCGAGCCGCTATAGCCTGCGTTTTTGGGAATATGAATGGCACAGTATTCTTGGTACGCTGGAGCAGAGCATGCTGATTGCCGTTATCAGCGCGACCGTCGCTCTAGCTCTTGCCTTGATCGTACATGAGTATCGCCTTCGTTATCGCTGGCAGGTACCCGGTTACATCATCGCCATCCCAATGCTGATTCCTCAGCTATCCGTGCTATTCGGTATGCAAGTAGTGACGCTGTACTTAAACAGTAACGCGTATTTCTTTTGGGTATGCTGGGCGCATGTGTTCTTCGCATTCCCATTTATTTACCTCTCGTTAGACGGGCCGTGGCGCAGCTTCGATAACGGCTTAACTCGCGTCGCACTCAGCTTGGGTAAAACACCGATGCAAGCTTGGTTAAAAGTGAAACTGCCAATCCTCCTACCTGCGATTGCATTCGCATGGGCGGTTGGGATTAGCGTAAGTCTGGCGCAATACCTGCCGACATTGGTGCTAGGGGCTGGGCGCATTAGCACCATCACCACCGAAGCCGTTGCGCTATCCAGTGGTTTTGACCGACGTGTCACCGCGATTTACGCCATTTGGCAAGCTCTGCTGCCATTCTTGTTCTTCTCTTTTGCGATACTACTAAGCCGCTTACACGTGAAGTATCGCCGCTTGTCTATAAAAGGTTTACTACTGAATGAGTCTTTGTCTCGAAAACCTCGCCATCCGTAAAACCAATGGCGACACGCTTTTCTCAGCGTTCAACATGACCGTAGAGAAAGGTGAAATTGTTACTCTGATGGGACCAAGCGGTTGTGGTAAATCCACTTTGTTGGATGCCATTGCTGGACACCTCTCCGCCGAGTTCAACTACTCTGGATCCATTACGCTTGATAACGAAAAGTTGGATGCCCTCCCTGCCCATAAACGTCAGGTCGGTATTCTGTTCCAAGACGATTTGCTCTTCCCTCACTTAACGGTGTGGGAGAACCTTGCATTCGCGCTACCAAACTCAATCAAAGGTGAGGAGCGTAAAGCACACGCCATGCAAGCACTGAAGAACATTGCATTGACCAAACTTGCCGAATCCTTCCCAGATCAAATCTCCGGAGGACAACGCGCCCGTATCTCATTGACTCGTATGCTGCTGGCAAAGCCGAAAGTTGCGCTACTTGATGAACCCTATAGCAAGTTGGATAAAGACCTGCGTGTACAATTTCGCAATTGGGTGGTCGAACAATTACAGCAAGCGAACATCCCTACTTTGATGGTAACGCACGATGAGGATGATATTCCTAATGGCAGCCGCTGCCTAAATTGGCCGTGGGAGACAAACCATGCTTGATAGCCTGAGTATAAAGCTCATCCGCAAACCGCTGGCTCTCAGTGCGACATACCTCGATAAATGTGGCATCACCGCAAATCAGACGACAGTATTTGGTTTTGTGCTTGGCTGTTTTGCCCTACCGGCTTTGATCGCCGAACAGTACTTGTTGGCGTTGCTGTTTATTTTGCTGAACAGAATCTGTGATGGATTAGACGGCGCACTGGCGAGGATTCAAGGCATTACCGATGCCGGAGGCTTTCTCGATATCAGCTTGGATTTTCTGTTCTATTCCTTGATTCCTTTTGGTTTTGTGTTGGCCAATCCAGAACAAAATGCCATTGCAGGGGCATTTTTGATTTTTTCCTTCGTCGGCACTGGGAGTAGCTTTTTGGCTTTTGCCATCATGGCAGGGAAACAAGGCATCGATAATCCGGTGTATAAACACAAATCTCTCTACTACATGAGCGGCTTAACCGAAGGCACGGAAACCATCGGCTGTTTTGTGCTGTTCTGCCTGATGCCACAACACTTTTCGGTCATTGCATACATCTTCGGTGCGGCATGTTGGTTTACCACATTCACGCGAATTTACTCTGGGTTTCATACGCTCAAAGGCCGTTAACACCGCTCAGAAATGTACGTATTCTTGAGAAAAAACATCACTAAGCGGCTGTTTATTAACGCATCAAAGCACATGCTAAATTGAGGTATATACTCTTTGGGTGGAGAAACCATTCGGAGGCTATATGAAAAAATACGTCAAGCTAGGTATGCTGCTCATCATGTCTTGTATTGTTATGCTTAGCGGCTGTACCTCACCTAACCCGTACGGAGATGCATACGGCTCTTCAGACACGCGCAAAGTTCAGCAGGTTTACTACGGAACGATAGAAAAAGTTGAACCAGTAACCATTGATGCCTCTACCCAATCCAACGCCATAGGCACAATCGCTGGTGCTGCCGTGGGTGGTATATTAGGCTCAAAAGTCGGGGGTGGCTCTGGCTCGGATATCGCAGCTATTGGTGGTGGTCTGCTGGGTGGTTATGCCGGCAGTAAAGCCGCTGAAGCAACCGCGAAACGAAATGGTGTGAATCTGACCATTCGCTTAGAGGATGGAAAAATAATCTCTGTCGTTCAAGAAGCAAACCCAAACATGATTTTTCAGCCAGGCCAAGCGGTTCAAATCAACATGTCTGGTAATGACGCAAGGGTTGTACCTCGCTAATTTGAACACGATGACTCCGTTCCATTGGTCTGCTGTTTTGTTTCAAAGAGCTTAATCCGCGCAAGCGTACATTGCTTACTTATCGGCTTTCGCGATTCTATTTGTATCAAGTTTGATCGTCGTCAATGGAACATCAATCTCCCATACCTTTCAATGTTCAAATGACATCAAGTTGCTAGCATGAGCCCATTCCAGATAACTTTGGGCTTGTTATGACTCCGACTGTTGACCATGTACTCCTTAATATCGCGCTAAACCTCAGCTCTAATCGCTCTCACGAACAGCAATATCAAAACCTCATTGATGGGGTCGCGCAAGTATTCCCATGTGATGCTAGTTGCCTGTTTATCTTCGATGAGGATGGGTTTCTGACTCCTGTCGCGGTAAAAGGCTTATCCAGCTCGGTCTTAGGTCGTCGCTATTTCCCCAAAGCGCATCCACGCTTAGATGCCATTATTCATAGCCGCGAACCGGTGCGTTTCGATGCCGATTGTTCACTGCCTGATCCTTTTGACGGCACACTATTAACCGAAGACCAGTGCATTGATGTTCACGATTGCATGGGCTTTAGCTTGTATGTAGAAGGCCAACTTGTTGGCGCACTAACTATGGATGCTCTAACGGTGGGCGCGTTTGATGACATTGACCCTGTCGCTATCGAAACCTTTGCGGCTTTGACCGCTGCGACATTGCGTAACATTGCTCAATTAAAAGCACTCAAAGCGCAAAACCAGAAGCAAAAAAGCGTCACTCAAACCCTTATCCAGCAAGCCCGTTCTCAACATGGCGAAATGGTGGGTTTGAGTCCGCAGATTAACCACTTACGAAGCAACATTGCGACCGTTGCTCAATCAGATTACGCGGTACTTATCACAGGAGAGACCGGTACTGGTAAAGAACTGGTCGCGCACTCGGTGCACGCGCAATCTCATCGTAGCGATAAGCCGATGATTTACGTCAACTGTGCGGCCCTGCCTGAAGGTCTGGCTGAGAGTGAACTGTTTGGCCATGTCAAAGGCGCATTCACTGGAGCCAATAGCCACCGCGCCGGTAAGTTTGAACTGGCAGACGGCGGAACGATTTTCCTTGATGAAGTGGGCGAACTGCCTTTGATTTTACAGGCAAAATTGCTGCGCGTAATTCAGCAAGGCGAGCTGCAACGAGTAGGTAGCGATCAGCATTTGATGGTCAATGTGCGCATCATCGCCGCGACCAATCGACAGCTGGAAAAAGAAGTCGAAGCTGGCGCATTTCGAGCAGACCTTTTCCACCGTTTAAACGTATTCCCAATCCAAGTTCCCCCACTTCGTGCCCGTGACGGTGATATTCCCGTTTTAGCCGGATATCTGTTAGAAAAGGTACGCCAACAATTTAATGCGCCCAATCTGCACGTTCACCCTAAAGTGTTGACTCAACTGGAGTCTTTACCTTGGTACGGAAACGTACGCGAGCTCGAACATACGTTAACTCGCGCGGCTTTACACGCCATTCAACAAGGTGCGAGCACGATCATGCTTAACCATTTCGACACCTCACTGGCTCTCGATGATGTAAAAAACACATCGCATTATCTGCCTAAAGAAAGCCAGCCAATGCGAGAGCTAATAGAAAGCTATCAGCGTGATTTAATTGAACATGCTTTGAGCCAAACTGGTGGCGTTTGGGCAAAAGCAGCAGAGTTTTTGCAAATGGATCGCGGGAACTTATATCGGATGGGTAAAAAGCTCGGGATCAATAAATAACCAACCACAAGAAGCCGATGTAATTAAGACATCATATGCGTTGTCTTAATTACATCAACCACTCATCTAAAAACGATAAAATTAAATATAAATCAATAAGATAACAATTGGCACGCATTCTGCTCTCTAGTGGTCAACATCACGACTATTAAAACAATCACTGGAGAACCCAATATGTTCTGTATTCAATGTGAACAGACAATTCAAACCCCTGCTGTTAAAGGTTGTTCTTTTGCACAAGGCATGTGTGGCAAAACTTCTGAAGTATCAGACCTACAAGACGTGTTGGTTTACACACTGCAAGGGGTTTCTTTTTGGGCATCAAAAGCACTTGAATTCAATATCATTAACGATGAAATCAACCAATGGGCACCAAAAGCATTTTTCTCTACATTGACGAACGTAAACTTCGACCCTGAACGTGTCCTAGAGCTGACTTCTCAAGCTGCAACGTATAAAGCATTGCTAAAAGAGCAAGTGATGTCTGCAGCCACGCTCGCCGATACCGAAGTCGCTGACATTCCTGCGGTTGCTCACTTTGAGCTGCCAAACAGCGCAGAAGCAATCTTAGCTTTTGCTCCTCAAGTTGCCGTTAACCGTGGTAAAGACCAAGTACATGAAGATGTTATTGGCCTGCGCCTACTTTGCCTATACGGCCTTAAAGGTGCAGCCGCGTACATGGAGCACGCACGTGTTCTTGAGCAAACCAACAACGATATCTATGCCGAATACCATGAAATCATGGCGTGGTTGGGCACAGACCCTGAAGATCTTGGCGAACTACTTGATTGCTCAATGCGCATTGGCCTGATGAACTACAAAGTGATGGAAATGCTCGACCAAGGTGAAACAATGACCTTCGGCCATCCAGAACCAACCACGGTGAACGTCAAGCCAGTAAAAGGCAAATGTATTCTTGTTTCTGGCCATGATTTGCATGACCTAGAAAAAATCTTGCAACAGACTGAAGGCAAAGGCATTAACGTTTACACCAACGGCGAAATGCTGCCTGCACACGGCTACCCTGAGCTGAAGAAATACCCTCATCTTGTCGGCAACTACGGCAGCGCATGGCAAAACCAACAGAAAGAATTCGCAAACTTCCCTGGCGCAATCGTAATGACGTCAAACTGCTTGTTGAATCCAAATGTAGGCCAATACGCAGACCGTTTATTCACCCGTAGTATTGTTGGCTGGCCTGGTGTGGCTCACATCGAAGGCGATGATTTTAGCCAAGTGATTGAATGTGCTCTAGCGCAAAACGGTTTCCAACACGATGAAATCGAACACCACATCACGGTTGGTTTTGGTCGCAATGCACTGATGAACGCCGCCCCTGCGGTTATCGATCAAGTGAAGCAAGGTAACATCAAGCACTTCTTCCTAGTCGGCGGTTGTGACGGCGATAAAGCGGAACGCAGCTACTACACCGATTTTACGGCTGAAGCGCCAGAAGATACGCTAATCCTGACGTTGGCGTGTGGTAAGTTCCGCTTCAACAAGAATACGTTTGGCGATATCAACGGCATCCCTCGCCTATTGGATGTGGGCCAATGTAACGACGCTTACTCTGCAATCCAGCTTGCACTTGCACTGGCGAAAGAGTTTGACTGTGACATCAATGAACTGCCACTCACACTTGTGCTTTCTTGGTTCGAGCAAAAAGCGATCGTTATCTTGCTAACGCTATTTGCATTGGGCGTGAAAGGCATTTACACAGGCCCTACTGCACCAGCATTCCTAACGCCAAACCTAATCGCCATCATCCAAGAGAAGTTCGATATGCGCAGTATTGGCAATGTTCAGGATGATCTAAAAGCCATCCTAGCAGCTTAATAAACTTGCTTGTTACGCGCCTCCTTACGCGGAGGCGTTATCTATTTCAAACTAAAAATAGCCACAACCAAAGAGATTGTTATGTTTTTTGAATGGCAAGGTAACCAACCCGTCACACTCCGTTGCATCGACAAATACTTCGAAACACACGATACCGTCAGCATCAAGTTGGCTGAACTAACCGAGTCACTTCTGTTTCAGTTTAAGCCTGGCCAGTTTATTAACTTGGGCATCGAAATTGATGGAAAAATGGAGTTTCGCGCCTATTCAATCAGCTCTATCAATGAAGACGATCACCTTCAACTCACCATCAAACGAGTATCTGGCGGTAAAGTATCGAACTACATCGTTGACTCGCTGCTGCTCGGTGATGCCGTTCAATCATTACCACCAGCGGGCGAATTTAACTGCATTGACCACCCACCCGTTTTACGTGATGGCGAAACAAAAGCCTTGCTTATCAGTGCAGGTTGCGGCGTCACGCCCGTATTTTCGATGGCAAAACACTGGCTGAGTAATCACGATGAAAACGACAACGATGTGGACATCGCATTTCTTCATATCGCACGCAGCCCAGAAGAGACGATTTACTACGATCAGCTAGAAACGTTCGACGCTGTGTATCCAAACTTCCATTTAAAGTTGTTGCTGAAAAACCGCGAAGGAACATCGCATCCACAAGGTCGTTTGAATGCCGATTGGCTTAAAGAGCTTGTTCCTGATTTCAAACAGCGCACCGTTTACCTGTGTGGTCCAAGCCAGTTTATGCAAGATGTTCACGGCTATTTGAATGACCTTGGTTTTGACATGACGAACTTCTACCAAGAGAGTTTTACGCCAGCGACTGGCGCAGAAACATCGATCTCCGATAAAGTTGTTCGTGTTTCTGTTCCTGACTTTGCTCAAACCATCGATGCGCAAAAAGGTCAGGTACTGGCCGATGTGCTTGAAGGCGCAGGCTTACCATTAATCGTCGCTTGTCGTAGCGGCATTTGTGGCTCATGCAAATGCAAGGTTCGTCAAGGCAGCGTCTCTTCCACCAGCCTAGAAACATTAACGCCAGAAGAAATTGAACAAGGCTATGTGCTCGCCTGCTCATCAACCATCGAAGCGGACCTTGAAGTGCAGATCGGTTAATGCTGCTGGTATCGATCTTTTATTGTTTCCCGTCATTCCGACGAGCCTAGGCGAGATCAGGAATCTAATATCAGTGTGTTGGGAATAACTCACTCTGAGAATAGACTCTGAATCACACTCGTGTCTCGCTATTCAGATTGACGGGGTATCGCGGAAACGCCAGCCGTACTCAAACGGCTGGTATTATAGATAGGTACAACTTTCGTTTCGTCGTCATTGCTTCTCGCTAAACAACAACACTTTCAATGCTGCTTCGCTGTCTACGTCCATAAACTCTGGTGGGTTATCCAGACGCTCACGGAATGTCAACTCTGGCGCTTCTTCTTTCATGCTTTCAATCAAGAAGTCGCTTGTCACAGATGGCGAGTTCACACATGCCATCACTTGGCCGCCTTCTGCCAACAAATCCGGCAATCGACGTAGAATCTTTTTGTAATCTTTAGTCAGCGCAAAGCTGCCTTTCTGGAATGAAGGCGGATCGATGATAATCAAGTCATACTGACCAGATTTTTTAATCTTACCCCACGATTTAAAGATATCGTGCCCCATAAAGCTTACCTGGTTGATGTTATGACCATTTAGCTTGTGGTTCTCACGACCTTTAGACAGCGACGCTTTTGCCATGTCGACGTTAACCACTTTATCTGCGCCACCCGCAATGGCAGCGACAGAAAAGCCACAGGTATAAGCAAACAAGTTAAGCACATTTTTATGCTTGGCATTGTCACGTACCCAATCGCGGCCGTAGCGCATGTCCAAAAACAGTCCAAAGTTTTGGTTGCGGCCAATATCCAACTGGTATTTCAAACCGCTTTCTTCAACGACGGGACGAGCATCTAACTCACCTACAAGCACTTCTGAAGGTGCGCCATCGGCATAACGGTGCTGAAGTACCATTGTACGGCCTTGTTTGCTCGCCCACAGTTCTGATTCAGCTAATGCATTGAGGCCACTTTTCAGTTCAGCGAGAAACGCCTCGTCGACTTCTTTAAATAAGTTGATAATCAACTGACCTTGTAACCAGTCACAGGTGATTTGCTCTAGGCCTTCAAAACGACGGCCACGACCGTGAAACAGTCGACGAATTTCATTCGGAGCTTGCGCGAGCTCGGTTTCCAGATGCTGAAAAAACAGCGAAAGTTGTGATGCTTGCATCGAGTTCTCTTATTAATTTTCTTTGTGACGGTTATTTGATCGTAGGCCAGTTCAGTTTCCAAGGGGAAAGCCAAGTATCCAAGCCCTGGGAGACGGTTTCACTGCGCCATTTGCTCCCAAGCACTTCGTGTTCCCTAGGATCACAGACAAAGCAATATTGCTCATCTTGATATTGGAAACAAAGTGAGAAGGCATGCAGATAACCGCGATCCGCTTCGTTACCCGCATTATAAATTGGATCACCAACAATACCTGAGCCGACTGATTTTAATGCCACGCGGATTTGGTGCGTTTTACCAGTGTGTGGCTTACATAAAAATAGGCGCTCTCCGGGCTCTGCCGCAAGAGAGAAAAACTGGGTGACGGCTGGGTTATTTTTGCTGTTGACCAGCTTCCATGATGAACGGCGCGAACGCTCCATATCACCAACGACCAAACCTTGTTTCTTTTTCGGCTTTTTAGAGCCAATCGCCAGATAGAACTTTTCCACTTGGCGGTCAGCAAAAGCTTGCGATAATGCACTGGCCGCTTTGGCGTTGCGTCCGAGGAGCAGAATACCCGATGTCATTTTATCCAAGCGATGGATAAGATAGAGCTGCTGATCACCACTCTGCTTAGCCACTTCTTGCAGCAGCATTGTGTCGCCATCGTCTTTATGAACAGAGACGTTGGGATGCTTATTGATGATCAGAAAATCGGGATGGGTATGTAGAATATCGAACATAAAAAACTGGCTCCACGTTTGGAGCCAGCAGTATACATAAGTTATCGGACAAAGCTATCGAGGCTTGCCCCAAGGCCTGAGCTAGAGCTTTCTAGAGAAAATACCAGCAAGACCAATGATTGCGATACCCAGCAGCATGATTTCACCTTTGCCACTGTCAAAGCCCGACTTAATCCCCATGAAGGCAACAATAGCAATCGCAACAGGAATCAGGTATTTAACTAGGTTGTACCACAATCCAAATAGCGGGAAAGATACTTCGCCGTCATTAGTGATCTCTTTTTCTAGCTCAGCACGGCTTAGGCGCCATCCAGCAAAGATACAAACCAACATACCACCAACCGCTAGGAAGATTTTGTCCGTTAGCAAGTCGAAGATATCAAAGGCACCGGTACCAAACAGCGTTGGCCCCATTCCACCTAACGATAGTGACGCAAAAATACATAATGCCGCCATAACTGCACTTGCAGACAGAACCGCGTTAGAGCGCTTCATGCCTTTCTCATCGATTAGGTAAGACACGACAACTTCCAATAGTGATACTGAAGAAGTTAATGCCGCCACCGTCAAGCCGATGAAAAATAGCAACGCGAATAGCAACCCAATCACACCGCCCATTTCAGCAAATAGTTGAGGAACGACAACGAATACAAGACCAGGGCCTGCCGCAGGTTCCATGCCAAAGGCAAACATAGCTGGGAACATAGCAACACCAGCAAGAATCGCGACACCTGTATCCATCGCAGTAACCATACCGGTTGTTTGAACTAGGTTCTCTTTCTTCTTCAGGTAAGAACCGTACGTCATCATACAGCCCATACCTAAGCTAAGTGAGAAGAACGCCTGCCCTAGTGCAGCAAGAACCACATTGCTATCGACTTTAGAAAAGTCCGGCATGAATAAGAACTCAAGGCCAGCCATTGCACCTGGCAGCATCAAGCCTTTAACAGAAACAACGATTAGGATTAAGAACAGAAGCGGCATCAGAACCTTACCGGCTTTCTCAATACCACCGGAAATCCCTTTCATCACAATCATGACGTTAAGGAACAGGTAAACACCCATCCACATTAAAGGTTGAATCGGATCTGAGATGAAACCACCAAAGCTGTCGCCAATTGCTTCTGGCGCGCTGAGTAGACCACCGCCCACTTTAAAGATGTAGGCCAATGCCCAACCACCAACCACTGGGTAGAAGCCCATGATCAAAAGACCACTGAAGACTCCCATAACGCCAGTGAACGTCCAGCGTCGGTCAGTTGTTTTGAATGCACCTACGGCAGAAAGACCTGTCTTACGACCAATAGCGAACTCTGTCAGCATCACGCTAAAGCCGATAAAAATAACAAAGATAAGGTAGATAGCAACGAATGCACCGCCGCCACTCTCACCCGCTGTGTAAGGGAATTTCCATATATTGCCTAAACCGACAGCGGACCCCGCTGCTGCCATTACGAAGCCTAGTTTAGACCCCCACGTATCACGTGGTGCTGCTGTATTAGTTGTAGCCACGCTTTTTCTCCAAAATTAGTTTGTTGTGTATGCATAGAGATAGGCGTCTAAAAAGTTTATGTAAAAATTATTGTACACTTATAAAATAAGCGTTCGACGCACTATGTCTAGAAAGTAAAGCAGCTCCCCTTTAAAATTGGAACCCCAAAAAAGTACATTTATCGCACAAGTGTCGAGTTACGCAGGTTAAATGCTGCTTTTTTGTTCAAAAGTTAAAGAATGACCTTATTTTTCACATTAAAATAACAGAATCAGCTGTTATGAAATTTGTTCCTCATATAAGGTCAATCCCACGTCTAAATGGGAAATCTATTCCCCCAACCCACTTTTATGCTTAATATCCTAGAAGGGCATATTACTCTGAGCGTATATGGACAAGTTTTATCACTTTCTTACTTTAGCTGGCATCGGGCTATATTGGTTACTGGTCGCAGGTGTGACCATTCGTGTCGTTTTAAAGCGCCGTGCAGTGAGCGTGTCTTTAGCTTGGCTAATGATCATTTATATCCTTCCCGTTCTGGGTGTCGCGTGTTATTTCCTCTTCGGTGAACTGAACTTAGGCAGAAAACGGGCCGAACGCGCAAAAGAGATGTTTACACCATTCGAGAAGTGGTTCAGTCAGTTGAACGACTGTAACGCGCACAACCCAGAAACGATGGGAAGGCACATCTACCGAATTGATGAACTTTGTAACAACCGCCTTGGTCTTCCCGCATTGAGCGGTAATACATTGTCGCTGCAACAGTCACCTAATGAGATTTTGCATTCCATTATTGAAGACATCGAAAACGCGCAGAGCAGTATTCGAATGGTATTCTACATTTGGCATCCAGGTGGTTTGGCTGACTCTGTCGCTTCTGCACTTATCCAAGCGGCTAAACGCGGAGTCGATGTCAAACTATTGCTCGATTCAGCAGGTAGTCCACGTTTTTTCAGAAGTCCTTGGTATCGAATGATGCAGGATGCTGGAATTGAAGTTATTCAAGCGCTAGAAGTGAAGATGTGGCGTATTTTCTTACGTCGTCTTGATCTTCGCCAACATCGCAAGATCATCGTAATTGATGATGAAATTGCTTATACAGGTTCAATGAACTTGGTTGACCCGGCTTACTTCAAGCAAAACAGTGGCGTCGGGCATTGGGTGGACATCATGGTTCGCATTACGGGACCAACGGTAAACGTATTGAGTGCTATCCACTGTTGGGATTGGGAAGTCGAAACTGGCGAACGTCATTTACCGAGACTACCTGAATGTAAGATCGATGAGAGTGAATTCCAACACCCTATTCAGGTTGTGCCTTCTGGCCCTGGTATGCCGGAATATCTGATCTATCAAGTATTAACATTGGCAATCAACCAAGCCAATCGCTCAGTACGAATCACAACGCCATATTTCGTGCCCAATGCTGATTTACTTGAAACGTTAAAGATGACAGCACAACGAGGCATTGATGTTGAACTGATCATTCCACATAAAAATGACTCAATGATGGTGCAATGGGCGTCACGCGCTTTTTATAGTGAGCTTTTGTGTGCAGGAGTCAAAATCTATGAGTTTTACGGTGGTTTGCTGCATACGAAATCCGTCGTAATTGACGACCAATTCTGTTTAGTTGGCACCGTAAACATGGATATGCGCAGCTTGTGGCTGAACTTCGAAGTTACCCTCGCCGTTGACGACGAAGAGTTCACGAAGCAAATGTCTTGGTTACAAGATAGCTATATTAAGCAATCTCACACTGTTGTATTGGAAGAATGGGAGAAAAGAAGCCTATTTTCTCGATTCTTAGAGCGAGTGTTCTATCTCTTCAATCCACTCCTCTAATACCTCAAATACACCGACTAAAAAAACCTCCAGCGCTTCAAATATCTTGCTGGAGGTTTGTTCTACTTACGTTTTCCACCTTAGCGATACACTCTAAGCCTACAACTCAACCTTTCAGCTTTGACGCCTTCACTCGATAATCTCGGCTATTATTGGGTGATAGTTGACTTTTCCCTTGCATAACCAACGTCGTCCATGTTTTAAATATTCAAAACCGCAATATTTAAGACAGGGAACTTTTATGTCAGAGGGCAAAAAAACCAAACTCATTACCGCTGGCCGCGATAAAAAGTGGACAAACGGTGTTGTAAACCCACCCGTTCAACGCGCTTCAACCGTGGTATTCAACACGGTTGCAGAGAAGAACCAAGCCACCATGAACCGCACCAATAAAACATTATTTTATGGTCGCCGTGGCACCAACACGCACTTCGCTTTTCAAGATGCAATGGTTGAGATTGAAGGTGGATCAGGTTGTGCTCTCTACCCTTGTGGCACGGCAGCAATTTCAAATGCGATTCTCTCTTTCGTCGAAACTGGCGATCACATTCTGATGGTGGACACTTGTTACGAACCAACTCGTGATTTTTGTAATACCATCATGAAGAAAATGGGCATCGAAACTACCTATTATGATCCAATGATTGGAGAAGGTATTCGTGATTTGATTCAACCAAATACCAAAGTCCTTTTCCTAGAATCTCCGGGGTCAGTCACAATGGAGGTGCAGGACGTACCAACATTGGCGCGCATTGCTCACGAGCACGATATTATTGTGATGCTTGATAACACATGGGGAGCTGGCGTGAACTTCTCACCATTTGAACATGGTGTCGATATTTCCATTCAAGCCGCCACCAAATACATAGTTGGTCACTCTGATGTAATGTTAGGTACAGCGGTAGCTTCCGAAAAATACTGGCCCCAACTGCGTGAACAAAGCTACTTGATGGGCCAATGCGTTTCTCCTGACGACGCATACCTAGGCCTTCGTGGTATTCGCACGCTGGATGTTCGCCTAAGACAACACGCAGAAAGTAGCTTGAAAGTCGCCAAGTGGCTGACTTCTCGTCCGGAAGTTGATCATGTCCGCCATCCAGCTTTGGAATCATGCCCTGGGCATGAGTTTTTCAAACGCGATTTCACTGGCGGAAACGGCTTATTTTCATTTGTTCTCAAAACGTCTTATCCAAAAGCGACGACGGCTCTGCTTGATGGTATGAAACACTTCAGTATGGGTTATTCTTGGGGCGGGTATGAAAGCCTCATTCTAGCTAACGAACCAAAGAGCTTTAACAGCTTGAGAACCGTAGCGCACCCACACTTTGAGGGCACTTTAGTTCGAATTCATATTGGCTTAGAAGACGTGGATGACTTGATCGCCGATCTAGAGGCTGGTTTTGCACGCTATAACGCGTTAATTTTAGAAAAAGAAGTCTCTCTAAAATAGTAATTGAATCGCCCTGCTTCGCGGGGCGTCTTCATAACTCGCTGACTTAATTAGAATTACCTAACATTCCCATCACCTATTCGTTAATGTTAATCATTTGTGTTGTTTTTCAATTGAGCAGTCACAGAATGAAATAATGTGCCACAAATAGGCTTTCCAAATTTAGAGTTTCTCTCCTACTTTTTATCATTCATAAGAGGTCATACCACAAGGAGATAATTTTGAAACTCAAATTCATAGCACTAATGCTTTTTACCTTAATTACCGTCCCAATAACCTCCGTACACGCCGCAACGGGTTATACCCAAACCAAGTATCCGATTGTTCTGGTTCATGGATTATTTGGTTTTGATACCCTCGCAGGCGTAGATTACTTTTTCGGAATACCACATTCCTTAACGAAAGACGGCGCTAAAGTTTATGTAGCGCAGGTATCCGCGACCAACAGCAGCGAAGTTAGAGGGGAGCAACTGCTTGCTCAAGTAGAAACCTTACTTGCTGCAACAGGCGCAGAGAAAGTCAATCTCATCGGTCACAGTCATGGTGGTCCAACAACGCGCTACGTCGCCTCTGTCCGTCCTGACCTAGTCGCATCAGTTACGAGTATCGGTGGCGTTAATAAAGGGTCTAAAGTGGCAGATTTAGTTCGTGGCACCGTATCTGAGGGTTCTGGTAGTGAGCAGCTCGCGGTAAAACTGGCGCAAGGTTTAACCACTCTTATTAATCTTCTATCAGGTGGTTCTGATCTCGACCAAGACCCTTTGGCCTCATTAGCAGCATTAACCACGGAAGGATCATTGGCGTTTAACCAACACTACCCAGAGGGAGTCCCTACCAGTGAATGTGGTAATGGTGACTTGCTGGCTTCAAATGGCGTTTATTACTACTCATGGACCGGAGCATCCACTTTTACAAACGTTTTCGATCCGACCGACGCTGCCATGATGGTACTTGGCTTAGCCTTTGATGGGCCAAATGATGGCTTAGTTGGTGCGTGCAGCACACATTTGGGCAAAGTCATACGTGATGATTATCAAATGAACCATTTGGATGAAATTAACGGCCTACTCGGTATTCATCATCTTTTTGAAACCGATCCAGTCACGCTTTATCGCCAACATGCAAATCGTCTCAAACTTCAAGGTTTATAAGAGGTCATCACAATGAAGAAAGTCGCTCTCACCACTTTTATCCTGCTCTCGATATTTGGCGTGGGAGCGCTTTCTCTATTGCAAAGCGACAAACAACAAGAGATAACCTCTAGCCATTCGCAATCTCAGCAAGACATAGCCGCCGATGTTTCTTCCCCAAAAGACTTCTTCGAATATTCTCTTAGCCGGCTGGGCGAAGAAGATCTCGATACGATCAAAGCAGAAGTCAATGATGACACTTTAGCAAAACAAACACTGAATATTGATGCCAAACTCTTCCAGACCTACCTTTCCTACAAGCAAGCGCTCTCTGCATTAGAGCCTTTTGAGCATAACCAACTAACGATTGAACAGCTAACCATGCTGAATGAAGCGATACTGAATTTACAACTTCAATACTTTAGCGAGGTCCAGATAGCTCAATTGTTTGACGAAGAAAACCGACTTCGCCAACTTGCATTGGAAAAGCTGACGATAAAAAAACAGGCATCGGATATCGAGAGTCAAACACACCTTCTCAATCAAGCGTTATCAGAACAACCAGATTATATCCGAGAAAGTGAACGCAATAACGCATTAGCGGAGCAACTCGAGCAAGCTTCTCAGCTTGATTCACAAGATAAGTACATCGCCCGTGTTGCACTGGTGGGAGACGCTGGAGCGCAAAGGCTGCAAAAGCTTGATGAGCAAAGAGCATCATTTGAGACTCAACTCGCCACTTACTTAAAACAGCGTCAAGAGATTCTGAATAGGGATTTTCTAGGGCAAGACGAAAAACTGGCAGAAATCATTGCTTTAAGAAAGCAAAGCTTCGATGCCACTCAATGGCGTCGAATCGAAGCTTTGGAACGTATTCATGATAGCCAGAACTAACAACATAAACTTAATAAGCCAAACGTTACTTATTCTGCTTTTTAGGACATCCAACGATATGGTCATCCACCATGCCGACGGCTTGCATGAAAGCATAACAGATGGTTTCACCGACAAACTTGAAGCCTTTCTTTTTAAGGAATTTACTCATGGCTTTGGATTGCTCTGTCGAAGCTGGTACGTCACTCATATGCTGCCATTGATTGACGATTGGTTCGCCGTCCACGAACTGCCACAACGCGTCTGATAAACTCCCGAATTCAGCAATTAACGCTTTGGCCGCTTTGGCATTACTGAAAACCGAGTTAATCTTTCCGCGATGCCTTACAACATCGAAGTTTTCCACGATGTATTCAGCGCGTTCTTCATTTCTTTGTTCCAACGCATCTAGGTCGTAGTTCTCGAACGCTTCTCTATATCCTTCGCGCTTTTTAAGAATGGTGATCCAACTAAGCCCAGCTTGCGCACCTTCCAACGTAATAAATTCAAACAGGACTTGGTCGTCATATACTGGCACGCCCCATTCGGAATCATGATATTCGCGCTCTAATGGGTGATTCATCGCCCACGCACACGTTTTTTGTTCTGTCATTATTCTTCCTTAAAAAGCGCCTCTAACTGATGAGCTAGAGGCGCGATATTTTTCATCGTTATATCAGTAGCACTAAGCCTGTTTCGGTACTGCCACTTTATGGAACAAACGATACAACACTGGCACGACAATCAGTGTCAGGACTGTCGCAAAACCCAAACCAAACATAATCGTAACCGCCATTGGTTTGAAGAAAATATCTGGCAACAGTGGGATCATACCAAGGATCGTCGTGATTGCAGCCATACACACAGGACGAACACGGCTTACCGCAGCATCAACGACCGCATCATAAGCCTCTTTACCCGATTTCATTTCTATTTCAATTTGGTCCAGTAATACGATGCCATTTTTGAGCACCATTCCCGATAAGCTTAAGAAGCCGAGCAAAGCCATAAAACCAAACGGCGTGTTGAGTGCTAATAAACCGGTGGTGACACCAATTAACGCCAGCGGCACGGTAAGCCAAACAATGAGTGGCTCTTTGATAGAGTTAAATAGGAACACGGTGATCAAGAACATGAACAAGTACCCCATTGGCATGGTAGTAAACAGCGACTCTTGAGCATCACCTGAAGATTCGTACTCACCACCCCACTCTAGTGAATAGCCAGGAGGCATTTGAATCGCTTCGATTTGGGGCTGTAAACGTTTTTGCAACGTCGATGCGGTTTCTTCACCTAGAATATCAGGGTCTGCCATCACAGTGAGCATACGCTTACGGTTCTTGCGTACGATGATAGGATCCTCCCAACGCATATCGTAACCCATTGTGACTTGTTGAAGTGGGATAAACTCACTCTGTGCTGGACTCCATATTTTCATGCCTTCAATGTTACGAATATCAATACGTTCATCTTCAGGTAAGCGAGCCACGATAGGCATGAGCGTCGTGCCGTCTCGGTAGAGGCCTATCGTCATTCCAGAGAATGACATGGACAAGAAATCATCGACGTCCGATTTGGTAATGCCATAGCGACGTGCCTGACTCTCATTAAACTGAGGCTCAAGAACTTGGGTTCGTTCACGCCAATCATGCCTGATATTTGTTGCCTGAGGATCGGCGTACATGATGTCCTTGACCTGAGCGGCTATCGTACGAAGGACGGTTGGATCAGAGCCGATAATGCGCGCTTCAATTTTTGCACCACCACCTGGACCTAACTCAATCTGTTTGAGCTTGTAATTGATTTCTGGGTAGTTGGCTTTTAAATACTCTCGAAACTTCGCCATTAATGGTTTTAACGCTTCGTAATTTTCCATACGAGTGGTTATCTCACCATAAGCCGCATAACTTTTCTCTGGCGCGTACGTTAGCATAAAGCGCTGTAAGCCTTTACCTGCAGTCGTCGTGATATGGTCGACATGCTCTTGCTTAGCTAACCAACTTTCTAGCTCTTTAAGCGTTGTGTTGGTGGCACGAATATCAGTTCCTTCCGGCATCCATACATCTAACTGAAAAATAGGCGTTGTCGACGATGGGAAAAACGCTTGCTTCACAAAGGTGAACCCATAAACACTTGCCGCTAATCCCGCAATCAGCACCACAACGGTAAACCAAGCACGGCGCATACAGAACTGGAGAAACTTTTTATAAATAACGAAAATAACCCCGTTATATGGATCATTTTCTTCCCCTTCACCTTGTTTAATCTTCTGGCCTTTAAAGAAGATGTCAGCAAAGAACGGTGTCAACGAGATAGCGGTAAACCAACTCAACATCAATGAGATCAGAAGAACCGTAAACAAAGTGCCACAGTATTCACCCGTCGAGTCTTCAGACAGTCCAATGGGCGCAAATGCAGTTACCGCGATCACAGTTGCCCCAAGTAATGGCCACTTGGTTTGGGTAACGATATCAGTCGCCGCTTGGAGTCGAGTTCGTCCTTTTTGAGTACCAATCAAAATCCCTTCAACCACGACAATCGCATTATCCACCAACATACCTAACGCGATAACCAAGGCACCTAATGAAATCCGCTGCAAATCTATCGCGAGATACTTCATGAAAATGAACGTACCCAACACCGTCAGCAGTAAAATCAAACCGATAAGCAGACCTGAACGTAGCCCCATAAAGAACAGAAGTACGATAATGACGATACCGACGGCTTGAGCCAAGCTGACAACAAAACCGCTAACCGATTTATCCACTTCTTTAGGCTGACTGTAAATTTCCGAGATTTCGATACCAACAGGTTGTTGGTACTTTAGCTCTGCAAGGCGATGATCAAACGCTTTTCCGACTTCAACGACATTGACGCCTTCAGCAAAAGAAACACCCACGTTTAGTGCGAGGCTGCCGTTAAAATTAATAATATTATTCGGGACTTCTACATAACCACGTTTTATTTCCGCTACATCTTTCAAGAAGATGAGCCCCTGAGCTCCCGACTCAGTAATCAACAAATCGCCTAGCTCATCCACACTCTGGAATTCGCCAGTCGGCTGAATTCTGATGTACTCGTCACCAATTCTGATCGCCCCTGCGTCAGAAACCACGTTTTGCGTCGAGAGAAGATTAAAGACCGTATCGGGGGAAAGTCCTATACTGCTCAGCTTTTTCATCGATACTTCGATGAAAACTTGCTCTTGCTGTTGCCCGGATACCGAAACTTTACTCACGCCATCAACCAGTTCGAGCTCTCGGCGTAAGTAATCAACGTAATCCAGTAGCTCTTTGTAGCTATAACCGTCGCCAGTCACCGCTAACAAAATCCCGTAAACATCACCAAAATCATCGATCACTTGAGGTTCATTCACACCCGGAGGCAACGTCCCTTTAAGGTCATTCACTTTACGGCGTAACTCATCCCAGATTTGTGGCAGATCATCAGGGCCATAATTGTTCTTCATCGTGACTGTGATTTGCGATAATCCTCGGCTAGAAATCGAATTCACTTCATCAACATAAGTAAGCTGCTGAATCGCTTTTTCGATCGGATAAGTCACTTCTTCTTCGACTTGTTGCGGCGTCGCACCAGGATAAGAGGTCACCACCATGGCATCTTTGATGGTAAAAGCAGGGTCTTCAAGACGCCCTAACCCAAAGAATGCAGCGATACCACCAATCAAAAAGATCAGTGCGACCATCCAGCTGATGACACGATTTCGGATGAAGTACGCAGCAATACCGGTCACATCATCATCACTTTGAGGCACTGATTTATTAAGATCGCTCATAGACCGGCCTCCTGCGTAGCCATTTCCTGTATCACTTCCACTTTCATGCCATCCCTTAACCGAGAAACACCGGCAATCACAACTTTGTCTTTCAGCATGAGACCATCAAGGATTTGAATGGACGTTTTAGATGCTTTACCTGCTCGAACCTGTCTGCGCGATACCGTATTGTCATCATTCAGTACCCAAACAAATTTGTTTTCCCGCCCCAGCTCGTCACCGTCCGCATTGAAAATGGCTTCAATAGGAACATTAATTCCTAAATTGAGATCCAAGCCAACGTTCTTATCTTTGGAGGTCACCTCAACTGCCATCCCATCTAGGATGTATTCTTCTTCCGGCATAGGAAGCGATAATGTGACGGTAAACGTGCCTGTGGTTGGGTCTGGCTCAGTCGTAAATTCTTTCACGGTCGCGTTGTACTCGTTACCACTAGGGACGCGCACCAATGCTTTTATCGCGGTAAGCCTTTCTTCCGTTGGCGGTTGGTTCACATAGAGCCGGTCTGGAAGTTGAATCAGCACCTCTACTCGCTCCAAACTATGAATATTGACGATATGCTGTCCGACTTGGACATTTTCGAATTGCTCGATATTAACTCGAGAAATGATCCCATCCACAGGCGCTTTTAAGGTAGTAAATGATAAACGGAGTTTCGCTAACTTAAGCTCAGCCAGAGCGATTTGTCGTTGTGCTGCAATTTCATCAAACTGAGACTTAGCTAATAGGCCTTTATCAACCAAAGGACGTGAACGGCGATACTGACTGTCAACAACAGAAAAACGCGCACTCGCATTATCTACATCCAACTCATAGTCCGTAGGGTCCAACGTTGCGATAACATCACCCTTCGTGACTTTATCGCCCTCTTTTACCATGATGCGGCTGACTTCTCCTGCCACTCGGAAACTCAAATGAGAGCGATCCGCTGCATTCGCAACCGCAGGGAAATATAAGTTGTCATCCACCCGATTTCCCGCTAATGAGGTAACTCTTACACGCGGTGTCTCAAGAGCTTTTTCTGGTGCCTTATCGCCACAACCAACAAGAAGAAACGTTGAAAATAATGCCGCTAGAGAGATGATTCCTTTCATATTACAACCCTCTTTCCTTAATCCAGGCTCTTACCTTAATTCCGGGTTCAATTACACTAACACCAGAGATAATGATTTGATCGCCATCGTTAAGCCCAGCTAACACTTGGTTTTTGTCATTCATTTCAATAGCGGCTTTGGACACAATACCTTGCTCATCGACACGCCAAACGTATGTTTTGCCGTTCTCTTCTAGCAGCGCGGAATTAGGAATTTTTGTTGCACCAGCATTTTTAGATAGGAGGTAAGCATTACCAGACATGCCCGGTAAAAGGCCTATTTCTGCTGGTCGCTCCATAACCATAGTGACTTTGTAACTACCGGTTTTAGGATCGGCTTCTGTATCGATTTCTTGAAAGGTCAAGTCAAATGACTGCTCGGGGAAAGCGTCAAAGACCATTCTGGCAGAGACATCGCTACCCTGAGTGTAACGATTTAGCAGATAGTCAGGGACTTGGAATATCACCTTAAGCAGTTGGTTGGATTGAATATTCATCACGCCTTCTTTTGCGGCGACATACTCATGGTTTTCTGCTGGAATATACGAAATCGTACCATTATATGGCGCGACAAGTTTGGTATACCTTAAATTTGCCTTTGCTTGATTCCACTGAGCTTTGGCTGAGTTGTGATTCGCTTTTGCCTCATCAAAGTCTTGTTCGGACACCACTTGGTCTTTACGTAACTTTTGGTATCGCTTGTACTGCACGTCTGCGAGCGCGAAATTTGCCCGAGCTTGCTGTTCAAGCAGAGAATATTCATCAGGATTTAGTGAAGCCAATACATCTCCTTTGCTGACAACTTGACCTTCATTCACCTCAATCGTTTGAAGAAGTCCAGGAACTCGAAACGTCAGTACCGCTTTATCACCAGCTTCCGTCGTGGCAGGAAAGTGTCGTTCAAATTGGGCATTGCCAACAGATACTGTAAATAGCTTCGCGGGGCGGGATTCAGGTTCTGGAACAGGGGGAAGTTCTTTACCACACCCCGACAACACAGCCGAGATGGCGACAGGAATGAGCAATCTTCTCATTACATTCATCCATAAAAAATTAAGGGATTATTTTTAAAGTAGATGAATTCTGGGCGAACTTCCAGAGTTGAAAAGATTAATAGTGCTTTAAAATTAGTAATTTGTGACAAAAAAGCAGGCTTTGCGCCTGCTTCGTTTAAATCTTCTTTGGATACGGAGTGTTTAGAGCTTGCTGAACTCCCGATTCACCCTATATGTATCAGACGTAACATACGCTTCCATGTTACGGATTTTGCCATCAAGACGGTCAAAATCGCGTTCCAACACACTGAGCAATTGGTCCGGACTTTGTCCTTTCTGCCAAGGCTTGCTTTTAAGTGTGTGTTCTTGTTGCGCTCGGATATTTTCAGAATACGTCACTGGTTGCTTTTCTAACATAAACGCCATCGCGACGTATGCTAACAACACCAAAAACGTACCGCCCAACAGCGCTGCAGAAATCACTACAATACGAATCAACCAAACCTCTGCACCAAAGTAGTTGGCAATTCCGGCGCAAACACCGGAGATTTTGCCATTTACTGGGTCACGATACAGCTCTCGATTAGTCATACTTGCGTCTCCATGTTGGTGACTCAGCATCCAAGATGCGCTCCAATGTATCAACTCGGGACTGCATCGCTTCCGCTTTTTCAGATAGTACCTGAAGGCGCTCTAAATCTTGGCTCGACAGTGCACTATCTGTTTTGCGTTTGCTGCGATAGTGTAAGAAGAGCCATAGTGGAGCGACAAAGATTAAAAAGACAATCACTGGTCCTGCTATAAAAAATGCCGACATAAATGGCTCCTTTGTTATTTATCTTTCGATGACATCTGTTCTTTCAGTTTTGCCAACTCTTTTTCGATTTCGTCTTGAGCTTGAAGCTCTGCAAACTCTTGCTCTAGCGATTTTGCATTACCAGTTTGTGCGTACAAATCTGCTTCTGCTTCCATTTCATCCACTTTACGCGAGTACTGCTCAAACTTCGCCATCGCTTCATTAGTACGGCTAGTGTGCAGGTGTTTTTGCACATCACGACGGTTAGAGGCGGTTTGGTTACGAATTGCTAGTGCTTGCTGTTTTGCACGCGTTTCTGCAATTTTGCTTTCTAACTTACCGATCTCGCCTGTAAGCTTGTCGATCGTTTCTTCTACTAACGTCTGCTCAGTGTGAAGGCCTTTAATCACTTGCTCAAGCTTTTGCTTTTCAATTAATGCTGCACGAGCCAAATCTTCACGCTGTTTTACCAACGCTAGGCTCGCTTTTTGGCTCCACTCGCCAATTTGCTCTTCTAACGTTTCAACTTTACGAGCCAACTCTTTTTTGTCTGCAATCGCTTTAGCCGAGTTAGTACGCACTTCAACAAGTGTGTCTTCCATTTCTTGAATGATAAGACGGATCATTTTTTCAGGATCTTCCGCCTTGTCCAGTAATGCACTGATGTTTGAGTTAACGATATCTGCAAATCGAGAAAAAATACCCATAACGGAACTCCTCTTTTTTCCTATTAAAACTCGACAAGGTGGTGATTGACCTTGCGTCTCCCTGAATACATTACAAGTAGCATGCCAACTTAAAATTACATTTAAAATCAGCAGTTTATGCATTTTGTTGTCGTTATGCACTATTATGCTATGATGTTTTTCACCAACTGTTGGTGAAATTCACCAACTCCATATGTAAATCATGGCTCGGCTGTTAAATAAGAAGGACTTTATGAAGCAAAACCTGATTGGTGAATCACCTGCTTTTCTCGCCGTACTAGATAAAGTATCACAACTTGCGCCTATTGAGCGTCCAGTCCTCATTATCGGTGAACGAGGAACGGGTAAAGAACTCATCGCTCAGCGTTTGCATTATTTATCAAGACGTTGGGATAAGCCACTACTATCACTCAACTGTGCGACCTTAAGCGAAGGACTAATAGATTCAGAGCTATTTGGCCATGAATCCGGTTCTTTTACAGGTTCTAAGGGCAAGCATAAAGGACGTTTCGAACGCGCCGAAGGCGGCACTTTGTTTCTTGACGAATTGGCCACCGCACCACTTTTAGTTCAAGAAAAGCTGTTGCGTGTCATCGAATATGGTGAATATGAACGAGTTGGCGGTCATACCGCTCTCAATGCGGATGTTCGACTTGTTTGTGCAACCAATGCGGACTTACCAAAATTGGCGGAACAAGGCGATTTCCGTGCCGACTTACTCGATCGTTTAGCGTTTGACGTCATCATGCTGCCTCCTCTTCGTGAACGAAAAGAAGACATCCTGTCTTTAGCAGAGCACTACGCGATGAAGATGTGCCGTGAACTTCAGCTCGAATATTTTGTCGGTTTTACCTCAAAAGCACAGCATTCGCTTCTTGAATATGAATGGCCAGGTAATGTCCGTGAACTAAAAAACGTGATTGAACGTGCTATTTACCAACATGGTCTCAATGCCGATCCAATTGATGAACTGATTTTCAATCCTTTTGAAACAGTTTGGAATAACACGCTTGCTCATAATGCCGAGCAAGCCGAACAGCAGCAAGAAGAGGAAGCACCAAGCAGCGCAGTTCAATTCCCTCTAGACTATAAACAGTGGCAAGAAGAGCAAGACATCCACTTACTCAATCGCGCATTAGAAGAGGCCAAGTTTAATCAACGACAAGCAGCCGAGTTACTTGGTTTGAGCTACCACCAATTACGAGGGATGGTTAGAAAATATGGTTTAGTCGGGCAAAGCTAGCTTGGTCGAAGGTGCTTGATCGGTTAGCGAGCGAGTGACAGCGCTCTAATTTGTATGTCTTTCAAGCATAACACCTTACAGTGTATGGATTTTATGTTTGGAGCGAGTTCACAAAGGTGATAAATTAGCGAGATCATTTTCGCTTGTTAGCTCTGAAAGAGTAAGATCAAATGAAACAAGCAAGATCCAATGAACATTTCATATTATGAATGCTTTTATAAGATTATCGCTGAGCCTTATTGGGATTAGCCTACTGACCGCTTGTGGTGATGAAATTGACCACAATGACATTCGCAAAGCTGGCTTTGTGTTTTGCGGACAAGGTAAGCCAACCACGTTTAACCCTCAGCTTATTGATAGCGGTATTACCGCAGAGGCACTGAGCCCGCAGTTGTACGATACGCTGCTCACGCTCGATCCTAAATCACATCAGCCAGTAGCAAATATCGCTGAGAGTTGGTCTGTGAATGAGTCAGGAACGGAATACACATTTAAGCTTAAACGTAATGTTCAATTCCAAACCACGTCCTGGTTCACTCCCACTCGCCCATTGAATGCAAAGGATGTGGTATTTAGCTTCAAGCGAATCATTGATGTAGACCATCCTTTTCACCAAGTAGGTGGTGGTTTTTATCCATGGTTTGCAGGGTTAGATTTTCAAAACCTGCTGCAAGACGTGACTGCGATTGACGAGCATACGGTAAGGTTTACCTTGTCTCAGCCAAATTTTTCCTTCTTGGCAAATATTGCCACCAGCCATGCTGTCATATTGTCTGCGGAGTACGGACAGCAACTGGCAGCAAAAGATCATAAAGAAGAAATCGACCAACTTCCTATCGGTACCGGCCCATATCAGCTAAAAGAATACCAAGTGAACGACTTGATTCGTTTGGAACGTCACTCTAACTACTGGAAGTCACCCGCGAAAATGGAACAAGTGGTGTTCGATATCTCTCATCGAGGCACTGGTACCTTGGCGAAACTTTTAAGAAACGAGTGCGATGTGCTCTCTTCACCTATTTCGAGCCAGATACCTGTCATTCAAGAAAATGACAACCTTGAGCTGACGGCTACGCCAGCCAACAACGTATCCTTTATTGCGATCAACACTGAAACGACGGCACTGAGTGATGCTCGCGTCCGCCAAGCACTTAACTTAGCGATTAACCGTCAGAATATTTTAGATTCGGTTTACTACGGAACTGGCTCGCAAGCTTATACATTGCTACCGCCTAATTCATGGGCCTATCAAAAGGACAGCGTGAAAATTCGTTATGACCGTAACTATGCATTAGCACTACTCCGTGATGCTGGCTATGAAGACGGTCTAGAGCTGACAATGTGGGTACCACTTGAACCACGCGCCTTTAACCCAAGTCCTCGCAAGACCGCGGAGCTAATCCAAGCGAATTTTGCCGATATTGGGGTTGAGTTAACGTTGCTAACCGATGATAGATTCGAACGTGTGGATTTAGAGAACATCAACGACATCGATTTACTTTTAACTGGTTGGATTGGTGATACCGGGGACCCTGACAACTTTTTCCGCCCGTTATTATCTTGTGAGTCTGATCGCGTTGGCCTCAACGTATCGATGTGGTGTAACGATGATTTCGATTTCTTGCTCGATTTGGCATTGGAAACCCAAGAACCGCGTTACCGTCTGAACCTATATCGCCAAGCGCAGAACATTTTAAATCAAGAGTTCCCGGTAATTCCTCTGGCACATGGTGTGCAATTCCGTGTTCACGACAAATCACTAACAGGCTTCAAATCAAGCCCTTTCAATGCCCAACCGTTTGATAGAGTTGAGAGAATTCACTGATGTTTTGGTATACCGTTCGACGCTTTAACCTATTTTTCATCACTTTGATGATCCTCACATTAGTGGGCTTTTCTCTGCTGCGCCTTGACCCTCTCTCGCACTGGGCAAACGTTGATTTTTGGTCTGGTTGGCAAACTTACTTAATCAACCTTTCTCAGCTTGATTTTGGCATAAGTAAAAACGGCAACGCGATTTATGACGAGCTCGCCGTCGTATTCCCTGCCACTTTGGAACTGTGCTTTTTTGCCTTTTTGGTGTCCCTTCTGATCGGCATTCCGCTTGGAACCGTGGCTGGGATGAAGCAAGGTAAATGGCTCGACACCAGCATTTCATTCATGTCGATGTCTGGTTATTCCGCTCCAATTTTTTGGGTGGCTCTGCTACTTATCATGGTTTTTTCATTGGAATACCAACTCTTTCCCGTGGCAGGACGGTATGACCTGCTTTACGAAATTGATCATGTAACCGGATTTGCCATTATCGACGCTTTCATGGCGAAAGGTGAATACCGCGCTCACGCACTGCAAAGCGTCATTGAGCATATGGTGCTGCCATGTTTGGTGCTCGCTTTGGCTCCAACCACGCAGGTTGTCGGACTAATGCGTTCTTCGGTGGCGGAAGTGATGAGCCAAAACTACATTCGTGCAGCGAGAATCAAAGGTCTCTCTAACCGCGAGATCGTAACTCAACATGTCTTGCGTAATGCGATACCGCCTATCATCCCCAAAGTCGGTGTTCAGCTTTCCAGTATGATTACCTTGGCTATCATCACTGAATCTATTTTTAACTGGCCAGGTATTGGTCGTTGGTTGTTAGATGCATTGGCAAACCAAGATTATGCATCTATCCAAGCTGGCGTGATGGTACTTGCGACTTTGGTTCTCACCGCTAATATTCTCTCTGATTTGATTGGCGCGATGATTAACCCTCTAGTTCGAAAGGAATGGTATGCTAACAAATAACGTTTATCAGGAAGAACGCATTCCAACTCAGTTTGAGCGATTTTGGCGAAGTTACCGCGCCAACGGGCTAGCCATGTTTGGCCTATGGTGCTTGGTATTTATCGTCCTAATTACCATTTTTGCGCCACTGCTTGCGCCGTTTGATGCCCAAGCACAGTCAGGCGAATTGCTTGTGCCGCCATCATGGGCCCCATCTGGAACGGTTGATTACTTTTTGGGAACCGATGACTTAGGCCGAGACATTCTGTCACGCTTGATCATGGGCTCTCAACTTACATTTGGTGCAGCCGTTGCCATCACTGCGATTGCCGCGGTCGTAGGTTGTTTGATTGGCGTATTAGCAGGTATGACGAAAGGCTTACTGTCGAGTACCCTCAATCACTTGCTCGATACTGTAATGTCGATTCCCTCGTTGTTATTAGCGATCATTTTTGTGGCATTTCTAGGTTTTGGTGGGTTCAACATTTTACTCGCGATCTGCTTGGCATTGATTCCGCGTTTTATTCGTTCTGTTTATATCGCAGTCCACACCGAAGTTGAAAAAGACTACATCATGGCGGCACGCCTTGATGGCGCTAATGATTTCTACTTGTTGTGGAGTTCAATTCTTCCCAACATATTGACGGTTATTGCTGCTGAAATCACGCTCGCGCTGTCTGCTGCGATTTTAGATATTACTGCGCTGGGCTTTCTTGGCTTAGGCGCACAAGCACCAAGTACTGAGTGGGGAGCGATATTAGGTGACTCTGTCGAGTTGATTTATATTGCACCTTGGACCGTAACCCTACCCGGCCTAACCATCATGTTTACCGTTATTACCCTAAACTTAGTAGGTGAAGGTGTACGTCAAGCGCTTAATGCGGGGATCGAATAATGCCGTTGTTAGATATTCGACATTTGACTATTGAGATTGAAACCCCTCAAGGGTTGGTCAAAGCCGTGGACCGAATGAGCCTAACTTTGAATGAAGGTGAGATTCGTGGTCTTGTAGGTGAGTCTGGTTCAGGGAAAAGCTTAGTTGCAAAAGCGATTGTCGGGGTAAGTAAAGATAACTGGCGCATTACCGCGGACCGTATGCGCCTTGGCAATATTGACTTGCTTCAGCTTACGCCAAAAGAGCGTCGGCGCGTCATTGCTCGTGATATTGCGATGATTTTCCAAGAGCCTTCAACTTGTCTTGACCCTTCAGAAGAAGTGGGACGTCAATTGATCGAGTCCATTCCATCTCGTGCGTTTGAAGGGAAATGGTGGGAGCGATTTAAATGGCGTAAAAAACAGGCCATCGCGCTTCTGCATAAAGTAGGCATTAAAGATCACAAGCGTTTAATGGGTAGCTATCCTTATGAACTGACCGATGGTGAGTGTCAAAAAGTCATGATTGCCATGGCGATAGCGACCAAACCAAAGTTGCTGATCGCAGATGAACCAACCAACGACTTAGACCCGATTACCCAATCGCAAATATTGCGTTTATTGAGCCGTATGAACCAGCTCAATAACACGACCATTCTGCTTATCGGTCACGACTTAGCGACCATCACACAATGGGCGGGCCGCATTACGGTAATGTATTGTGGTCAGTCGGTAGAGTCTGCCGATACCAGTAAAATCATTGCGGCACCCAAGCACCCGTATACAGATGCCTTGCTTAAAGCGATGCCAGACTTTAATGATTGGGTACCACACAAGCAAAAACTCCAATCCCTACCGGGATCGATTCCGCCATTGCAGCATCTGCCCATCGGTTGTCGACTCGGTCCACGTTGCCCGTATGCGCAGAAACAATGTGTTGAAATTCCACACACCAGACGAATTAAGAATCATAAATTTAACTGCCACTTTCCATTGAACACGGAGAAAAAGTCATGAGTGCGTTACTTGAAGTCGATAATTTATCGAAGCAGTTTGTTACGCGCTCCCGACTATTCAAACGTCAGGTTAATGAGGCTGTCAAACCGGTGAGCTTTACGTTAGAGCCAGGGCAAACTATCGGTTTTATTGGCCAAAACGGTTCAGGAAAATCCACTCTTGCCCGTATGCTTGCAGGCGTTGTAGAGCCAAGCTCCGGAGAGATCCGTGTAAATGGCGAACGATTGGAGCACAAAGATTACGCGACACGCTGTAAGCTCATTCGCATGATTTTCCAAGATCCAAACACATCGCTCAACCCGCGTATCCAGATTGGCCGTATTTTGGAAGGCCCATTAAAGCGAAACACCAACATGCCGCCAGATGCACGCATGCAGCGTGTGAAGAACACCCTACTCCGCGTCGGATTGTTGCCTGAACACGCCTATTTTTATCCACAAATGCTAGCGGCAGGTCAAAAACAGCGCGTGTGTTTAGCTCGTGCGCTTATTCTTCAACCTTCCATCATTGTCGCTGATGAGGCGTTAAACGGTTTGGATATGGCAATGCGCTCACAGATCATTAACTTATTCCTCGAGTTGCAAGAAGAGATGGGATTGTCATTTGTGTACGTGTCTCAACACATTGGCATTGTTAAGCACATTACTGATAAAGTGATGGTGATGCATGAAGGTGAAGTGGTCGAGTTTGGCGAAACTAACCAGGTACTCACTAGCCCAGAACATCCGATTACTCAACGCCTAGTCGAAAGCCACTTCTATAAGGCGCCAAGCCACCAAACAAAATAGCCTATCAAAGATGTCATCGTTCAAATGTAAAGAAGCCTGCGTTAAAGCAGGCTTCTTTATTAAATGGACACGAATCGAAAAATTAGCGGCGGCTCGCTTGTTTGCGCAGTTCGAAATCAAACTCATCAGGAAACAAAACCACCCCTTCTTCATTTTGATTTGGGAATACAACAACAGATAATTCGTCATCTTCTAGACCAGAGGTCCAACGACTGTGCCACTTATTTAGAGAGATCGCTTCTGGCTCGCAATCTTCCCAATCACCATTCGCCCATTGCAAAGCAAACTCTTCGTTTGGCCACACTGGTACACAATCATCATCTTCTGTATTTAACATGACACAGCCATGTTCATCTTTCAGAATCCAAACTTTACGATTCGCCACAATCTCTTTTACGCAGTACTTTAAACGTTGCTCTTCGTTGTAACGATTGATGGTATCCATCTGCTCTTGGGTCAGTTGCTCAGACATATTCGTCTCCTATTTCCCATAGAAAAATGCCCGCAGCTAGGCGGGCATTTAAAGTATATGCTAGAAAATTAAGCTAGCTCAGTTTGAAGCCAAGGCCAACCTTGCTTCTTACGGCTTAGCGTGTTTTCCATCATTAGCATGCCGTCTTTCTCGTGCTTAACAAGCTTCTCAGCCCACTCACCTTTGTATAGAAGACGAGTTTGAGCAGTCGTGATGTCTGTTAGCATTACAGCAGCAAATGCAAGATTATCTTTTTCGCAACGCGCTTCTAGGTCCGCTTCTAGTGCTTCGATCATACCGTCAACTTGCTCTAGTGTTGCAAGCTCAACCTGACCTACTACTACGTCACGACCGTTGAATGGGTAACCTTTAAGGTCTTTCTCAACAAGCTCAGCCGCAGATAGACCTTCGATGTTTGTCTTAGCAATTAGAAGATCTTTAGTGAATGCGTCAACATCTTGTACGTCTGCGATTACCGCTAGCTCAGCAACGGCATCTTTGTCTTTTTGTGTACAAGTTGGAGAAGCGAAGCCTACTGTGTCAGATAGAATTGCTGACATCATTAGCTTAGCGATTTGTGGAGTAATCGCGTGACCTTCAATCTTGAACATGTTGAATAGAACAGTGTTGGTACAACCAACAGGCCAGATCCATGCTTCCATTGGGTTTACTGTCATCACGTCACCTAGGCGGTGGTGGTCAACAATACCCGCAATTTCAGCTTCTGCGATATCGTCTGGTGCTTGTGCTAGATCTGAGTAATCTACTAGCCAAACGGTCTCACCCGCAACTGATGTGCGAAGCTCAGGAACTTCAGCGCCAGCAACTTCTAGGATGTGCTGAGTTTCACGGTTGATTTCGCCTTGGCGAATTGGCATAGCTTCAACGCCACGCGCTTTTAGAAGTTCAGTTGCAACGAGTGCACTACAAATACTGTCACTGTCTGGGTTCTTATGACCTACAACTAGAATCATGTTTCTTCCTATTCAAGTCAATTTTATACGCCGCCTAATACAGTTAATTAGGGCGTGTTTGCTCACAAAGGCCGATACTTTACCTGATTTCAGAGAGTTTGACACGAAGAAAAGTTCACAATGCTATTGCGAATAAATCTCATTTACATATAATGATAATTATTCCTATTTGCATTTGAGTAAACGATGAACGCGACCCAATTTTTACACTCTACACAACAGTTGTTTCAGCCTACTCAGTTTCGTTTAGCTTATAAGCGATTGCTGATCCCTATCGTCATGCTCATTTTGCTAGGCAATGAAAATACACGTGACGTTGCCGTACAGACACTATCCGACTCATTCTGGGCGGTGTCATGCTATGTTGCCGCCACCTTGGCAATTTATCATTATCTTTCAAACTTTATGTCGAAAACCAATCGAATTACCGAGCTCTACCACCGCTCGCGTAATCATCAGGTTTTCTTTGCTTCTTTATTGGGCGCTTTGCCTGGCTGTGGTGGCGCTATTGTTGTGACAACGCAATTTATTAGTGGCCGAGTAGGATTTGGTGCGATTGTCGCGGTACTTACTTCAACAATGGGTGACGCTGCCTTTTTGCTTCTCGCCGCCAAACCTAGTGTTGGATTAGGCGTGGTTGGATTAGGCATAATCGTGGGTACTCTTTCAGGGCTGGTCGTTAATGCTTTTCATGCTGATAACTTTCTGCGCCCAGAGCCAAAAGAAGCACTTCAGACACATGCTTGGTGCCAACACCAGACAGACCGACACACGCCTCTTGAACAACGTGCAATCAATCTACAAGGCGCGTTTTGGAAATGGCTTATTGTGCCTGCTAGTGTCGTTGCTGTGTTAATGTCTTTCCAAATCGATATTAATCAGCTGTTGTCTTTGCAGGCCAATACCATTGAATGGCTGGGCGCTATCTTCGCGGTGATCACAATGTCGTTGTGGGCGATGACAAAAGAGCTCGGCGATTATCAGTCAACGGTCTCTGAAGATGAAAAAATCGTGGACTCACACCCGATTCAAAAAGCAGCCCAAGATACGAATTTCGTCAGTGCTTGGGTGATCGTGGCGTTTCTGGCGTTTGAACTGACGACCTATTTTTCTGGAATCAATCTCGTAGAAACCTTTTCTCATTGGGGGATATGGATGCCATTAGCTGGCTTAGCCATTGGTATGCTACCTGGTTGCGGACCGCAAATTTTAGTCACCAGCCTGTACATCTCTGGCGCAGCTCCACTTTCTGCGCAACTGGCCAATGCGATTTCTAACGATGGTGACGCCCTATTCCCCGCCATTGCAATGGCACCGAAAGCTGCTTTGGTCGCGACTATTTATTCGTCCATTCCTGCGTTTATTGTTGGATACGGGTATTACTTTTTATTCGAGTTCTGACGCTCAGGACGTCAAAACAAGAAAGGAGCCATAGTAGGCTCCTTTCTTGTTTTTATAATCGAACGATTTGCTTCACGTTATGCCGTGACGATCGCTTTCGCATTTAGCCCTTTATCCACGCTCACCATTAATAACTGACAAGGTTCTTGGTTTAGCTTTTCTCCTGTCCAGTAATCATACCAATCCATCGGTTGATCAGACGTCAGCGTAAATTCCATCGCACCGTAGCTGGCATAGTTAAACAAGCAATGAAGGTCATTCTTCGTCGTTAGTTTTAAAAACGCATGATTTAAACTCAAAGCCGTGAACTTTGCTGACTCTTGGTTACGTTGTTGACGTAGCATGAGCTTAGCCAATGTCTTCTTTGCAAATGGCGTAATCTCAGGGAGCGGATCGCCAGACAGCAGCAAACCACCACACGCCAATAACACCGTGCGATGAAATTCATACTCTTCTCTGGATGCGGCTTGATTAGCTAATGACGTGAATGTCGCGCAATCCGGATCAATTTGCCACAGTTTTCGATGCTGCCAACTACGGTAAAAGGTTTCTTTGGCTATCTGCTCGAAACGACGACTATGGCGTTCTACGTCATCAGAAACACGCATTGCATCCACAAGCCCTAGTGATGGCCACATTGGCGCGTTGCAACCTAAAAGCCACGCATCACCAGCGCCTTTAGCAATCGCTTCCATTCCTAAGCGATACGCCTCAACGCCTGTAATACCAGATTGTTTACGCACACCTTTCAAGGTGCCCCAATAGTTCGCGTCTAGCTTGAACAATTCAACGCCCCACTCTTGTCTCATGACAGAGACCACATTCGTCAGATGGTCTTGCACTTCTGGATTTGAGGTATCGAGTATGTACCAAGGCGTGCAGCGCCAACCACCGTATGTGACATCTTCTGCTTTAAGTAAGCTTCCATCTTTGTGACGAACAAACCACTCTGGGTGTTGTTTGAAGATCTCCGACTCAGGTTGAGCAATAAAGGGTGCCATCCAAATTGCAGGCTTTTTGCCTTTTGCACGGATACTATGAATGAGCTCTTTCACACCACCAGAAAACTTATCCGATGGGATTAACCAATCGCCCATAAAGGCTTGATAGCCATCATCCAGAAGTACCCACTCTAGGTCTTCAAGCTTATCTTGCATGCAATCAACGTTCTGCATGATGTTTTGCTCTGTCACGTCTGCGTAGTAGGCATACCACGAACACCAACCGACAGGCGCATCTTGTGTCACACCTTGGCGAACAGGATGATGCTCTGCAATCATCTCGCCATAGATTTGATAAAGCTCAGACAGAGATTGGCCACAGAGTACCGCCACGGACTCAAGTTGATTACTTTCCCAATCCGCCACTTGAGTAAACTCACCATCAATCGCGGCAGATAAAACCCAATGTCCATCACGCAGGACAACATCAAAATAGCCCGCAAAACGGTGACATGAAGTAAAGCCAAACAAGGTATAGCCAGCCGAGCCTTCCACCACTAAATAATTGTAGTAACGCTTAGGGGCATCTTTGGGATAGATTCGATAAGAAGGGTTGTTGTCTGGACAGCGACCAATATCAACAGGATGGCTAACCGTTCCCGCTGTTTGCGCCAGCATTTGGAATCCATCGCCAATCACGTTGGCCTCGTGCTCATATAAAAACGGCATCTCGAACAACACTTCACGGTCGGTAAACGTTTTATTGTGAAGCCCAGCAAAAGAAAAATGTAATTGATTACCCTCAACTTCAACTTGGAAGTCGTTGTTATTCACAGTGATCTCAATGTGATTTGCCAATTGAATGCTCTGAGCCATAAAGAGTCTACTCACTTAATTATTATTGTTTAGCTTGGTTCATTATCCCCTGCTTGTCCCACCCAATTCGTTATCAACGTCACGAATCCTACTGTCGTTTAGCGTCACAAATTTATTATTGAGATAACGCTCACTGAAATTTTGGTTAAAAAAATACCAGCCCGAAGGCTGGTATTTCGATTGATGTGAATTGCATTAATTAAGCAACTTCGATTGGACCACCGAATGAAGTCACTGGCGGTACTTTGCCGGTGAACTTCTCGAAGTCTACGATACATGTGTTCGCAGAAGTCGCCTGCGCAAGTTCAGAAGAGCCAATGTCTTGCGTTAGCGTGTTAGGGTCACCGTAAGTACAGATTGCGCCCTCTTTCTCGTTTAGAGGACCGTACCATGCACCTTCTTCGATACGAATAACGCCACGTGGGTAGCTGTCAGTAAGAACAGCACCAGCTAATAGCTGACCACGACCGTTGAATACGCGCACTAAGTCACCGTCTTTGATGCCTTTCGCTTTCGCATCCGCTGGGTTGATGTAAACAGGCTCACGACCTTGCACCGCGTAAGTTGCACGGAACTCTTCAGATTCACACATTTGAGAGTGCAGACGCTTGTCTGGGTGACAAGACTGCAACCAGAATGGGTATTTATCTGAACCAGGGCCACCGTGTGAACGCTCTGATTTTTCGAACCACATTGGGTGTTCTTGACAGTGTTCGTAGCCGTAACGGCCGATCTTACGAGACGTGATCTCGATGAAACCAGACGGCGTACCTAGTGGGTTAAGCTCAGGGTCTTTACGGAAGTCCGCATGACGAACCCAAGGTTTACCTTCACCGAAGTCTAGTACGCTCTTCTCCCAGAACTCGTTGAATTCTGGCATTTCAAACTTACCTTCGTTCGCTTTTTTACAATCGTTGTAAAGGCTTTCGATCCATTCCATCTCGCTCATACCACGAGTGTATTCTTCGCGGCGACCAAAACGCTGAGTTAGTTCACTCATGATTTGGAAGTCAGGCTTAGATTGGAACAATGGATCGACGAGACGATGCATTGCAATCAGACCTTTGTTCGAGTATGAACCGTATACGTCGATGTCGTTACGTTCCCATTGCGTACACGCAGGTAGAACGATATCCGAGAAACGACATGTTGCAGTCCAAGCAAACTCGATCGTTACAACCGTTTGAAGTTTGCGGAACGCTTTCTTCATGCGGTTACGATCTTGATGGTGGTGCCATGGGTTACAACCCGAGATCACCATCATCTTGAAGTCTGGCAGTTTCACTTTACCGCCGTTGTAGTTGATCTCTTTGCCTGGCTCAAGCAGACAGTCGATCCAACGTGCAACTGGGATAGTACGGCTGTAACCGTTAAAGTCGTTGTTGTCCCACTTCGGCTTCATACCTTGGTCAAGGTTACGAGGGAAACCACCAGGGCCCGCGAAACCAGTTGAAGGTACACCGATACTTGAGTAGTGGTGACCGTAAGAGATACCACCGCCAGGTAAACCGATTTGACCAACCATTGCAGCAACCACAGCCGCTGCCCAGTATGGCTGCTCACCGTGCTCTTGACGCTGGATACACCAACCCATCAGGATCTGTGTACGGCCACTTACTAGCATACGCGCGAATTCGCGAATCTTGTCCGCTTTCACGCCACAGATAGCCGCAGCCCACTCTGGTGTTTTCTCTACTTTGTCTTTTGTCTTACCTTGAACGTATTGAATAAACTCTTCAAAGCCTAGACAGTAAGTATCAATGAACTTCTTATCGTACAAGTCTTCGTTGTACAGCACGTGCGCCACAGCAAGCATGAACGCTACGTCTGTCAGCGGGTTAATGTACAAGTGATCGTTCTCTAAGTAGCGCTGAGTCTTGTTCTTCACTGGATCTACAGATAGAACGTTGATCTCACCTTTCGCTACTTTTTCTTTTAGTTGTGCTAGGTACTTGAACGACTCATGCGTTTCACAGTTCCAACCTACTTGAAGGTTTTTCACTGGGTCGTTAGCCCAAAGAACGATGTTGTCAGAGTTCTCTAGGATTTCAGACCAAGACGTACCTTGTGCGTAAACTTCCGTTGAACCAAGTACGTAAGGCATGATGGTTTGACCTGCACCCGTCGAGTAGTCACCTACTTTCGTGATGAAGTTGCCGTGCATACCTACTGCACGTTGCATGTGCGCGGTACAGTTGTTGAATGAACCTGTTTGGTTCCAACCCGTTTGACCTGCGTGTAGCGCCCATGGACCGTAGTCTTTTTGAATACGTTCTAGTTCGCGGTAGAACAAATCTAGCGCTTCATCCCAAGTCACGCGGATGAAACGGTTGTTACCGCGAGTATCCGCGCTGTATTTATGTTTCTTCAACCAATCTAGACGAACCATTGGGTAACGAACACGTGAAGGGCTGTAGATAATACCCTTGATGCCGTTCAACATTTCTGTTGGGTTTTTGTCTAGCTCTAGCGGTTTGATCTCTTGAACTTTACCCGCGTAGATGTGGGCGCGGAACGCGCCCCAGTGAGAACCTGTTACTTTCCAAGTACCTGTCGTCTCAACAGCATTGGCAGAGGCTGACGCCAATAAGCTAGGACCAATAACTGACGCTGCACTTGTGGTTGCTACACCTTTAAGAAAACTTCTTCGTGTAATAGCCATTTAAATTACTCCAATCCGACGCTTATTAGTGGTGACCTTCAGCATAATCTGAAGAGTGTTTCTGTAGATACTTCAAGATCAGGGCTTCACTGTCTGTATCTAGGTTAACGAACGCCAACATACCGTCGAACATACCTGGCCAGGTGTTCGCGTCGAAGTGCGCTTCCGCAGGTTGCGTGTGACATACTGAACAGTTGGTTTTGTACGCTTCACGAGATTTTTCCCAAACAGGATTGATGTCGTTCAGCATAGACTCTTTCTTAAGCCATACTTTCGCTGCCACTTTTTCCCATGGAAGACCCGTTAGCTCATCCACTTTTTTCTCACCAGTCGTCACAATGTTGCTATCTGTCGCTGCTTCTTTCATCAGAGACGCAGTCGCAATGTTCTTACCGAAGTCTTCTTGAATTACGCGACCAAAACCTTTCGCTTTACGCCAGCCATCGATTTCGATTTCAACAAACTCGCCTTTGTCTTCAAGAACTTTAACGGTCGATGCTGGATTAAGAAGACCGGCTTCTTTAGTGCCTTGTGCATCAAAGTAAATAGGTAGGTGACGAACACTCACTAGTTGCTGGCCTACAGAGTAATCTGTATTTGAAGTCATACCTTCTAGGTCACCCACGATACCGCCGATGCTGTCCATACCTGCTGGCAGGTTATGCGCGATACCTTTATGACAGTCAACACAGCTTTGATCTTTCTCTGCTGCTTGCTTCATTTGGATACGAGCGGTTGGAGACATTTGCTCGAAATCCATCGATTCGTAGTTGTGACAGTTCTTACACTCTAAAGATTTGTTTGCCGAGAAACGATCCCATTCGTGTTTCGCAAGTTCGATACGACGCTCTTCAAACACACCCGGTTCGTCGTAGTTGCCAAATACCTGTGCAAATACCTCTTTAGATGCCTGCATTTTACGAGCAATTTTGTCTGTCCAGTTATGAGGAACGTGACAGTCAGGGCAAGTAGCACGAACACCTGAATGGTTTTTCCAGTGAACCGTTTCTTGCAGCTCAACGTACACGTTGTCACGCATTGTGTGACAACTAATACAGAATTCTTCTGTGTTGGTTGCTTCTAGAGCGGTGTTAAAGCCACCCCAAAAGATAACACCAGCAATGAAGCCGCCCATAGTCAGCACACCTAGGCTGATATGTACAGCTGGGCGCGTCATGGTACGCCACAGTTTAATGATTAATGATTTCATTATTTGCTCTCTTAAAATCTTTTCAAAAGTGTGGTTATGAGCTCACAGGCTTACATGCCGTGCGCGCCTGGAGGTCCAAAGAAGAACACTTGCAACATCCAAACGATGAACCCGTAACCGCCGACAAAAGCCACACTCAGAATTGGGAAGAGAACAACTGCAATGAAGAGGAACGACTTCCACTCCAGGGAGCGTTTTTCACCACTCTCAATTTTATTAACATCACTCATACATTTGCCTATTTTGTATCTAGTGTTATTGAAAAGCCCGCGTAACCAAGCTTAAGTTTTTTACAATCTCTAATGGAAAATGTTAGACCATACTAATAGTAAGGTTCAATCAAATAAGAGCTCTCAGGCCTTGTAATTCAACACTTTTTTGAGCTCATCCAGAGATGTGATTGATTGATGTTATTTATTAAAAAACATGAACAGATGTGACAAAATAAGTCTTTTAACCAATTGTTAAAACAACAACATTTAACAAACATAAGTTACATTTGGATAGTAATTAACGGGTCATAAATTGGCTTAAAAACCCGTCAAAAGATAATCAGTTGTGAATAAAATGATGCGAAATAATGACAAGAATAGCGCTAAAGGTTTACGTTGAGAACATCAAAAAATGCACATTGATGTTCATATAAAGGAGGAGCTTAGTTACAATTATTCGCGGATTTTCGAGGAGCGATTATGGATAGCGTGGTGGATATAAGTTGGACCAAACTGGCATTGTTTGGTCTGATTTTGTTAGTTCCCTTCTTTATTAATGCCCGCTACAAATTAGGGATTGCGAAAGACACGATAATCAGTGTTATTCGTATGACACTTCAGCTCATATTAATTGGCGTGTATTTAGAATATCTTTTTCAATTAAACAGCTTACTTGTCAATATACTTTGGCTTGCCATCATGTTACTGATTGGCGCAAGCTCAATTGCAGGAAAAGCTCGCCTGCCTAAAAAGCCACTTATGCTTCCTCTTCTTACAGGCTTAACCTGTGGTCTAATTCCACTTCTTATAGCGATTACCGCAGGCCTAGTGCAGCCATCCCCTATTTACAACGCCCAGTACATGATCCCACTTGCGGGCATGCTATTGGGTAACAGCTTAAGTAGTAACATCATCGCACTGCAGAATTTATTTACGGCTTTTGAACAGAGACAATCAGAATACGAGGCTGCTATCTCACTTGGTGCCTCTCCTCGCTATGCATCATTCCCCTTCATTCAAGAGGCCCTTAGAAAGTCACTTGCTCCAACTTTAGCCTCTATGGCCACTACAGGGCTGGTTACCTTGCCAGGCATGATGACTGGTCAAATTCTAGGTGGCGCAAGCCCGATGGTTGCAATTAAATATCAGTTGGTGATTATGCTGGCTATTTTCGTCATGTTGAGTACCTCCGTCGCTATTACGCTGGAGATGACACTGAGCTGGGTACAAACGAAAGAAGGCCGGATCAAAATAAAAATCCAACAACCAGAACCTACCAAAACTCATAGATAGTTTAAGCGTGTGAACAAAGCCAGTGAAAGGGCTTGTATTATCAAGTCAAACGCACTTTTAACTGAATAACTCATTCATTCTTTCAACATTCATCAAGACGCTTTCTGGAGAAAAGTCAGACAGAATTCTCTCGAGTATAAGCCTCTAATTTTATGAAATTTTCTTTGCAAGTTTAGATACGCACGGCCTTTGAGACAGGTTATCCACAGAAAATGTGGATAAACACCCTAAACCCATACGCAACCAGAAACATAGCAGCATAAGTGATCAATCTAATCGTCATGCTTTGATCACTTGCCTGACATATTCTAATTTTAGAGTAAAGATAGTGACCACAAACTTGGAGAGACGTACATGGATGTCTTAATGATCAAAGAAAATTACGATGAACTCCTATCCGATGCACCTCTGGACTGGCTCGTTCAAGAACCAAAGGAAGTGACTTCTCATTGGCTCCCAACCGATTTTGGCATCAATGAAGAGCTAATTTAACTCACTCGATTTGTGTGAAACTTATCGACATGAATAAAAGAAAGGCGAACCATTTAGGCTCGCCTTTCTTTTATTCTTTTAGATTTATCGTAAATGCTTGTCTTCATCACGTAGATAAATCATCCAATACCACATACCAACGAATACACCGCCACCAATGATGTTCCCTATCGTTACAGGGATAAGGTTATTTACGATGAACCCCATCATGTTTAAGTCCGCATAGTTTGCAATATCCGCCCCTGTCATTTGCCAAAATGCTTCCGGTGCAAAATATTTGATTCCAATCGCCATGGGGACTTGGAACATGTTCGCAATACAGTGCTCGAAACCTGCCGACACGAACATAGCTACTGGCAGAATCATGACCGCTATTTTGTCAGTTAATGTACGTCCACTAAACGTCATCCAAACAGCAATACACACCAGCACGTTACACATGATGCCAAGCGCAACAGCAGCAAAGAAACCATGGTGCAATTTATGTTGAGAGATCGCCATCGCGTTGAGGCCAACTTGACCGTGATCAAACATATACTGCTTGGTGACCAACATGCATGCTACCAACAAAAGAGCACCAACCATGTTGCCGAAATAAACCACAAACCAGTTTTTGATTAGCGCTTGCCACGAGATCTTTCCACTCGCTCGCGCTACCAATGTTAATACTGAGCTAGTGAAAAGCTCACCACCTGTAACGACAACAAGAATCAAACCAAGGCTGAAGGCTAGGCCACCGATTAGCCTGGTAATACCCCATGGAAGGTCGCCTGCACCTGTTGTCACCGTGGTGTAAAAGATGAACGCAATACCAATATGAAGTCCGGCAGAAATTGCCAATAAAAAAGATTTGATCGGTGCTTTAGTTGCTTTACCTACCCCCACTTCAGCCGCGCGTTCCGCAGCCTGAGGCGGTAATAGTGAGTCAAACTGATTGAAGTTCATTGTGGCGTAACATTTAGAAACAATTAAAGAGGCGCGGATAATCGCTCCATTTCCCTACTTTTTCAAGCGCTATTTGACATGTTTACTAAAAATGTTGTTATCGAGAGATCAACCGATAAAGGTCAACTATCATTCGCAATCGTAACTATCATTGATACTTAACAAGTATTCTGCCTTTCGAACAAAGATCCTGCGTTATATCAGCCTGATAGCGCCATACTTAACACTTCTTATCGTTTAATGTTGCTCAACTCTTCTTTTCAGACTAGCTTGGTAAAAAAAGCGTAAAGGAATCATTTATGAAATATTCAGCTGAACATATCGCCGAATTGAACCTACTTCTTCAGTTCGACTTAAGTAGTGCTGCAACTGGTATTAAAGTTCATACAGACGCGTCAGAAGAAATGCAGGCAGCCGTTGCTCGTCTATACGAGAAGCAACTTTGTACACAGCCTGATGGTGGTTATTTAACAGATGAAGGTATTGAAGTTGCAGAGCATGCAGATAAGATTTTAAGAGTCCTTTCTGTGTAATTTGAACAAAAACGCCACCGAGTTCGGTGGCGTTTTTTATTGGTCCCTGCATTTTGTTCCTGCCGAAACCTGCGGTGCTAATCGTTTTTTCATTTTGCTAAATGGCTGAACCTTGTCATACAACCAATTAAAGCCTGTGGCATAAAATAGGAAGAACACTAGGAAGCCAGCTTCCAACACCAGAGCTTGGAGAAGCGTAATTTCTAAGAACCAAGCAATGACGGGTATAGAGATAAAGATCAACCCTCCCTCGAATCCAATTGTATGCCCAAAACGCATCGCTAAACTTCGCTCAGTTCGATTGCTGCCAAACCACTTATCAAAGTACAAGTTGTAGATGTAATTCCACACGACGGTATACATGCTCAACCCAATCCCAACTAACGCGAGATCACTCGATCCCTTTCCGGTGATCAATGAAGCCGCTGGCACAATGATCGCGAGTGCGATTAACTCAAAAAGTACTGCATGAAAAATTCGTTCGTTACGAGTCATATTTCTCTGTCCAAATAGTTCTACTCAATGCTTAGAATTTTATCTATTATTCAGATAACAAAAAGTTAGATACCATCGGCAAAAGCGATATGTTTACCATCGAACAACTGCAAGCTTTCATTGCTACATCAGAAACCGGATCATTTTCAGGCGCGGCAAGAAAACTGGGGCGAGCTCAATCCGTAGTCAGCCAACACATCATAAATATGGAGGTCGACTGTGGTGTTGATCTATTTGATCGCTCTGGTCGATATCCGAAATTAACCGAGAGTGGCCTCGCGCTCATACCTTATGCACAAGCGGCAATCAGCCAACTAGACCGATTGAACAACAGAGCATCACAGCTTTTTTTCAACACCAACTAATAAATTGGTTTTAGCCATTGATGAAGGGATTCCTCTGACTCGCTTGCCCGACGTGCTAAAAAATTTAGAGCAATGCTTTCCACATTTGCAAGTTGAATGCTTAACAGCTTCAAGTCCGGATATCATTGAATTAGTCAAATCGGAGCGCGCCACTACTGGGATTATTTTGAGTGACTTACAAATGCCAAGACATATCGATTTCACTAATCTTGGTAACATTGCGTTCGATGTCTATGTCTCTTCAACACACGCTCTGGCACAACAACGCGTCACTCACATTGATCAACTCAAACAACATCGTCAACTGGTCATACGCTCCAAAAACGCAGAGCCATGTGGTCTCAATCAAGCATTCAGCCCGGATATCTGGTACGCTGATAACTACTATATTTTGTTGGAATTAGCGAATAAAGGGTTTGGTTGGTGCTTTCTTCCAGAGCATTTAGTCGCGTATTCACCGAACACACTGAAAAGAGTTGGGGATGATTTCACAAAGCTGGCTTGGCAAGTCAATGTTGACCTTATTCAACATCAGAAATGGCATTCAGATCCCCTCCATCAACAAGCCAAAGCAGAGCTGCTCAATCTATTCGAGCAGACATAAATAAGTAAGTAGGAAGACCCAAATGGCAAATACATTGATCGTAGGTGCAGGCTGGCTCGGAACTCCGCTAGCAGAAACTTTGATGAAAGACGGACACCACGTTGTCGTTACTCGTCGTAACCAAGCTCGGTTAAACGAGTTACCCGCTTCATTAACTCACTCCGCATTATTCGATTTTAATCAACTTAACGCGGCGAAACGGCTAGATGAGTTGCTTAAGCAACATAAAATTACTCACGTTGTCGGTGCTTTTCCCCCTGGTTTTCGTAAAGGACGCGGACAAGAATACGCTCAACAATGGCAAATGCTCGCAAACGCAGCAAAGCAAAACAACGTTGAAAAGCTCGTTATGATTAGCTCTACAACGGTGTATCCCAACCTAGCTTCTGATATGGAAGAAGCAGATGCGTCACTCTCTTTAGCAGCCGACAGCCCTTATTTCTCTGACAATGCACGTATTATGCTGCAAGCCGAGCAGCATGTTATCGATTCTAATATTAGCTTCGTCATTATGCGTTGTAGCGGGCTAATTGGGCCAGATAGGCACCCTTCTCGCTTTGCAATGAGACTAAAACAAGTCAGTCGTAAAGCGCCTGCTAATATGCTTCATCAAGATGATGCGGTATCGGCGGTCAAATTTGCTTTAGATAATTTAAGTAACCAAGTCATTAACGTGACCACACCGCATACCGTCAGCAAGGCGGAGTTCTACCAAGCCGCTATAAATAAGAGCGAAAGTGAGATACCTCTTCCCCCAGTCACAGAACAAACAGATAAGCGCATTCTCGCAGACAAACTACTCTCACTTGGCTATCAATTTCATTTCAACTCAACTTTGGACGCGCTATGAAACTCTATCGACACATAGAAACACTTTGGGATTACATGCAACTCAAACATGAGCTGAAACCCGCAGACTGTTTGTTTGTGATGTGCAGTAACGATGTGCGTGTAGCAGAGCATGCAGCAAATCTGTACCACCAAAAGTTAGCGCCTTTGATTGTATTTTCAGGGGGAGAAGGTCGTTTTACCGATGGACTGTTTGAAAAAAGCGAAGCGGAAACTTTTGCCGAAATTGCCAAGATGTCAGGCGTGCCCAGTGAAGCAATTTTGCTCGAAACTGAATCCACCAACAGTGGAGAAAACGTTCGCTTTACTGAGCAACGATTGAAAGAGGAAGGAAAAAATTGCTCATCGTTTATTCTGGTGCAAAAACCATTTATGGAACGCAGAGCTATAGCGACATTTGAAAAACAGTGGCAGTCACCCTACTCCCAGCTCCAAGTAAGCTCTACGGCTCATCCGTTTTTTGAGTATATTAATGAAGACATGCCATTAATGATGGTGCTAGAAGCACTAATGGAAGATTTCTCTCGTGTAAAAAGCTATCCAGAGAAAGGATTTCAAACCGAGCAGAACATCCCTCAGCAAGTCGAATCGTCTTACCAGGTTTTGCTAGAGAGATTTGGTTTTGACTTAGTCTAAGCCCTTTCTAGCAGACAACAAAAAGCCACCGATTACGGTGGCTTTTCTGTATTAATACGGATTATTTACCGAGTGCTTCTTTGTAATGCTGACGGCACACGGAGACATATTTGTCGTTACCGCCGATCGCAACTTGATCGCCCTCTTTAATCGCCACGCCATGTTCATCGGTACGAATAACCATATTCGCTTTGCGACCGCAATGGCAGATCGTTTTGAGCTCAACCAACTTGTCTGCCCAAGATAACAGGTACTTACTGCCTTCAAAAAGTTCGCCTAGAAAATCGGTGCGAAGGCCGTAACACAATACTGGAATATGCAGTTTATCAACAACTTCAGTAAGTTGGTAAACCTGCTCTTTCGACAAGAACTGACACTCATCAACAAGAATACAGTGACGTTTCTCAACCTCATTCAGAGCTGCGATCTCTTGATATAAATTGGTATCCTGACGAAACAAATGTGCGTCAGATTGAAGACCAATACGAGAGCTCACTTTACCGACACCAAAGCGATCATCTAGTGCAGCCGTAAAAATAACTGGCGTCATGCCGCGTTCTTGATAGTTGAAAGAGGATTGAAGAAGCGTTGTTGATTTACCCGCATTCATTGCTGAGTAATAGAAATACATCTGAGCCACAGAGCATTACCTAAAGTTAAAGTTTTAATTTATGGAAATGGAAAATAAAAGGGCTGAATTATCAGCCCTTTAAAATTGAAAATTCAATTACTTACGACGCCACGTTGTGCCTTCTGGACCATCTTCCAGAACAATGCCCATTTCGGTTAGCTTGTCACGAGCCATATCTGCATTCGCCCAATCTTTCGCAGCGCGAGAGTCGTTACGCAGCTTGATAAGAGCTTCGATTTCAGCCACTTCATCATCGTTACCTGCATCACCTTTTAGGAAGGCTTCTGGATCTTGGTGAAGAATACCGATCACATCTGCTAGTTCACGCATTAGCGCACCTAGCTCGCTCGCTTTCTCTAGGTTTTCTGTTTTCAGACGGTTAACTTCGCGCGCCATGTCGAACAGAACTGAGTACGCTTCTGGCGTATTGAAGTCATCGTTCATCGCTGCTGTAAAGCGAGATACATACTCTTCACCACCAGCAGGAGCAGCATTTAGATCCAAACCACGTAGAGAAGTGTATAGACGCTCAAGCGAAGCGCGTGCTTGGTTTAGGTTCTCTTCGCTGTAGTTTAACTGGCTACGGTAGTGACCAGACATAAGGAAGTAACGAACCGTTTCTGCATCGTAGTGACCAAGTACGTCACGGATAGTAAAGAAGTTGCCTAGAGACTTAGACATCTTCTCGCGATCTACCATCACCATGCCACTGTGCATCCAAGTATTTACGTACTTAGTGTCGTGTGCACAGCATGATTGCGCGATTTCGTTTTCGTGGTGTGGGAACTGAAGATCAGAGCCGCCACCGTGAATATCAAAGTGATCGCCTAGGATTGAAGAGTTCATAGCAGAACATTCAATGTGCCAGCCTGGACGACCAGGGCCCCATGGTGATTCCCACGTAGGTTCACCTGGTTTAGACATCTTCCAAAGAACGAAGTCTAGTGGGCTGCGTTTGGCTGTTTCGACATCAACGCGCGCGCCCGCTTGCAGCTGATCCAAATCTTGTTTAGACAGTTTGCCGTATTCGTCAAACTTGCGAACCTCAAACATTACATCGCCATTATCCGCAACGTAAGCAAAACCACGTTCAATCAGTTTTTGAACAAGTTCGATGATTTCTGGAATAAACTGGGTTGCACGAGGCTCAATATCTGGGCGCTTCATGTTTAATGCGTCGAAGTCTGCGTGCATTTCACCGATCAAGCGCTCGGTCAATGAGTCACAAGACTCGCCATTTTCAGCCGCACGTTTAATGATCTTATCATCGATGTCTGTGATGTTGCGTACAAACGTTAGATCGTAACCTAGGTAACGAAGGTAACGTGATACCACATCAAAGGAGACAAAAGTGCGACCGTGACCGATGTGACAGAGATCGTAGATGGTAACTCCACAGACATACATGCCGACTTTGCCAGCTGTAATTGGTTTGAATTCCTCTTTCTGTCTTGTGAGTGTGTTATATATCTTTAACATGATCTCTATCTATGATTGTGAATGAATAAAAGAAGGTCGAGTATATCAACTCCGACCTGGTTAGGTAATAGCAATTAACCGATAAAACGATAATCGGCTAAACTTCAAGCACAAAACGAAGAATTTCCTCTTCCTGAGTTTTTAAAGCACTAGAACTTAGGCTAGAATCTCGGGCTCAACACAACACAGTAAAGGAAAGTAGCATGATCACCCTTCACACTAATTTTGGTGACATCAAGATTCAACTAAACGAAGAGAAAGCGCCAGAGACTAGCGCAAACTTCCTTCAGTACTGCCGCGATGGCTTTTACGACAACACTCTTTTCCACCGTGTTATTGACGGTTTCATGATCCAAGGTGGTGGCATGGAACCTGGTCTACGTGAAAAAGCATCACGTGCACCTATCAAGAACGAAGCAAACAACGGCCTAAGCAACAAAGTGGGTACACTTGCTATGGCGCGTACTATGGAGCCGCATTCAGCAAGCTCTCAGTTCTTTATCAACGTAAACAACAACACATTCCTAGATTTCCGTAGCGAAAGCCTAGATGGTTGGGGTTACTGTGTATTCGGTGAAGTTGTAGAAGGCATGGACATCGTAAATAAGATCAAAGGCGTTAGCACTGGTTCTTACGGCATGCACCAAGACGTACCTCTAGAGGACGTAGTAATCACTGGTACAACAATTGAAGAATAATTCGTAAGAATTATTTCTAAGAGATAAGTTAATGGGGAGGCATCGCTTCCCCTTATTTCTATGACAACATTATTTATTTCCGATCTTCACCTCACCCCATCGCGTCCGGATATTACGGAATGTTTTGTGACGTTCATGCGAACAGAAGCAACGAAAGCCGATGCACTTTATGTATTAGGCGATCTGTTCGAGTTTTGGGTTGGAGACGATGACAAAACTCCTTTTGCCAATCAAATCCGTACAGAGTTCCAGAAACTAACAAAGACTGGCGTTCCTGTTTATTTCATTCAGGGCAATCGCGACTTCCTATTGGGAAAACGCTTCTGTAAAGAGACAGGCATTACGTTACTGGATGAAGTTGGCCTCATAGACCTTTATGGTACTAAAGCGGTTATTCTCCACGGTGACACCCTGTGTACTGACGACATTGATTATCAAAAATTCCGTAAGACTGTTCATCAACCTTGGTTGCAATGGCTGTTTAATCACATTCCTTGGTTTATTAAGAAGAAAATTGTCTCAAAAGTTCAATCCGATATTCGTGATGATAAAATGAGCAAGCCTTTAGACATCATGGACGTCAATCAAAATGAAGTCGAGAAAGTGATGTCTCAGAATTGCGTCAACTTAATGATTCATGGTCACACTCATCGCCCGAATACACATTTTTTTGACGTCGATGGCGTTAAAAAGACCCGGATAGTTTTAGGGGATTGGTATACGCAAGGCTCAGTTTTACAAGTAAATTCTGATGGCTTTGACCTACAAACGAGACCATTCATACAGAATTTGCGTTAAGCATGTAGAGCGTGTAGAAGATTCACGCTCAAGTCGTAGATATTTTGTAAAAAATCGCTATTATCATAATACTAAGTTAAACAGAACGAAGTACCTAATTGAAGTATTCTTACGTAGCTCGCCAACCGATTCTGGATAGAGAAAAACGAACCATAGGTTACGAACTTCTCTTTCGAGACGGTCCTAAAAATACCTTCCCTGAAGTAGAACCAGAGCTGGCTACTAGTCGACTGCTATCCGATCATTTTTTGTCGACGCATTACAACACATTAGGGAACAAACTTGGCTTTGTTAACTTTCCGCATCAAAGCTTGGTGAATCTGGTCCCAACTCTGTTTCCCAAAGAGTCTCTCGTCATTGAAGTCCTTGAAGATTGTGAACCGACAGAGGAGCTGCTAGAAGCCATCAAGCACCTGAATGAGTGCGGATACAAAATTGCTTTAGATGATTTTGTGCCGACGAAGGCTTGGAAACGTTTTCTTCCATATGTTTCCATGATCAAGTTTGACATTCGACTCGTACCGATCAAGAAAGCCGCTATTTTTATTCAGGCATTAAGCCCATTTAAAATCGACTTTCTTGCTGAAAAAGTTGAGACCTATGAAGAATTTGAGCAAGCTTTAGAAGCAGGTTTTAACTACTTTCAGGGATATTTTTTCAGCAAGCCTGAGATGATCCAGAAAAAACGGTTGAACCCCGCGTTTCTTACCGTCATACAGCTGTGTAAAGAGATTGCAGATAAGCCCATCGACTTCAATGAGGTTGAACGTCTGTTTTCGATTGATGTGACGCTGTCATACAAGTTGCTTACTTACGTAAATTCAGGATATACATTAACGACTAAGATCAAATCGTTCAGACAGGCACTTATTTATCTGGGTGAAGAGCGACTACGACGCTTTATTTCCTTAGTTGCAATTGCATCCGTTCAAGAGGATAAACCTGACTCTCTTTACTCTTTAGCGATTCAGCGTGCAAGAATGTGTGAACTGTTACTTAGTCAAATGAACACTAGGTATGACCCTGGGCAGGCTTTTTTGACAGGAATGTTTTCTCTACTCGGATCTTTGCTCGATCAACCGCTCTCAGATGTCATTGAAGATATCCCCGTTGACGAAGATATAAAACTCGCATTAACCAGTCGAAAAGGCGTACTTGGCCACTTACTTTCAATGACGATCGCCTACGAACAAGCAGACTGGGAATTAGCTGAGCGGTATTGCACCGTTCTTAAATTAACCGAGCCTCAATTAGCAGACGCTTTTAATCAATCTACCGAGTGGGCTCAAGAACTGCTGTCTCAAACGCCCTAAACCGCTATAATACCTCACCTCCAGCCTCGCAATTGTGAGGTTGTTTGTTTTTACCGCTTAATTAATCGAGATTTCATTTTATGGCTTCTTCTTGTCCTTGCGGCTCTAACCGCACCTACCAACAGTGTTGTGAAATTGCCCACAATAACCATGCTGACGTTACCACTCCGGAGCAGTTAATGCGCTCTCGTTACAGTGCGCATGTGTTAGGTCTAGTAGATTACGTGGTGAACACGTACCACCCAAGCTGTAATGCAGAAGAACAACGAGAAGGCATTGCCCAATCTATCGACAGCGATTGGTGCAAACTTGAAGTATTAAAAACAGAAGCTGGCAGTAATGACAATGAAGGCTTTGTCGAGTTTAGCGCTTATTTTGATGAAGACGGCAAACGCTACTGTATGACAGAACGTTCTCGCTTCGTAAAAGAAAATGGGCTTTGGTACTACATTGACGGCACATTTCCTGAAGAAGAGCCAGAAGAAGAACCAGAACAGGATCCACGATTGAGCCAGCCAGTGAGTAGCCTAAAGCTAGGTCGTAACGATCCGTGTATCTGCGGAAGCGGTAAGAAGTTTAAGAAGTGTTGTGGGTAAAGGCATCCACGCTTAGCTTATTGAGCTCGCTTTAATGAGATTCCTGATCTCACCTAAGCTCGTCGGAATAACGTGAATATGTACTTTCGTTTGAAATAGATAACGCGACTTCAAATACCATTAGAAAATATACCGTCATTCTGAACAGCGAGGGACGAGCGTGATTCAGAATCTAATCGCCACCTGCACTGTTGCCGGTTTTTACCCCCGAATCAAGAACACTAAATTAAAAAAAGCCCCTAGACTCGAGAGCATAGGGGCTTTCACTTATCTATAAGCAAGTTTACTTATGACGTTCTTTTAACTTGTTCACTACGTCATTCATCGATAAGCCTTGGTCTTGAAGCAATACCATTAAGTGGTAAATCAAGTCTGCTGATTCACACACTAACTCCGCCTTATCGCCCGACGTCGCCGCAAGCGCGACTTCAACGCCTTCTTCGCCCACTTTTTGCGAAATACGCTTGGTGCCACGGGCATAAAGACTGGCAGTATAAGAGGAATCTGGGTCGGCACTCTTGCGGGCAGCCAATAGCTGCTCAAGTTGATGAAGCCACACCATTTGTGACTCCTCTTGCGGATCTCCATCCCAACAAGTTGTTGTTCCAGTATGGCAAGTCGGACCAATAGGATTCACTTTAACTAGCAGTGTGTCATTGTCGCAATCGAGCTGCATGTTCACCAATTGTAATACATTGCCTGAGGTTTCCCCTTTGGTCCAAAGACGCTCTTTGGTACGAGAGAAAAACGTCACTTGACCCGTTTCGCCCGTTTTTGCCAACGCATCTTGGTTCATGTAACCCATCATCAGCACTTGGCTTGATTGAAAATCTTGTACGATGGCAGGTACCAGACCATCCACCTTTTCCCAGTTGATTCGCTCAGCTAGCGAACTTACTTCGGCGGCTTTCACACTCATAATCGTACCTCAATGCCTTGTTGTTTCAAATACTGCTTTAGTTCACCAATATTGATGACTTGCTTGTGGAATACCGACGCGGCAAGCGCGCCATCCACATTTGCTTTTTGGTAGGCTTCTGCGAAGTGCTCCATGGCACCTGCACCACCCGATGCAATCAATGGCACGTTACACACTTCACGCACCATATTAAGTTGTTCAATATCGTAGCCGTTACGCACGCCGTCTTGGTTCATCATGTTCAGTACGATTTCACCAGCGCCGCGTTTTTGTACTTCTTGCACCCAATCACGCGTTTCCCATTGGGTCGCTTTGGTGCGTTCTTCATCACCAGTAAACTGGTAAACCTGATACTTGCCCGTCTCTTTGTCATAGTATGAATCGATACCAACGACGATACATTGCACACCAAACTTATCAGCAAGGTCAGTAATCAAATGAGGATTCGCCAAGGCAGGAGAGTTAATAGATACCTTATCTGCACCAAACTCAAGAATGCGCGCCGCGTCCTCTGCTGATTTAATGCCACCAGCCACACAGAACGGAATATCAATCACTTCAGCAACGCGAGCGACCCAACTTTTATCAACGACACGCCCATCACTTGAAGCGGTAATATCGTAGAACACAAGCTCGTCAGCGCCTTCTTCAGCATAACGCTGCGCCAGAGGAACGATGTCACCAATGATTTCGTGGTTGCGGAACTGGACGCCCTTCACCACTTGTCCATCACGAACATCAAGACATGGAATTATTCGCTTTGCCAGCATGCAAACGCCTCCTCTGCTGTGAACTTACCATCTAACAATGCGCGACCAACAATCACACCAGCAACACCGCTGCCTTTTAGTGCTTCGATATCCGCTAATGAGCCAATGCCGCCTGAAGATTGGAACTGCACTTGTGGGTACTGTTTACATAAGTCGACGTAAAGCTCAACGTTTGAGCCTTCTAGCGTACCGTCACGAGAAATGTCCGTACAAAGGACGTGCTGTAGACCTACCGTTAAGTAATCGTTGATCAGAGCTTCGATAGTCACACCTGAGTCTTCTTGCCAACCAGATATTGCCACTTTACGCGTGCCGTCTTGGTCGATATTGATATCTAGAGCGAGAACGATTTTCTCTGCGCCGTATTTTTCCATCCAACCTTTCACAAGCTCTGGCTGTTTTACTGCTGTAGAACCGACTACAACACGCTGCGCACCGGCTTCTAACAGATCAATCACGTCTTGCTCTGTACGCACACCACCACCGATTTGGATGTTCGCTGGTGTGCTTGCTAGTAGCTTTGCAATCAAATCTAGCTGGCGTGCTGTCGTGTCTTTCGCGCCAGTTAAATCCACCAAGTGCAGCCAGTTAGCACCCGCTTGGTGGTACAAATTGAACTGCTCTGCTGGGTCGACTTTGTACTCGGTTACTTGGCCGTAATCACCTTGATAAAGGCGAACCACCTGTCCTTCAATTAAATCAAGAGCTGGAATAATCACACTAAATCCCTTTTATAATTCTAAGAAGTTTTGAATAAGCTTCGCGCCCGCTTTTGAAGAACGCTCTGGGTGGAATTGCACACCATAATAGTTACCGCTTTGAACCGCAGCAGTGAATGGATTTCCGTAATCACATTCGGCAATGGTGTAGTCTCCAACTGGCATCGCAAAGCTGTGCACAAAATAGAAGTACTCACCCTCTTCAATACCTTTGAATAACGGATTGCCTGCTTTTGCAGAAACGGTATTCCACCCCATGTGCGGCAGTGGCAAATCGCCGGTTTGAAGCAGCTTCACTTCGCCATCACAAAGTCCAAGACACTCAACTAACTCGTCTGCTTTCTGGCCTTTTTCTTGAGACACTTTGCCCAGCAATTGCATGCCTAAACAGATACCTAGCAGTGGCTTTTCTACCTGTTTTACCAAGCTGATAAGGTCACGCTCTTCTAGGTTCTTCATCGCTTCACTGGCGGTTCCCACGCCCGGTAGAAATAGCTTGTCAGCCGCCAATACAACTTGTGGATCTTTTGAAATCGTTACGTCATAACCTAGGCGTTCAATAGCAAACTTCACCGAAGAGACGTTGGCACAGCCAGTATCGATAATGACAACTTTCTGTTCTGTCACTGTTTTTCTCCTTGCTAAGGTTAGCCTTAAAGTACGCCTTTACTACTCGGTAGCTCAGTGCCTTCTACTTTGATTGCTTGGCACAGAGTACGACCAAACGCTTTAAATAGGCTCTCAATGATGTGGTGATCATTGTTGCCCGCAGAAGACAGGTGCAGTGTACACGCTAGTGTGTCAGTTAAAGAACGGAAGAAGTGAACCACCATCTCTGTTGAAAGGTCCCCCACTTGCTCGCGACTAAACTGCGCGTCGAACTTAAGGTAAGGACGACCAGATAGATCTAGTGCACATTGTGCCAAGCACTCATCCATAGGCAGGCTAAAACCAAAGCGACCAATACCACGTTTGTCACCCAGTGCTTCTTTCAATGCTTGACCCAAAGCAAGAGCGGTATCTTCGACCGTGTGGTGATCATCAATGTGTAGATCACCTTCTACTTTGCACACCATTTGGAATCCACCGTGAGTGGCAATTTGATCCAGCATGTGGTCAAAGAAACCAAGACCTGTTGAGATATCATTGCCACCTTGCTCATCCAGATTAACCGCAACTTTGATATCGGTTTCTTTAGTAGTACGAATCACTTCAGCAATACGAGCTTTCACCGTCAGATCTTTCAGGATCTGTTTCCAACCCATGGTTTCTGGGTTGTATTGAATACCGCGAATCGCCATGTTTTCTGCAAGTTGAAGATCGGTTTGACGATCGCCAATCACAACAGAGTTTTTAAAATCAACTTTGCCACCTTGAAGGTACTCTTTCACCATGCCTAGCTTAGGCTTACGGCAAGAGCAGTTATCTTCTTCAAAGTGAGGACAAATCAACACGTCATCGAACTTCACACCTTGAGACTCGAAGATCTCCATCATCATGTTGTGCGGTGCATCAAAATCAGCTTGTGGGTAGCTGTCAGTACCCAAACCATCTTGGTTAGTGACCATCACTAGACGGTATCCTGCATCCTGCAACGACAACAGGCTTGGGATAACAAATGGCTCTAGTTTTAGCTTATCTAAACGGTCTACTTGAAAATCAATCGGCGGCTCAACAATTAAGGTGCCATCTCGGTCGATAAATAGGATTTTTTGTTGCTTGCTCACTCGAACTTCCTTATTACTAATCTTGTTTCGTTCTCGGCATAAACCGAGAACGTTGAGAATTCTATTTATGAATAGTAGTTTCTAATGAAACCCAGTGTCTTTTCACACTCGTCGCGGTTACCAACACTGATACGCACGCAGTTCTCAATTGGCGAGTTACGCAGGATAATGCCAGTATCCCAAGCAGCTTTGAAAAGAGCATCGCCATCTGGGAATTTCACCAATAAGTAGTTACCCCACCCTTCAAAAACCTCCAGACCCGGAATCATCGACAAACCAACTTGTAAGTAAGCTCGGTTCGCGTTCAAATCGAGAACTTGGAACTTCGCTCGCGCTAAACCTGCTTCAGAGAGCGCTTGAGTAGCAATTTCAGCAACTGGCACCGGTACTGGATATGGCGCGATCACTTTAAGAAGGACATTAATCAGTTCTTCGTTTGCTAGCGTAAATCCGCAACGAAGACCAGCAAGCGCGAAAGCTTTCGACAGAGTACGCAGAATCGCTAGATTTGGATATTCTGCCAGTAAATCTACTGTTGACGCTTCTGGACAAAAATCGATGTACGCTTCGTCCATGACCACGATTGCGCGGTCTTTTGTCATCTCAAGCAGAGAGACAATATCGTCACGCTTAACTAAGTTACCCGTTGGGTTGTTTGGCGAGCATACGAAAACCAGTTTTACGTTATCCAGACTCGCTTCGATACCTGCGAGGTCTAGTTGCCAATCTGACATTAGCGGCACCGTTTTGCGCTCTACACCGATGGTTTCTGCACTGATGGCGTACATACCGTAAGTCGGTGGGCAGTATAAAATCGCGTCTTCACCCGGTTCACAGAAAGCACGAATCAATAACTCAATACCTTCATCTGCACCGCGAGAAGTCAGCGTTTGTTCTGGCTTCACTCCAGCATATGCGGCGTAAGCAGAAATCAGTTCTTTCGGCTGGCATTCGCTGTAACGATTAAGACGAGCAAAGTCTGTTTTGTATTCATTGTTGAATGGCGATTCGTTGGCGTTCAGCCATACGTCACCTGTACCACCAATTCGGCGAGCCGAAAGATAAGGTGTTAGTTGTTGGACTTGTTTACGCGCTAGCTTTTCCATCTCTTTACTCTCTTATTCTTACTTACTTGCTAATTTTTCTACACGGATAGTAACAGCACGTTTGTGGGCGTCCAGACCTTCTGCTTCAGCCATGGTGACAACCGTTGGCGCAAGATTTTTAAGACCGTCAGCTGAAAGCTCTTGAACCGTCATTCGTTTAGAAAAATCAGCCAAACCTAAGCTTGAATATGTCCGTGTATAACCGTAAGTAGGAAGAACGTGGTTAGTGCCCGATGCGTAATCACCTGCAGATTCAGGCGACCAATCACCAAGGAAGATCGAACCTGCGTTATCTAATAGAGGAAGAAGCTCGCGAGGGTTCTTAGTCTGAACAATTAAGTGCTCAGGACCATAATAATTAGAAATAGAGATTGCTTGGGTGATCGATTCAGCAATAATGATTAAACTCGATGCGAGCGCTTTTTCTGCAATCTCTGAACGAGACAACTCTTTCAATTGACGACGAACGGCATCTGTCACCTGATCTGCAATAATGGCTGATGGCGTCACAAGTACAACTTGAGAGTCAGGTCCATGCTCTGCCTGACTTAGAAGGTCCGCCGCAATAAAATCTGGGTCCGCTGTTTCATCCGCAATCACAAGAACTTCCGAAGGACCCGCTGGCATATCAATCGCTGCGCCACGGAAATCATTGCTCACCTGACGCTTTGCTTCCGTCACGTAAGCGTTACCCGGGCCAAAAATCTTATCAACTTTTGATACGGTCTCTGTACCATATGCCATTGCAGCAACAGCTTGACCACCACCGACGTTGTACACTTCATCAATGCCACACAATTTTGCTACGTAAAGGATCTCGTCAGCGATTGGAGGCGGAGAGCAAAGCACAACTTTACGACAGCCAGCAATTTTCGCAGGCACGCCCAGCATCAAAACCGTCGATGGCAATGGCGCGCTACCACCAGGAATGTACAAACCCACTTTTTGAATTGGACGTGTTACCTGTTCACAAAGCACACCCGGTTGAGTTTCAACTTTAATTGGCTGTGGCTTTTGCGCTTTGTGGAATTTAGAAATATTGGCATAAGCTTGCTCTAATGCGTTTTTCATTGATTCAGACAAGCGCTCTGAAGCGGCTTTAATTTCCTGAGAGGAAACACGAATGGACTCAGGTTTAACGCGATCAAACTTTTCTGTCAGCTCGTTGAGAGCAGAGTCGCCTTCATTTCTAACTTTAGCGATAACCTCAGACACTGCTGCAGTGATATTTTCACCTTCTGCAATAGCAGGACGTTCTAAGATCGAATCTTGCTGCTCTTCACTTAAAGATTGCCAAACAACTGTTCTCATGATGTTTACTCCATCATTTTTTCAATTGGTAGCACTAGGATTGAGCTAGCACCTAACTCTTTTAGCTGTTCCATGGTTTCCCAGAACAGGTTTTCAGAACTCACTAAGTGAACAGCCATTTTCTGCTTATCTGCAGAAAGAGGAAGAACCGTAGGATCCTCAGCACCAGGAAGTAGTGCTTTGATTTGATCGAGCTTTTCAGCTGGCGCGTGAAGCATGATGTACTTAGACTCTTTCGCTTGTTGTACGCCTTGCATGCGAGTCAGTAGTTTTTCAATCAGTGCTGTTTTGTCCGCATCAAACTCACCGATACGTTGAATCAGCGTCGCTTTAGATTTAAAGATCACTTCCGCTTCTTTTAAGCCATTCGCTTCTAACGTTGCGCCAGTCGATACCAAATCAGCAATAGCGTCAGCTAGACCTGCGCGAGGTGCAACTTCTACAGAGCCAGTTAGCATACATGTGGAGAATGGAACGCCTGCTTCATCCATGTAAGCTTTTAGGAGTTGAGGGTAAGTTGTGGCAATACGCTTACCAGCTAAGTCTTGTGGACCGTTGTACTCTTCATCCTTGTCGATAGCGATAGACAAGCGACAACCGCCAAAATCCAGTCGACGAAGTTGAACAAACTCACATGGCTCACCCAAAGCTTTGCGATCAAGACGAACTTCTTCTAGTTCGTTTTCTCCGATGAAACCAAGGTCAACCACGCCATCCATGATCAAGCCCGGGATGTCATCGTCACGAACCAAAAGCAAATCAATTGGCATGTTCTCCGAGTGAACCACTAAACGCTCACCCATTACATTAAATTTTACGCCGCACTGTTTTAGCAGAGCTTGGCTCTCTTTGCTAAGGCGACCTTTTTTCTGAATTGCGATTCTTAAGCGTTGTGTTTGCATTGCTTTTTCCCTGTGCAAGATTTTGATATCTAAGTAATTTTTGAATTAATAAAACTAAAAAACCCTCGAGAGATTGGAGTCTCCCGAGGGTTTAAAATCTGCTTTTACTTTGATTTCACCTCCGGGAGTTTCCTGCCTCCCGGGTATGCGTACATCGCCCGAAAGACTAGATTGGGTGATGATGGTGATGAATGTTCATTACAAAATTACGCATACTTATTTAAGGCTCTATTGAGTTGCTTCGTTAGTAACCACACTAACCAAGGATTCTATATTTTTCAATACTGAATTTAGCATTTTCTAACTATTTTTTATAATTATTTGATTTTAAAGGATTTAAATTTAATTTCAGTTGAGTATCAGGGTAGAAATTAGGTTTCTATTCAACCCTATTCTTAAAGAAAAAGAAGAATAGTATGAATTTTCATCAAAACAACTATTTAGATCTCACCGCCCTTAGTAATTGACATCATTCTCAATAAAGAGACATCCACTCACGTTTGAGACGACTCATTCAAAACTATTATTTTAGTGGGGCAAAAAATAGTGATTAACCATGAAACTGCGTAACGGTAGTAACAAACAAGCTGTGGATTTCAGCGATACAACACTATACCCATTAATCGGCAATAGTGCATGTATCCAAGAACTTCGCACGGCAATCCAAAAGTACGCTCAATGTGATGCTGAAGTACTCATCCAGGGTGAAACAGGGGTGGGCAAAGGTCTCTGTGCTCGTCTTATTCATCAGTTGTCGAACAGACACTCGGCACCTTTTGTTGAAGTTAACTGCGGCGCAATTCCAAGTGGTCTTATTGCGTCCGAACTTTTCGGTCACGAAAAAGGAGCATTTACAGGAGCGATTTCAGATCGTATCGGTTTTATTCAAAAAGCGCATAAAGGTACCCTATTCCTAGATGAGATTGGTGATATGCCGCCGGATCTACAAATCCACCTTCTGCACTTTTTAGAGAGTAAGCAAATCCATAAAGTCGGCGCTGATAAATTCATTGACGTGGACTGTAGAGTCATTGCTGCGAGCCACGTGGATTTGAAAAATGAGGTTGTACAAGGCGGATTCCGTGAAGATTTATTCTATCGGCTTAATATCTTGCCATTAACTATTCCCCCACTGAGAAAGCGTGGGAAAGATATCCTTATGTTATCAGAACACTTCTTAACAGATTTGTCTCATGGTCAGGTACAAAAAATGTCGGATAAAGTGAAAGCCAAGCTCCTCAAGCATCGTTGGCCAGGTAACGTAAGAGAACTGCGAAATGTAATCCAACGAGCGATTGTCATGTGTGAAGATCACACGCTTCTCGTCGCTGACTTGGGCCTTGATAATAATGAAAGGCAATTACTCCCTTCAGTGGACCAAATTGATCTTGACTACCTACTGCAAGCTATCGAAGAAAATAAGCACAATATGAGTGCGGCTGCACGTCATCTTGGTATTTCAAGAACAACGCTTTATCGTCTAATAAAGAAATACAACTTAAATGTTTAGTTGCTGTACAGGTGTAACGTGACACTGTGTAACAGACAACTCATCATATATCATTTACTTAGCCCCTCATCATAAACCTCTTGATATTACCGCCTTTAAAATCAACAAGTTAAACCAGGCATAGTCTTTGCTTAGAGCTAAGAAGAAGTCGGTTGATAGATTTTCTATCACAGCACAGAAAGGAGTGCTCAGAACACAAATAGCTCGCTTTTAACACGAAACGATTATCCCCAAAAACGCGATTGCCCCCCTCACCTAAATCGCGTTAAAAAAAAGCTCCGCTAAATTTAGCGGAGCTTCCTCTTTATTAAAAATACTGAGCTGTACTAGACATTTTGGCACGATGCCATTTTAGACTTCGACAACCAAGAAAGTGCTCCACATACAATAATAAATGTGATTGATGCAGCGATGAATGAGAATGCAATTGACGCAGTCATCCCCAAAGTAATGAAGCCAACACAGGAAACTAGCGCCACGGACAATGCATAAGGCAACTGGGTCGATACGTGATCAATATGATTACAACGTGCACCAGTCGACGACAGAATAGTGGTATCGGAGATAGGTGAACAATGGTCACCAAAAACGGCACCGGCTAAAACTGCACTTAGCATTGGGAGCATTAGCGCAAGATCGGTTGCACCAGCCATATCACCCGCGATTGGAAGCATAATGCCGAACGTACCCCAAGAAGTACCTGTTGAAAATGCCATTAGACCAGACAACAAGAATAGGATAACCGGTAGCCAATGTGGATTGATATTGCCCTGCGCCATTGTAGAAAGGTAAGAACCCGTCTTCATGTCACCGATAACCGAACCGATAGTCCAGGCAAATACCAGGATTAGAATCGCGCCAAACATAGACTTCGCACCAATCCAAAGTGTGCGTGCAATTTCACCCATTGGAAGACCTTGCTTCACAACAGTAAACAGTGCAACTGCTAAGCCAAGCAAGCTACCGTAGATTAGTGATGTACCTACATCTGTATTTTCAAACGCACCTAGAAGCGCAAACTCTTTGCCGTCAGCAGCCAATGCTTGGCCACCCGTGTAAAGCATAGAAGCGATAGTCGCAATAATCAGCGTCACGATAGGAAGTACCAAGTCTGACACTTTACCCTTTTCGCTTTCACGGATATCTAGCTCTTCGTTTAGATCATGCGCTTCTTGCGAGTCGTTTTCTTTGTCTTTATCAAAGCCGCGGCCTTGAGATGCAGAGATTTCATGCTCACGCATCTTACCGATATCGAGGCCAAACCACGCCACAGCAAACACCATAAGCAGTGCAAAAACTGCGTAAAAGTTCATTGGAATAAGACGAACGTACGCGCCAAGAGCCGAATACTCAGTGATCCCATGTGAGACTAAGATACCGCCGATAATCGTAATAATGTAAGCACCCCAGCTAGAAGCAGGCATGATCACACACATTGGTGCAGCAGTTGAGTCTAGAATGTACGCAAGCTTCGCGCGAGACACATAAAAACGGTCGGTTACTGGACGAGAAATGGCACCAACAGCAAGGCTGTTAAAGTAATCGTCGACAAAAATGAATACGCCTAAAAAGGCAGCAAGAAGTTTGGAGCCGCGTTTACTCTTCACTCGAGATTGTGCCCATTCGGCAAATGCACGAGTACCACCAGATAGCGTTAATAATGCAGTTGTCATACCTAATAAGATTAGGAAACCAACAATGCTCATGTTCCAAGTGTTAATTCCGCCATCTTCAATAAAGACAGAAGAAACTTGAGAACTCACGTAACTAACGGTATCACCGATAGACCAGCTATTAAGTAGAACCGCACCCAGCACGATACCTACACCTAAGGAAACTAATACACGTCGAGTCAGAATCGCCAAAGTCAAAGCGACAATAGGTGGCAATAATGAAACAGGAGAACTAGAAAAATCTATTAAATTCATGATCTTCAAAAACCAAAGTTTGGCTAGAGATCTACTGCAGACAAGTCACGTAGCATACGATACGTGCTCATGTTGAACTTAGCGACAGGGAAGCGAACACTCCACCCAACCCTACAGTAGCGCTCCATAGTTTAATGTGAATATATACTATGGCAGTGTTGTTCCTTTCAGATACAACCCCAGCAAGTAACTTTGATGAGTTACTTACTTCGGCAATCTTCGCCTTCCACTATTATTCATTGGCATCACCCCAATAATAGCTACTCTTCGAGACCGCGCCTCTACGGCAACAACAAACAATTAACCACTAACTGTACAAATTAACAACAAATTGTCTGCAATATTGCATCAGGTAGCAGCCATTGTACTTATGATGAGAGTCAATGCAACACATCAAACTAAATTAAACAAATAAATAGTGACTGAGATAATTTATAAACCTTGTCTACTTCAAGTTAGTTTTGTGCAACTGAAATCACATCAATTTTGTTATTTATGAAACATTATTACTACATGTCTCTTATACACATCTGACGCTGCCGACGAAGTGC
>NZ_SHOE01000002.1:0-419269 GCF_012275705.1 Vibrio chemaguriensis
GCAACCTTAACGGTTCGTGATACTGATACGCCAGAAGACCAATTAACCGTTTCTTTAGAGAACAACTCAAACGGCTACTTCGTGTTGGTTGGCAATGAAGTCAAGCTAACTCAAGCGGGTGTTGACGCGGTTAACAACGATGAACTCAACCTTAAAGACCTGACTATCAGCGCGTCAGTGTCGGATGGTGTTAATCCAACGGCTAGCGACAGTGATAGCTTGGTTGTGAATCGTGTTAACGATGCGCCAACAGTTGATAATGCCATTACAGATCAAGTGTTATCGGAAGATTTCGCGACCTACACGATTGATTTAAACGACGCATTTAAAGACAGCGACTCCGTGCTTAGCTTCTCAGTAGCCGGTAACAGCAACGTGTTGGTTTCGATTGAAAATGGCATCGCGACCATCTCACCAACCGCAGACTGGAACGGCTCTGAAGCGTTGACCTTTACTGCCACCGATCCAAGCGGTGAAAGCGTCAGCCAAGCGGTGAACTTCACAGTAGCGCCTGTGGCGGACATTGAGGCTGATAAAGCGACGGTTGTGGAAGACACGCCAACCATCATCAAGGTCTTAGATAACGATACGTTTGAAGGCGACGATAAAGTGGTGTCGCTGGATACCAATAACGGTCCAGCTAACGGCACGGTCTCGGTCAACCCGGATGGCAGCGTAACCTACACGCCAAACGACAACTACCACGGTACAGACAGTTTCACCTACATCGTCACATCTGGGGGCGTCAGTGAGTCCACCACGGTGAACGTCGATGTGACACCGGTCAACGATGCGCCTGTGGCGAAAGATGACATCGCTACGACACAAGAAGACACCGCAGTTACTATTGATGTTCTGACAAACGACAATGATGTGGATGGCGATAAGCTGAGTATTGAATCAGCCTCTGTACCTAAAGAGCAGGGTACGGTTGAAGTGGTGAATGGCAAACTTGTTTTCACTCCGGCCGAGAACTTCAATGGCGACGCTGAAATCACTTACACCGTGACTGATGGTTCACTGACTGACCAAGCGACGGTCAACGTCACCGTGAATGCGGTGAACGACACGCCTGCGGTTGAAAGCAGTATCGCAGACCAAAACTTTATGCCATACACCATCGATCTGAATACCGCCTTCAGTGATGTAGATAACGCTGATGGCGATCTGACCTTCAGCGTCTCTGGCAACAGCAACATTCAAGTGGCGATCGTCAATGGCATTGCCACGATCACTCCAACCGCGGACTGGAACGGCTCAGAAATCCTAACCTTTACTGCCACCGATCCAAGCGGTGAAAGCGTCAGCCAAACGGTGAACTTCACAGTAGCGCCTGTGGCGGACATTGAGGCTGATAAAGCGACGGTTGTGGAAGACACGCCAACCATCATTAAAGTTTTAGGTAACGACACGTTCGAAGGCGACGACAAAGTGGTGTCGCTGGATACCAACAACGGTCCAGCCAACGGCACTGTCTCGGTCAATCCTGACGGCAGCGTGACTTACACGCCAAACGACAACTACCACGGTACAGACAGCTTCACCTACATCGTTACGTCAGGCGGGGTATCGGAATCCACCACGGTGAACGTCGATGTGACGCCAGTCAACGATGCGCCAGTGGCAAAAGATGATACCGCTGTTACTGACGAAGACACGCCAGTGACAATTGATGTCCTGCCAAACGACACCGATGTGGACGGTGATACACTGTCTATCCAATCAGCGTCCGTACCTGAAGCGCAAGGTAAGGTTGAGATTGTTGATGGCAAACTGGTGTTCACACCGGCCGAGAACTTCCATGGTGACGCTGAAATCACTTACACCGTCACCGATGGTTCGCTGACTGACCAAGCGAAGGTGACCGTTACCGTTAACCCAGTAAACGATGCACCAACCATCAAGGTTGATGCCGTGGAAAGCATCACTGAAGATGCAGTGAGCACTGATACGGTAGTCGCAACCTTAACGGTTCGTGATACTGATACGCCAGAAGACCAATTAACCATTTCTCTAGAAAACAACTCAAACGGCTACTTCGTGTTGGTTGGCAATGAAGTCAAGCTAACTCAAGCGGGTGTTGACGCGGTTAACAACGATGAACTCAACCTTAAAGACCTTACTATCAGCGCGTCAGTGTCGGATGGTGTTAATCCAACGGCTAGCGACAGTGATAGCTTGGTTGTGAATCGTGTTAATGATGCACCGATTGTTGAAAGTGCCATTGCAGATCAAGTGTTATCGGAAGATTTCGCGACCTACACGATTGAGTTAAACGACGCATTTAAAGACAGCGACTCCGTGCTTAGCTTCTCAGTAGCCGGTAACAGCAACGTGTTGGTTTCGATTGAAAATGGCATCGCGACCATCTCACCAACCGCAGACTGGAACGGCTCAGAAATCCTAACGTTTACTGCTACCGATCCAAACGGCGAGAGCGCCAGTCAAACGGTGAACTTCACGGTAGCGCCTGTGGCGGACATCGTGGCAGACAAAGCGACGGTTGTTGAAGACACGCCAACTATCATCAAGGTCTTAGGTAACGACACGTTTGACGGCGACGATAAAGTAGTGTCGCTTGATACCAATAAAGGCCCAGCTAACGGCACGGTCTCGGTCAATCCTGACGGTAGCGTAACTTACGCGCCAAACGACAACTATCATGGTGAAGATACTTTCACCTATATCGTCACCTCCGGTGGTGTCAGTGAATCCACCATTGTTAAAGTTGATGTCACGCCAGTAAACGACAAACCTGACAGTGAAGACTTTACGCATGTGGCCGATGATCAGCTTACGCACGTTGTGTTTGATACCGATACGAAACCTCTGGGTAGCGGTGACTCTCAAGATCATATCGCGGATGTTGAAGACGACTTAAAAGACAACGATCTACATGTCCGAATTACTGAACTGCCAACCTCAGGTACGTTGTTCTTTAAAGATAGTGATGGTGAGTTGCACGAAATTAAAGAAGTAAGCGATACGCTTTATGACAAAGACAGTCTTTACTATGAAGCTGATAATGTTGGCTTCTTATTAGGTATCAAAGATCGTCCAAATACGCCTAATGGCTCGGAATCTACAACAGATTTCAATAACTGGGGATTAAGTGAGGATGGTGGTCCATCAAATTCACGTACTGAGCATTTAGCAAATGGAGCCTCTATCACCATTTCTTCTGATAGCGGTGAGCTTGCACAGTACAACCGCCAGGTGTCACATATCGGCAATGGTATCGCTGACAATGATGGGCAGGGTATTGAGAAGGGTGAAACAATTACGATCGATTTGTCTAATAACCCTGTGGGCAGCGTAAACCTTGGACTAGATGGACTAGGTGGATTGTTTGATTACGGTGATGACAACGCAGCGCTTATTACGGTTACATACTTAGATTCAAATAATGTCCAACAGACTCAAACGTTCGAGTTTTTGAAGCCTGAAGGCAACTTCATGCTATTCCAAGAAACAAGCGTTGGTTATGGGAAAGATCTAGCTCTTCCTGAAGGTTCGGTCATTACTCAGTTAGATTTTTCTACGAAAAATGAAGGTAACTGGGAGTTACGTTATGTAGAAGGTGTTCCTGCAGAGGACAGCTTTGGATATGTGGCCGTCGACTCTGAAAGTGGCGTTAGCGATCCATCTACAGTCAATATCGTTAATGAAATGCTAGGTGGTAATGTTGCTGAAAATGGGCCAAGTCTGTCTGTGGTCGGTGATAGCGTGACTGAGGGTGACAATGTCACTTTTTCGGTTGTTCTAGATGAAGTCACCAGTACTGCTGTTAAGTACCAAGTTGATATGCTTGCTCAAGGTTCTTCAGTTGATAAGAATGACGTAAATCTATCAAATGCAACCTACACAAATGGTGTTGTTTTCTTAGGTGGTTACTTGATTGTTCCTGCAGGTATAAGTAGCTTCGAAATATCGATTCCGACTATTGATGACTTGGTTGTGGAAAGCAGCGAAACGATCGTTCTTGAGCTCGGCGGTGAAACGGGGACGGCAACAGTTCTTGATAATGATAGTTCAGAACTTAGCGTAGTAGATGCCGGCGATGTCATTGAAGGAACTGACGCAATATTTACCGTTTTACTCTCTAACCCTGTTCAAGAGGCCGTTGTCGTCAATCTGAAGTCAACAACAAATGATAGCTATACTGCGGAAGATGTTGATCTAGGCACTATGGTAGTGACCTATGTGGATACTCATGGTCAAACTCAAACATTAGATATAGCGCCTAATGGAGACGTTACTATACCTCCAGGTGTCGCTGAAATTAAAGTCGCAGTCTCGACCAAACTAGATAATGTCCATGAAGGTGATGAGAGCTTTGGTCTGACGGTTACGGAAATCGGTAGTGTCACCAGTAATGGTATTGCAACTGGTAACGCAAATATTGTGGATTCTGATCCTGCACCTTTAGTTAGTATTAGTGCCGATCAAAACAGCGTAAATGAAGGTGAAACGGCAGGCTTTACGCTGACACTTGATAAAGTTGCAGATGAGAGCGTTACGGTTCATGTCGAATATAGTGGCGTGGCCCAAGATGGAAAAGATTTTGTTGGCGTTCTTAGTGTTGAAGTTCCTGCGGGTCAATCTTCAGCTGCTCTTGACTTACTGACGCTCACCGATGGTATTTATGAGGGCGCAGAATCTTTCACAGTAACCATTAAAGAGGTGGATGGCGCTGATGCGAGCATTGCTTCAAATAACAGCGCAAGTGTTGTGATCGTTGATGCCCAAAGTGCACCGAAAGTGACTATTAGCTCAGATCAATCCTCAGTTGATGAAGGTAGTTATGCAAAATTTATCGTCAACATTGACCAAAAAGCAGATGAAGATGTACTGGTAACATTCACAATCGGCGGGAATGTTGATGACAAAGATTATATTGCTCCAAGTACGTACACAGTCACGATTCCAGCGGGTAAAACGTCGGCGCCGATTGATATAAAAACTCTCGATGATGGTATTTACGAAGATCTTGAAAACCTAACTGTGACTCTAATTGATACGGTTGGTGCAGATTCGACGCTTGCAAGTGACTCGAATGAAGCAACAGTCTCTATTATAGATGCTCAGCACGCTCCAGAGTTTATTTCTGACGGCGATAGTGCTGGTGACAAACCAAATGATGATGTTTACGACTTCGGGTCAGTTAACGAAAACACGGTGAGTGGGTCCGTTATTGGTACGGTCGTTGCTGAAGATCACGATAATGACGTGCTTGTATACCGCTTTGCAGATGGCTCGACCACTAATGGTATTTTTGATATCGACCCGACAAGCGGAGAGATTTCATTGAACAAGACAATCGATGATGTTGACTTGGGCGATTATACGCTTCAGGTTGAGGTTATCGATGGAACTGGCGGGATTGATACTGCCGAGGTCAATGTTTCTCTGGTAAATGTGAATGATGCACCTGAATCTTCGCCTTCCGCGGTTGAGATGAGTGAAGATACCCAAGTGATGCTTGATTGGTCATCATTCGGTATTAGCGATGTGGACTCTAACGTATCAGAGCTCTCCGTCCAAATCACAACGCTTCCTAGCGATGGGTCATTAGAGTATAAAGATTCGCAGGGCGATTGGCAGTCTGTCCAAATCGATCAAGTGCTTGATAAATCGCTCTTTGATGAAAACAGTGTTCGTTTTGTACCTGAATTAAATGAGTCTGGCAGTGACAGTTTCGGCGGAAATCAAGTCGGAAACCAGGAGTCTAGTTACGCTCAAATTGGCTTTAAACCAACAGATGGACAGAGTACCGGTCAAGAGTCAACACTGACAATAGACGTAAACCCTATCGCTGATAAACCGAACTTAATCGCAGTGACGCACGAGAACTCATTACCCCAACAAGAGTTTAACGTTACGACATGGAGTAATGTTCAAGTTGGTTCTAGTGATGGTATGGGGGTCAATGGAGAGACTCTAATCTCAGCGATCAACGCTCTTGATGAAGCCGATGGTACTCGATTGAGTTGGGCAAATGTGGAAGATTTAGGGACTCATGCAACCTTGGCAAATGAGGCCGTTCTAGTCACATCTCTTGTTTATCTCGAAGCTGGCTCGAGTTACGACTTTGTCGGTCAAGCCGATGATAGCCTTGCAATCAAGTTGGGTGGTGCGTTACTTGATCAAGCTCGTTGGGGTAGTGACAGTGGTGATATTAAGGGTGCTAGCTTTACCCCTTCGGTATCTGGCTTTTATCCAATTGAAATTTATCACCATAACCAAAGTGGTCCGGGTAACTTTAATGTGGATGTATCCATTAATGGACAAGCACCTGTCAATCTGAGCAACAGCAGTCTTTACGTAGTTAGTGATGAAAGTGCACTAGAAGCAACTGATATCAGAACGTCTGAACTACAAGAAGTTAATGGTGTTGCGTTTTACGAAACATACCAGCTGAACGAAGGGTTACAAGATACAGCGATACCGCTCTCTGAAATTAAAGCAAGCTTAAATGATACAGATGGCTCTGAATCACTTAAAGTCACGCTAACTGGCTTACCTGTAGGTGCGATCCTTTCAGATGGAAACAGTTCTATTACTGTCGCAACTATTGATGAAGAACTGGACGTGACAAGTTGGGCATTAGATGCACTTACTGTGACTCCACCTGCGGGCTCCCATGATGACTTCACAATCAATTTGACGGCAACGAGTACAGAACGCGCGAATGGTGATTCAGCAGAATCTAACTTGGCGATCAATGTTGTAGTACATGAGAACTTACCGACGGAAACGGAAAGTGATATTGGGAAGACCAACGAAGATAATTCGCTACAGGGTAACGTATTGCGTAATGACTTTGATGACGACAACACCCTGATGGTTGATCACATTACTATTAATGGCACTGACTATGCGGTAGGTGAAAACGTATCTTTGACCAGTGGCACTTTCTTAGTAAACCAAGATGGTAGTTACGTATTTGAACCTACCGAGCACTGGTCAGGTGATGTTCCATTAATTAATTACACCACAAATACTGGCGCAACAAATACGCTTGATATCAACGTTGTCGCAGTTGCAGATGCCCCTGCGATCACGATTAATGTTGGAGAGTTAGTAAAAAGAGATGCTGTTGATCCTAATCACAACTTAGCCACTTCTGCGATAGATAAAACGCCTACAGAGAATGAACTCGTCGCTGCTGATCTTGGTTTGGATGATGTCGTGCAAAAAAATCACTCATACGCCGGAGTGATGCTAGGTGACAACAACGATAGAAGTGATACCGATAGCTTATTCGTTGGGACTGATTACAATGACACCTTCTATGGTGGCGGCGGTGATGACGTATTTATTGGCGGTGGTAATAACGACTCTTTCTATGGTGATGATGCGTCCACTATTACAGATTATGATGGCCAAGATACGGTTTACTTAACTGGAAACTTCAGTGACTACAAAATGACCTTCAAAGACGATCATGGAGGTCAAGTTCCATATTGGATTTTGCTAGATAATCGTTCTATCGATTCGGTAAACGACCACACAGGTAGTGATGATCGTGGTGATCACTTATATGAAATTGAACGAATTGTTTTTGCAGACAAAGTCGTTGAATTGAAGCCTGACGGCACCTATGAAGTGCTTCAAGAGCGTTGGATTCCCGTTGATATTAACGTTGATTTGGTTGATGTCGATGGAAGTGAAAGCTTGGCGCAAACTGTTTTTGTGGAAGGTTTACCGGATGGTGTAGAGCTGTATATCGATGGACATGCCGTTAATCAGGACGCAAACGGTAGTTATCTTGTCACCCTGGATGCTAACGGTAAGGTCTCTTTAGATATCAGAGTGCCGTTTGATTATGAAGGTAGTCTAGAGTTCCCACTAAGCGTTACCGCGACGTCGGTTGAAGAAGCAAATAATGATGCCGCTTCAACAACAGAGTCTGTTGCGCTTACAGCTCGTGACTATGTTCTAGAGTCGGGTTCACATGGGAACGATCAGATAACGGGCAGTGACGATCACGATATTATTGTTGGCGATGTCCAAGGATTGGAGATTATTGCGGGTCAGGACTACAACATCGCCTTTGTTTTGGATACTTCAGGGAGCATGGGTAACTGGGTAGGAACTGCGAAGCAAGAAGTACTAGATGTGTTTGATGAACTGTTAAGCGCTGCAAATCAGGGTGAGAAGCCTGGAACAGTGAATATTCACCTCAGTGAGTTTGCTTCAAGTGCGTCAGCAGTTATTTCCGTTGACTTGAGTTCTCCAACAGCAAGAGATGAGTTTGTAAAAGAACTGAATAGTGCTATAGGTGATGAGGGTGACGGCGGCACAAACTATGAGGCGGGTTTACAGTCAGCTGTTGAATGGTTTAGCAGTCAACCTAACCCTAATGGCCAAAATATCACGTACTTTGTTACTGATGGTCAACCAAATAGAGCAACGCATCTCTATCATTTAGCGCCGAATGAATTCTCGAAAGTGATTTTGGATGTCGATGATTCTGGCAAGCTTGTTACCCTGCAAGATATAGTTAGTAACAGTAGTTATTCATACGGACAGACGGTTACCTACAAAGGTGACGTCGTTATAGATAGTTACGGTCAAGTATATTCACCGCTAACAGGCAGAGCCCTTGGTGATATCGACAGATATAATGGCTCTATCCGTTACTACGATGAAGGTGGCAGCTCAACACAAGCTCAACATATGTATCAAGTGTTAGCAGCATTGTCTTCAGTAGAGTCGATAGGTCTTGGTAGTGGTGTTGATGAACAGACACTTAAGCAGTATGACACTGATGGTGTGGTAGAGTCAGATATCGATGTTACTAAACTTGCTGAAACGATATTGGGTCAAGATGTACCCCTAAAACAAGGCTCAGACACTATTCAGGGTGGAGAAGGTGACGATATCTTGCTGGGTGATTTAATTGAATTTGGCGGTAATGAGCAAGGTTTGAGTGCGATTCAATCACATGTGGCACAGCAAACGGGTCAAGATGTTTCTACCATTGATGGTGAAGACATCCATGAATACGTTAAAAGTAACTTAGAAGAATTCAACCAATCTCACCAAGGTGATAAGTCGGATAACTTATCTGGTGGTGCTGGCAACGATTTACTGTTTGGTCAGGGTGGTAACGACATACTCGTTGGCGGTGAAGGTGATGACATTCTGATTGGTGGTTTAGGTAATGATATCTTAACGGGAGATGAGGGCTCTGACATCTTTAAGTGGAGTGAAGTGACCAACGAGGTTGATACCATTACTGATTTCAACAAAGATGAGGATACTTTAGACTTCTCCGATCTGTTTGATGACTTATCAAAAGATGAAGTTGGTGAGCTTCTTACTGATCTTCAGTCCGGTGATCATACTGGTGATGTCGGAGAGTATCACGTAGAAGTGGCACCAGATGGCGGCTCGGAAGCGAACTTGAGTATTACGAAAGGTGGCTCGACATTGGACATCCATTTTGATGGTGCAAGTGTCGATGATGTGACTCAAAGTCTGATTGCAAGTTTAGAAGCGCAATACAAAGACATGTAGCATGTCTAGCCACAGGTGAAATTGAAAATCAAAAAAGGTCTAGCATTTTGCTAGACCTTTTACTTTTAAAATCAGTTCATTGCGATGTTAGCTCTTAGGAAGTGTAGTGAAAACGGTCCATTCTTTCTTCACCTCACCTTTGTGGCCAATCACCGTTGCGGTGACTCGACGGTTCAACGCATGACTCACTTGGTCGGTGCCTTGTGTTGCAAGCACTGTGTCTCCATAGCCCACAATGGTAACTCTATCCCCACTAATACCATTCATCATGAGTTCTTTTCTAACGTTCTCAGCCCGGCGCTTGGATAAGTCGAGATTGTGTTCTGCAGTACCAGTGCGACTAGCATAGCCCTGAATCTCGATAGACGTATTTGGGTACTCTTTCAAGAAATCGGACAACTCACGAATTTGTTGCGTAAAGATAGGGTTTATAACATCGGAATCGTTCGCAAATAGGACTCGAATTTGCATTTCTTGTGAGGAGTCGACATACGAACCGCAGCCATCGTTATCTATCTCGGCACCTAAAGGAGTACCCGGACATAAATCGCGCTCATTAATGACTCCATCAGAATCATCATCAAGATGATCTGCCCACTGATCGGCAATGGGCGTATCAATATAATCATATTCATCGCCTTTATCGGATGAACTGCATGCCGAAATCATCAATGAGAGTGCAATAAGAGTTATGTATTTCATAATTAATACTCCACTTCTTCTAGCCATTCTTTAGGCATTTCAACCCTTAATGCACTCAACAGTTGACCTGTTGCGTTCATCACTCGATATTTGGCGTACTGCTCTGCGTATTTAGAATCTAAGTAGTCTTTACGTGCCTCAAAGAGTTCGTTTTCAGTATTCAATAGATCAAGCAGTGTTCGCTTACCAATGCGATATTGTTTTTCATACGCAATAACGGTTTCAGATGCCGAGTCTACATGATCTGACAGGAACTCTTTTTGCTGTAGGGTCAAATCCAGTGCGCTCCATGAAAGCCTTAAGCCTTCTTCAACATTGCGATAAGCACCTTCACGTAAGTCTTTCGCTTTATTTAACTGATAGGCGAAGTTTTCTGAGTTTGCAGCGTCACTGCCGCCATTAAATAGGTTGTAGCGTAGACGTAGCATGGCAAGTGTCTCATCACTGCGGCCTTTTAAGCCATCAGCGTCGTCACGCCATGTTTGTGAAGCTTCAATGGAAATGGTTGGGTAATTAACACCTTTAGATTGTTTGTATTGAAACTTAGCAGAGTCTACGTCTGCGAGCGCGACTTGAATGACAGGGTGTAGTTCAAATGCCAAACCTACCGCTTCATCAATGGTGTATGGAATGAAATTCTGATCCGCTCTTGGAAAGATCAACCCTTGCGGGGTTTGACCCACTAAACGAGTGAACATAGTGTGAGAGTCGTACAAATTATTTTGAGCAGCTGCCAAATTACCGTGCGCTTTTGCCAAACGTGCTTCTACCTGTGTTAAGTCAGCGGTAGAGCCGATACCTGAATTGACTCGTTTTTTAATGTCTTCGTAAATATCTTTGTGAACCGCCAAGTTATTTTCAGAAAGCTTGAGTATTTCGTAAGCTTTTACTGCGTCTAAATACACTTTGGTGACTTCAAGTGCTTTATCTGATGCATCGGCCAAAAGTTGAAATCTAACTGACTCTGCATCGGCAGCGGTACGATCGATATCATTTAAGGTTGCACTGCCATCCCATATGAGCTGAGTTAGTGTTACCGAAGCTTCCTTTCGAGTGTAATCTGTATCCCCACGTCCCACCTCGTCAGAAGGGTCTAATCCCTCGTAACCAATGCCCGCATCTAAATCAATAGAAGGTAAGTAGGCGCCCGAAGAGGCTTCATTTACGTATTTTCGACTGGTGAACTCGTTAAATGCGCTCTTAATGTCAGGATTGTTTTTTAACGTCAATGCCACGGCTTGCTCTAAAGTTTGACCGAAAACGGGTAAAGACACTATTAAACTACAGCAGCAAGCAATATTTAGTCGGTTCCATTTCACGGTATTTCTCCTAAAAATTCGTGTTGCTTTTTGCTATTTCATCTCATAACTGAGACGAAACATCATAAATAACAGTGCTTGAGTAAGGGATTTATCAACCTACTGTTAAAACTAGGCTTTTGTTTAAAAATTCCAGAATTTCGCCTTTTTAAACCTTAGCACATATGGCAAATGTTGCTCAGCAACACAGCATGTTTAGGCCAGAGAAAAGCTTGAATTCTTAATATCATAGCGTTTCGCAGCTAGCGTAACTCTATACTTTTTGAATAACTCCGCCCCTTGAGTTATCAAGCATCCCACGAGCTGCGCATACAACGAAAAAATGATGATTTTGACTAAACTATAGACGTAAATGTAGGGGTGACAAACTTTTGACTTGGTTTGAAGTGGGGCGAGGTAGATATGGATCGAGTAACTTTGAGCTCATTGATGGGCAACATCGTGGTTATCGGGCTGGATGGGGAAATTAGGACCCTAGAAGAGGGACAACTACCTCAACCAGGAGAGTTAATAATTGATGAGGTATCAGATACTTCTGAGCTTGTGATCGAGCAGGTGACACCACAAGGAAGTTCGATAAACGTAACTGATGATATCACAGCGTTAATTGAAGCAATTGCTAGTGGGGAAGACCCGACTGAGCTGGGTGAAGAGTTTGATCCTGCTGCAGGTGAAGGAAACGGGTCTAGCCCACAAAATACGGGGGCTATAGATCGCACAGGTGCTGAATTACTCGCCAGTACCAATTTTGAGACAGTGGGAACTGACGGAACAGGATTTTCAAGTACTCAGGTAGAGACGCTACTCGATATTTTCCAAATACAACCACCAGAACCAACAGCAATATCAGTTCCTACAACAGTAATTGTTCAAGAGATTTCCAGCCCAACTGTCAATGAGGGTGATCTAGTTTCCTTCGACATCACACTTAACCAACCAACGGAAGACAATATCAATATCACTTTTTCTCTGTTCGATCAGACTGCGACTGGTGGATCTACTGACGAGAGCGGAAGTGACTACGTCAACGAGAGTGTTCTCATAACATTTTCCGATGGTACAACAGAAGAGATCTCAGTCGGTGACAACGGTATTTTTACTGTGTCGGTCCCGTTAGGTGAAAATGGTTTTACGGTTTCTCTCGACTCTATAAATGACTCTATATTCGAAGGTCCAGAAACATTTACGCTTTCTGGCAACACAGAAGAACAAAGTACACCTGCAACTGGGATTGCAACCATTGTTGATGATGGTAGTGGGTCTGGTTTAAGTCCTGATGATGATCGTCCAACGGTAACGATGAGCGATGCAGGGACGATTAATGAAGGTGAGTTAGCCAGCTTTAAAGTGTCTTTATCGAATCCATCAGCTACAGATGTTGAGGTCGAACTAAGTCTCAACCTAGGTGATACAGAAGCCGGCGACTTAGGCACCTTGGAATACAACACGGGAAGTGGTTGGGTCACGGTGCCAAACGATGGTGTGGTGACGGTGCCTGCCGGGCAGACTGAGTTTGATGTACGCATTGCTTCTATTGATGACGCGGTGTACGAAGGTCCAGAAGATTTCAGTGTTACGGTAACGGGCATTGGTGCGGTGCAAGGCAGCGATACGGGCACGGCAACGATTGTGGATGACAGCAGTGGCCCAGGTCCCGATCCAGACGATGACCGTCCGAGTTTGGCTATTACCGACGCAGGCACCATTAATGAGGGTGAGACTGCGAACTTCAAAGTCACCTTATCGAATGCCTCAGAGTCTACTGTTCAAGTTGAACTTGGCCTCAACTTAGGCGATACCGAAGCGGGTGACTTAGGCACCTTAGAATACAACACGGGCTCCGGTTGGGTTACGGTGCCAAACGACGGTGTGGTGACGGTGCCTGCCGGGCAAACTGAGTTTGATGTGCGCATTGCTTCTATTGACGATGCGGTGTACGAAGGTCCTGAAGATTTCAGTGTGACGGTGACCGGTATTGGTGCGGTGCAAGGCAGCGATACGGGTACGGCGACGATAGTGGATGACGGCAGTGGCCCGGGGCCTGATCCGGATGATGACCGTCCAAGCGTGACCATTAATGATGCTGGCACCATTAATGAGGGGGAGACAGCCAACTTTAAAGTGACGCTATCGAACGCATCTGAGTCTACTGTTCAAGTCGAGCTAGGCCTCAACTTGGGCGATACCGAAGTTGGAGACTTAGGCATCTTGGAATACAGCACGGGAAGTGGTTGGTTCACAGTACCAAACGATGGCGTGGTGACGGTGCCAGCCGGGCAAACCGAATTTGATGTGCGTATTGCTTCTGTTGATGACGCCGTTTATGAAGGCCCTGAAGATTTCAGTGTCACGGTAACCGGCATTGGGGCAGTGCAAGGCAGTGATACGGGTACAGCAACGATTGTGGATGACGGCAGTGGCCCGGGGCCTGATCCGGATGATGACCGTCCAAGTGTGACTATTACCGACGCTGGCACCATTAATGAAGGTGATACGGCGAACTTTAAAGTCACGTTATCGAATGCTTCAGAGTCTAGTGTTCAAGTTGAACTCGGCCTCAACTTAGGCGATACCAAAGCGGGTGACTTAGGCACCTTGGAATACAACACGGGAAGTGGCTGGGTCACAGTACCAAACGATGGCGTGCTAACGGTGCCAGCCGGGCAAACCGAGTTTGATGTGCGTATTGCTTCTATTGATGACGCCGTTTATGAAGGTCCAGAAGATTTCAGTGTAACGGTAACGGGCGTTGGTGCGGTACAAGGCAGTGATACCGGCACGGCAACGATTGTGGATGACAGCAGTGGCCCAGGTCCCGATCCAGACGATGACCGTCCGAGTGTGGCTATTACGGATGCTGGCACCATTAATGAAGGTGAAACAGCTAACTTCAAAGTGACGCTATCGAACGCGTCTGAAGCGGAAACGCAAGTAGAGTTGGGTCTTAATCTCGGCGACACCGAAGCCGGTGACTTAGGCACCTTGGAATACAACACGGGAAGTGGCTGGGTCACAGTACCAAACGATGGTGTGGTGACGGTGCCAGCCGGGCAAACCGAGTTTGATGTGCGTATTGCTTCTATTGATGACGCCGTTTATGAAGGCCCAGAGGATTTCAGCGTTACGGTGACGGGCATTGGGGCGGTGCAAGGCAGCGATACAGGTACGGCGACGATTGTGGATGACGGCAGTGGCCCGGGCCCCGATCCAGACGATGACCGCCCGAGTGTGACTATTACCGACGCTGGCACCATTAATGAAGGTGATACGGCGAACTTTAAAGTCACATTATCGAATGCCTCAGAGTCGAGTGTTCAAGTTGAACTCGGCCTCAACTTAGGCGATACCGAAGCCGGAGACTTAGGCTCCTTGGAATACAACACGGGAAGTGGCTGGGTCACAGTACCAAACGATGGCGTGGTGACGGTTCCTGCCGGGCAGACTGAGTTTGATGTGCGTATCGCTTCCATTGATGATGCGGTGTACGAAGGTCCGGAAGATTTCAGTGTTACGGTAACGGGCATTGGCGCAGTACAAGGCAGTGATACGGGCACGGCGACGATTGTGGATGACGGCACTGGCCCAGGACCCGATCCAGATGATGACCGTCCAAATGTCTACATCGTTGAAGATAGCGTGGGTGTTAACGAAGGTACCGATGCTGTGTATACCGTTAGATTATCGGCGGCGGCCGATATCGATGTGACCGTCAGGTTGAACACCTCAACCGACGGCAGCAACACGGCGGAAGCGGACGATATAGGTAGCTTTGTGGTGACCCTTGCTGATGGTGTGACAGTGGTGAATGCCAACAGTGACGGTACGTATACTATTCCCGCCGGTGAGAACGAGCTGAAAGTCACTGTGCCAACCACAGATGATGGCGTCTACGAAGGGGATGAAACCTTCACTGTGGCGGTACAAGGTGACACGGGCGTCCTAGGCAGTGACAGTGCGCTGGGCATTATTTACGACGGTGGTAACGGCCCTGGTCCCGATCCAGACGATGACCGTCCAAGTGTCTATATTGTCGAAGATAGCGTGGGCGTGAATGAAGGTACTGAGGCTGTGTATACCGTCCGGTTGTCGGAGGCTGCCGATATTGACGTGACGGTAAGGTTGAGCACATCAACAGGAGGAACTAATACGGCAGAGCCTGGCGACATTGGTGCTATTAAGCTGACATTATCTGATGGAGTAACTGTCGTGACCGCCAACAGTGATGGCACGTATACTATCCCAGCAGGTGAAACCGATCTCAAACTGTTTGTCCCAACCACGGACGACGATGTGTATGAAGGAGATGAAACCTTCACGGTTGCAGTGCAAGGTGCAACTGGAGTACTTGGTACTGACACTGCGTTGGGCATTATTTACGACGGCGGTAACGGCCCTGGTCCTGACCCGGATGATGATCGCCCGACCGTATCTATCTCAGATGCGGGTATCGTAGATGAGGGTGATATCGCGACGTTTACCGTGTCATTGAGTAATGCTTCGGAAGGTACAGTCCAGGTGCAGTTGACCTTAAACCCAGACGAAACAGAAGTGGATGATCTTGGCTCGCTAGAATATAACACCGGAGCAGGTTGGGTTGCTGTGCCTGTCGATGGCATCGTAACAGTGCCAGCAATGCTTACCGAATTTGATGTGCGCATTGCGACCATTGATGATGAAGTTTATGAAGGTCCGGAAGACTTCAGCGTGACCGTGACGGGTTTGGGCGCAGTTCAGGGCACCGATACTGGTTTAGCGACCATTGTGGATGATGGCACTAAAACGGACGACGATCGACCAACTGTGTCTATCTCGGATGCGGGTACCATTGATGAAGGTAGTTTCGCTACATTTACCGTGTCATTGAGTAATGCTTCAGAAGCCGCGGTCCAGGTTCAGTTAACGCTGAACCTGGATGAAACAGAAGTAGGTGACCTTGGCACTCTAGAGTACAACACCGGTTCAGGTTGGGTAAGTGTACCTGTCAGTGGCATCGTGACGGTGCCGGCAGGTATGACGGAATTTGATCTACGCATCGAATCAATTGATGACGGTGTGTACGAAGGCCCTGAAGATTTCAGCGTTACAGTAACTGGCTTGGGAGCAGTGCAAGGCAGCGATACTGGTCTGGCGACCATCGTGGATAACTCACCACCTACAGCCCGTGATTTCATCATTTCGCTCGATGTTCAAAATGGTATTTTCCCGGTTCAGGATGTTGAATTTGATGGATTAACGACGTCTGGGGAACAGCGTGTTGAAGATCTCGAAGATGACGCAGTTACTGCAAATGATGATGATATTTTAATTCAGGTCGTTAGCCTTCCTGAACACGGTGAACTGTATTATGTGGATGGAAATGGACAGGAAGTCATTATAGACGAAACCACACAGTTCCCTGAAAACACAGAGGTTAAGTATCGTCTGACTGAAGATTTCTTTGAGGAGCAGAGCTTTGACTCAGCCGATCTTCTTGAAGATCAAGGGAAAGATATCTTGGTTGGTTCTTACACTCCTCCTAACTCGAACTTAACGTTCACTGGAGGTCAGATCACCACCATTGGCAACAGCATCATCTTTGATTCCGACGCTCAGATTTCAGTCGATTTTGCGAATCAACAGGTCGGGTTGGTTGTCGTTTCGCCAAATGAAACGGGTCAGGGTGATGAAATCAGTACTGGTGAATATATTACGTTAGAACTGGATGAGGATTTATCAGCAAACGAAGCGAAACTGAACTTAGCCAGTCTGAATGACCGCTTCAACAGTGGTGGTGCATGGTTAACGGCATACATCTTCCTAAATGGTGCACTTGTTGATGTTCAGCAGTTTTACTCAACGGATATTACTTATACCAGCAACCACGAAGGTTCTATTACTGTTGCGTTAGCAAATGGGAGCTTTGATGAAATTCGACTTACTCCAGAAACCGATAGCGCGAGTGATAAAGCGGGCTTTACCTTGGTGGGGACTGAAATTACCAGCTTTACTGATGTGAACGATGACTTTACTTATCAGGCAATCGACACTGATGGTGCGGTAAGTAACGAAGCTACGGTAGCGGTTGATTTCGAGAACGTCACGGTAGAGGCTGTCACGGCGCTTGGTTATCAAACCATGGCCTTAAATTCGGATCTGAATCTGGTTATGGGGACAGATGGCGATGATATTCTGGTTGGTACTGAAGGCAATGACCTGATCATCGGTGGTTTAGGTAATGATATCTTGACTGGCGGTGAAGGTGATGACGTATTCAAATGGACAGAAATGCAATCCGCAACGGATACCGTGACAGATTTCAGTGACGGGGATCAGCTTGATTTTACCGATGTATTTGATGATATGAGTGGTACGGATATCTCCGCCTTGCTTGATGATCTTGGTTCGGGTGACTATCGCGGCAGTGTGGATGACATTTCCGTTGAAGTGACTGAAAGTGGAGGTAACTCGACGTTGACCATCAACAAAGATGGACAACAGCTAGAGGTTAACTTTGATGGTGCCTCTGCAGCCGATATTGCCAATAGTCTGATTTCTAATCTCGATCAATTACGAGAATAGATGGCCAAAGATAAAAAACGGAGCGTTTTTTCGCTCCGTTTTTTTATTTAATAATACGGTAAACTAACACTGTGATTACAGAACTTTACATGCAAAACCTTTCAGGTAGAAACCTTCCGGGTATGCTGTATCGGTTGGGTGGTCAGCAGCTTGTTCAAAGCGCTCCACAAACTTTACTTGGCGGTTAGCATCTAAGGCTGCGTCAGCAATGATTTTCTGGAACAAAACTTGATCCATTAAGCCAGAGCACGAATAGGTCAGTAGCGTACCGCCAGGTTTTAGGATTTGCATTGCTAGCATGTTGATGTCTTTGTAACCACGACATGCGCCGTTTAGTTGGGCTTTGCTGTCTGCAAACTTAGGTGGATCCATGATAACCACATCGAACTGAGTTCCTTGGTCACGATACTCGCGAAGCAGTTTAAACACGTCTGCGTTTAGGAACACAGCGCGCTTCTTCGAGATATCAAATTCATTCAGTTCTGCGTTGAACTTCGCAGTGTCTAGAGCAGGTTGTGATACGTCAGCGTTTATCACACGCTTTGCATCACCTTTCAGAGCGTAAAGTCCGAAGCCACCTGTGTAGGAGAAGCAGTTAAGAACTTCTTTGCCTTTCACATATTTCATCGCTTGCTGGCGACTATCACGTTGATCTAGGTAGAAACCTGTTTTATGACCGCCAACGATATCTACACTAATCTTTACGCCATTTTCTTCGATGACGACCGATTTAGGTGGCTCTTCGCCGTGCAGTACACCAGTGGCTTCTTTCAAACCCTCTTTCTTACGTACCGCGACGTCAGAACGCTCGTACACATTACAATCAGGGAAGCACTCAACTAGAGCATCAACAATGGCCTGTTTATTGTGTTCTGCGCCAGCACTGAGAAGTTGACACACAAAGAAGTTTTGGTAACGGTCAATCGTAACGCCTGGCATGCCATCAGACTCTGCCGCGATAAGGCGGTAACCCGTAAGGCCATCACGTTCGATAATGTCTTCACGAAGAAGTTGTGCGTCTTTTAATCGTTTTACGAAAAACGCGGTGTCGATTTCTTCTTTATCAAAACTCCAAATACGAGCACGAATTTGTGAAGCTGGCGAATATGCCGCTTTAGCTAGCCATTTACCGTCGTGAGTGAATACATCAACCGTTTCGCCAAGAGCGGGTTCGCCCTCAACTTTGTTGATGCCTCGAGAGAAGATCCAAGGGTGCTTGCGCTTGACCGATTTCTCACGACCTTTTACCAAATAGATAGCAGCTGTCATTTCATTAGCTCTTGTTGAATTTTGAAAGGGGCGTATTGTCCGGGATGTGAATGGTAAAAGCAATATCCCTCGGCAATCCAGTACATTGTAGTGACTTTTAAATACAAAAAAGGGTCACTAAAGTAACCCTTTTATTTGAACTGGTCGTAACAGATTACGTTGCTACGCTTTAAGTCCAGTAAGGAGCGACTCCATGGTGTCGCTTTGCTTACGCAGTTGATCCACGTTTTGTGAAGTCGTGCTGATCATATTGCACACGTTATCTGCTTGAACTCGAATCTCTTCAACGCTTGAGGCGATATTGTCCGCGACTACACCTTGTTCTTCAGCCGCTGTTGCAATTTGAATGCTACTGTCGGATATAGTTTGATTTTTATCTGCCAAAGAGCCGATTTCGTGATTCACTTCCGTCATGAGGTTTTGTCCCTCATTTGCATTGTTGACAGTCACTTCCATCAGTTTAGTAAGTGATTGACTGTTACGCTGTAATGATTCGATCATCGCTTGGATTTCAACCGTCGCTTGCTGAGTGCGTCCCGCAAGAGCGCGAACCTCATCCGCAACGACCGCAAATCCACGACCTTGCTCACCAGCGCGTGCTGCTTCAATGGCTGCGTTCAATGCAAGTAGGTTAGTTTGCTCGGAAATCCCATTAATGGTTGTCACGACTTCATCAATTTGTGCGGCATTGGCATCTAACTCCGCTACTGCCTGAGACGCAGATTGAATCTCATTAGAGAGGTTCGAAATCGAGTGAAGCGTATTCTCTACTTTTACTTGTCCAGACTGAGCCACGCTGCGCGCATCATCGGTTTGTGCGCTTGAATCGTGAGCTAATGTCGCGACTTCTCGAATCGTTGATGCCATCTGTTCCGTTGCACTCGCAAGAGAGTTGAGGTGCTCTTGTTGCGTCGCAGAAATATCTGAACTGTGATGAATTGATTGATTCAGGTCTGAGCTAATTTGTTGCATTAACGCCACAGACTCTTGAATCGACAGCACCATTTGTTGTTCTCGTTCTGCAACTTTGTCTATCGTAATAGCAATTTCACTAAACTCGTCGCGAACTGGGAAGAAGTTCATTCTCGCGGTTAGGTCACCATCCGCTAGGGTGTTTAATGCTTTATTCATCGTGAACATTGCGCCGCCGATAAACGTCATGATGTAGTAAACGCCAAGCGCGAGAATAAACAAGCTCACACAGATGATGCTCACTTGAGTCGTTGATAGGGCAGACCATAAAGAAAGTTCATGGTTTGCAACCAAGCTGTACGCACCATTTAAAACTGACACGGATTGCGGCCCTGAGCCAATAGAAACGGTTTCTGAACCAGCTATGAGGCTTGCTACTTGAGATTGAGAAAGGTTGCCTGCCTCTATCAGACCTTTCATAAGCATGAGCTCTTCTTGGTACATACTTGAGATCAACGTATTAGCCGCGCTATTAAGGACGAGAGTGAGAATGACTAAAGCAAGAAGAGGGAGAACGAAGAGCAAATAGAACTTTTCTTGAATCTTTAAGTGAATGAGATACTTATCAATCCAGCGGAATGGAATTTCTTTCATAATTATAATAACCGTGCAAAAACCCACTATCCTTAGTGGGGTGAATAGACGAAAAGAATATATCACTCAGTAAAAAGAAGCGGTACAAAGATGAACGTAAAGTGTGAGAGATTTATAGTAAAAGGTCACGTTCAAGGCGTCGGCTTTCGTTACCATACTTCCCATCAAGGATTGAAACTGGGTTTGACGGGTTACGCGAAGAACCTAAACGATGGTGATGTTGAAGTGATGGCGTGTGGAACAGATGCACAAATAGCTGCGTTTTCCGAGTGGTTGAAAGAAGGCCCGCGAACGGCAACAGTAGAGAGTGTGATACAGGAGTCTGCGTCATATAAGCCGTTGCGCGGTTTTAAGATTTTGTAAATTCTACAAGCATTTAGCTGGCTTTGGTAGGCCGGCTAATTTAGTCGCTTGTTTGGCTGGCCCCTTTTTAAACAGCTTGAATAGATACTTACTGTTACCTTTTTCTGGGCCGTGCGCTTTTTCCATTGCTTTGACAAGCATACGCACAGCAGGGGAAGTATTAAACTCTTCATAAAAATCTCGCACAAAGTGCACAACTTCCAAATGAGCATCCGTAAGCTCGATGTCTTCTTCTTTTGCTAAAAGCTCAATCATACCTTCTTCCCATTGAGTATGATCCAGTAAGTAGCCTTGAGCATCAGTTTCAATTTCTTTGCCGTTGTAAACGAACATAACGTTTTATCCGCTAAGTGAACATGGATGTTTATAGATTAGCGACAGGTGAGGATGTTCTCAACAAAAGAATCTCGAAGTAGTGCCGAGCGAAGCAAAAGCGTACAAAATGGTGAGTGCTTTTTGACTAAGCTAGGTGCTTTGATACAAATGCTCTTTTATTCAAATAAATAGGAAACTATTCAGTTTGTTAGGAATTTTTCGGGGTGAGTACCAATAAAATTGCATGGATATCCAGACTTATTCATTTTTGTTTTGGTTTTTTCTTGGCTACTTGTCTGAATATGGAATTTTATCTGTGAATGAATAGCTTACGACGTTGTGTTTGCTCTTATAGACCGATATTCTCTTGGTTGATAAGCAACCTACATTCTGGTTGTAAACAATAATGATGACAAGGAGTTAGTCATGTCGAAACAACGTTACATTGAAATAAATGACAACGTAAAATCCATTTGGTCTATTGAGCGTATTTGGAAGCTCGCAGAATCCCTACCTGTAGAAGAAATTGCTATTGATGATATCAAAGGCCCTAATGAAGTGACCTGGTTTAGTGATGATGGACCACAGCCAACCTGTCGTGAGATCGCGAAGCATTGCCAACGCATCAACAATGCCGATTTGTCGTATCCCGTAATTTTAACCAATGATTACCGCGTTTTTGATGGTATGCACCGAATTGCTAAGCAAATCATGTTGGGTGAAGATACGATTAAAGTGAGACGTTTTAGAGAAAATCCTGAGGCTGATGAAGTTATCGAGTTAGCAGTCGAACAGGCGTAATGCACTTAACCACTAACAAAGAAAAAAGCCCGAAGGAGTTACCTTCGGGCTTTTAGTATTCACCTTAGAGCGAACGATTAATCGTCGTTCATAATACCTAGAATGCTTAGTAGGCTGATGAAGATGTTGTAGATTGATACATACAAAGTTACTGTCGCAGAGATGTAGTTTGTTTCACCGCCACGAATAATGCTTTGTGTTGTCATCAGGATCGCCATCGTAGAGAAAATGATAAACAAGCTACTCAACGCTAAGTGTAAAATGGTTGATTGAATAAAGAAACTTGCAATCATACCCACAACAAGCACAACAAACAGCGATAGCATCAAGCCGCCCATCATAGATAGGTCACGTTTTGTTGTTAGTGCATAAGCTGATGCCGCCATGAAAGATAGCGCCGTACCACCTAGAGCGGTTAATACGATATCGCCCATCCCAGCACCGATGTACATGTTTAAGATTGGACCAATCGTGTAGCCTAAGAAACCAGTGAATAAGAACGTAAACACAAGGCCAAGGCTGTTGTTACGGTTTTTCTCTGTTAAGAATAACAGGCCGTAGAAACCAACCAACATTAGGATGATTCCTGGATGTGGCAGGTTAAATGCCATTGCTACGCCAGCAACGACTGCCGACCATAAAAGCGTCATTGAAAGTAGTGCGTAAGTATTACGCAACACTTTGTTTGTTTGTAGAGCACTTTCTTGTGTTGAAGTGCGGGTAAACATTGGACTGTTCATAATCTTCCTCGATAAGAGACTTTCTTTTAAGTACATTTATGGGATTGAAAGTTCAAAAAATCAAGCCCTAACCATGCGTAACTTAGATAAAATAATAATAGAAATAAGATGTTATGTATTTGACAACTTGTAACACAATATTACTGCAGAGCAAAGTCATAGTGATTGTCACACAGAATTTTGAATTTAGTAACAAAAAGCACCGACTTCATTGAAATCAGTGCTTTTATTATGCCAGTTGGAAAAGATCTTAGTGATGTAAGATTTGCGCTAGGAAATTTTGAGTTCGATCTGATTGAGGGTTTTCAAAGAAATCAACAGGGTTGTTCTCTTCGATGATCTCTCCTGCGTCCATAAATATCACGCGATCGGCAACCTCTTTCGCAAACCCCATTTCATGTGTCACACAGAGCATGGTCATGCCTTCCTCGGCGAGTTCGACCATTACATCCAACACTTCGCGAACCATCTCCGGATCAAGTGCTGATGTTGGTTCATCAAAAAGCATGACTTTAGGGTTCATACACAAAGAGCGAGCAATCGCCACGCGTTGTTGCTGACCACCAGACAACTGGCCAGGATATTTCTCTGCTTGGTCCGGAATTTTAACGCGTTCCAGATATTTCATCGCGACCGCTTCTGCCTCATCTTTAGGCATCTTCTTCACCCAAATAGGCGCGAGCGTACAGTTTTCCAGTACGGTTAAATGAGGGAAGAGATTAAAGTGCTGAAAGCACATGCCCACTTCACGGCGCACAGCTTCAATATTTTTCAAATCTTCAGTTAACTCCGTACCGGAAACATAGATGCTACCAGCTTGGTGCTCTTCGAGGCGGTTAATACAGCGAATCATCGTTGATTTTCCTGACCCTGATGGGCCACAAATTACGATCTTTTCCCCGCGCTTAACATCGAGGTTAATATTCTTTAGTACGTGAAACTCACCATACCATTTATTCATGTCCTTCAATTGGATCATATAGTCTTGTTGTTGCGTCATAATACGTCCTTGAGCTTGATGAGTTATCGTTTGTGACCGGTATGAAGTTTGTTTTCAAGCCATATCGAATAACGCGACATGCCAAAACAAAATACCCAAAACACTAACGCGACAAATACATAACTTTCAGTAGCAAAGCCTAGCCAGTCAGGGTCGGTGTTTGCTGCTTGTCCTATACCTAGTACGTCAAACATACCAATGATAAGAACCAAACTGGTGTCTTTAAACAATCCGATAAACGTGTTCACGATAGAAGGGATCGTAATCTTCAGCGCCTGTGGCAAGATAATAAGCCCTGTTTTTTTCCAGTAACTTAACCCAAGTGCGTCGGCAGCCTCATATTGGCCTTTTGGAATCGCTTGTAAGCCCCCCCGTACTACTTCGGCCATGTACGCCGAGGCAAACATCACCACACCAATAAGAGCGCGAATAAGTTTGTCTGTCTCTGATCCTTCGGACATAAACAAAGGCAGCATAACGGAAGCCATGAACAGAACGGTAATCAGTGGCACACCACGCCAAACTTCAATATAGACGGTACAAATACTGCGAATGATGGGCATCTCTGAACGTCTACCAAGCGCAAGCACCACACCAATTGGCAGTGAAACTACGATACCAACTAACGCAATAATGAGCGTAACGAGTAATCCGCCCCATTTGTGTGTATCGACCACTTCTAGCCCAAATATCCCACCGTATAACAGCCCAGCGATAATGAATGGGTAGATGTTTACGAAGAAAAGCCAAATCCAAATCCGTTTCGGTGTCTTTTCATACGCTGGCAACACAGTAAATATAGCCAATGTGATATAGAAAAGGCGAGGGCGCCACAGTTCAGACTCAGGATAGAAACCGTACATGAACTGCTCCCAGCGCACGCTGATAAATACCCAGCAAGCACCTTCTCGGCTGCAGTCGTCACGCGTCGAACCAATCCAGTCTGCGTTGATAAACGCCCAATCAACGATATGCCAAATTGCACTAAAGACAAGATAAGCAAGAGTTACGGTAACAATGGAATTGACAGGTCCATTAAATAGGTTTTTCCGCATCCAACCAACAAAGCCGACGGTATTGGCTGGTGGTGGGAGATCCGGTTGAAATTGATGAGTACTCATATTATCTCTCCACCAGCGCAACTTTACGGTTATACAAGTTCATTAATGCAGACGTAATCAAACTTAAGGTTAAGTACACGCCCATCGTCATCGCAATGATCTCAATCGCTTGCCCGGTTTGGTTCAGGGTAGTACCAGCAAAGACAGAGACAAGATCTGGGTAACCAATCGCCATCGCTAACGATGAGTTTTTGGTGAGGTTGAGATATTGACTGGTTAAAGGTGGAATAATAATTCGTAACGCTTGCGGAATGACAACAAGCTTTAAAGTTTTCGCGCGTGGTAAGCCCAGCGACATCGCCGCTTCCGTTTGACCATGGCTAACCGCATTAATACCAGAACGTACAATTTCGGCAATGAAGGAGGCGGTATAAACGCTCAATGCCAAAAGTAGTGCGGCAAGTTCAGGAATAATGCTAATACCACCTTGGAAGTTAAACCCTTTCAGTTCAGGATAATTTAGTGAAATTGGCATACCAGCAAGGAAGTAGACAATCAGCGGAAGGCCAACGACTAAGCCTAAAGCTATTCTTCCCATTGGCGTTTGTTGCCCAGTTAGGCGTTGCTTGTTATTCGCCCATACATTAATCAACAAGCTGGCGATCACCCCGAAGATTAATGCAGCAATAACAAAGCCACTGCCTGGCTCCATTTCTGGTGCTGGAAAATATAAACCACGAACATTCAAGAAGATGGCTTCGCCAAGGCTCAAGCTTTGACGCGGTGAGGGTAATGCTTGAAGAACAGCGAAATACCAGAAAAATATTTGTAGAAGAAGTGGGATATTTCGGAACGTTTCGATATAAACAGCAGCCAAGCGACTCACTAACCAGTTAGAAGAAAGGCGAGCGACCCCCATGGTAAAACCAATCACGGTAGCCAGAATAATACCTAATACGGAGACCAGCGCTGTATTAAGAAGGCCAATAATAAACGTTCTGCCGTAAGAGTACGTTTCATCGTATTCAATTAGCGTCAGCCCGATACCAAACCCGGCTTCTTGATTTAAAAAACCGAAACCCGTAGCGATCCCACGAGCATCTAAGTTGTTCAGTGCGTTATTTATAATCGTGTAAAAGAAAAATACCAGTGCAGCTATGGCAATGATCTGGAAAATAGCAGAACGAAAGGCGGGATTATAAATCAAGCTCTTGCTTCCGCTCGGTTTGGACATCGTACTTGGCGATGCATCTTTTGTCGGTTTCATACAGCGATAACCTCAAACCTTAGTTATAGATATCTCCCTGTATAAATAGTCACGTCCTTGCTGGTCGAAGCATGTTTTCACCAGAGCTAAACGGCGATATTCGAGTTGAAATAGCCTATCTAAGCGAATACTTCTTGCCATTCAATGAGCGGTCCTTACTCATACAGATGGATAAAATCAAGAAAAAGGGCGGCATGAACCGCCCTGATTAACTCGTTCTATCGGATTGGTGGCGCGTACATAAAGCCGCCTGCATTCCATAGCGCATTAACGCCACGAGAAATTTCTAACGGCGAACCAGTACCGACTGTGCGTTCGAAGCTTTCACCATAGTTACCGACTTGCTTGATAACTTGGTAGCCCCAATCATCACGAATACCCAAACCTTTGCCTTTCGGACCGTCAACACCAAGAATACGTTTGATGTTTGGATCTTTCGATTTCAGCATTTCATCCGCATTTTTCGAACTAATACCATACTCTTCGGCGTTAATCATTGCTGACAATGTCCACTTCGCAATGTTGAACCATTGGTCATCACCTTGACGAACGACGGGACCTAGTGGTTCTTTAGAAATGATTTCCGGAAGAACGGCTGCAGAAGAGGGATCTTTCAGGTTCAGGCGCAATGCATAAAGACCAGATTGGTCAGTCGTTAACACATCACAACGTCCTGCATCGAAACCTTTTGACGTTTGGGCTGCTGTATCAAATACGACTGGCTTATATGACATACCGCTATTACGGAAGTAGTCAGCAAGGTTCAGCTCAGTTGTTGTACCGGACTGTACGCAAACTGATGCACCATCAAGCTCTTTCGCGCTTGAGATGCCAAGATCTTTCTTCACCATAAAGCCCTGGCCATCGTAGTAATTTACCCCTACGAAGTTGAGGCCAAGTGCAGTATCACGATGCAGTGTCCAGGTGGTGTTACGAGAAAGCACATCAATCTCACCTGATTGAAGCGCAGTGAAACGTTCTTTCGCGGTTAGGGGTACATATTTAACTTTCGTTTTATCCCCAAGAACGGCTGCAGCCAGTGCTTGGCAATATTCTACGTCGATACCTTCCCATTCACCTTTTGAGTTAGGGTTAGAGAAACCAGGTAGACCGGTACTTACGCCACAAGTAAGAAAACCTTGTTTTGTGACTTTGTCCAGAGTAGTGTCTGCTGCTTGAGCTGATGTTGCCATCATCGCAGTAGAAGCCGCTACGACGGAAGCAAGAACTGTGAGTTTATTTGCCATTTGTATCCTTCCTGTATGATCCATGTTTAATCAGGAGTGACCTGAAATAACGTGTCCAATTTCGTTAGAGTTATCGTCCTACGTGATTGATTTTCGAAGAAACGGTATTCGATAGATCAACCAGTTATAAGCGTAGGAAAGGATCTGTTAATTCTCAAATATATAATTTAAATGAAGTTTTGAGAGAACTTACAAAGCGCCTTGAGATTTAGAATGACGAAATGTTAATTGTTTGTAAATAGTGCAAATCATGGACAATTTGGTGCATCAGAACAATCAATAAAAGAGTGAACAATACAAGAGAATAAAAAGTTGTTATTAAAACTGTCATTAGCTGAGCTTGGTGAAGTTCAGTAAAAATTCGAACAAAAATTATTTGTGATACCGAAACAGGGTGATGAGCTTGCCCCATTTTTGGTAGCATGGTCTGCAACAGCTAATTAGAGTAATCATGGATTGAAATGCGATATTTTCCTCTGTTCTTAGATTTAATCAATAAACCCGTTCTTGTCGTGGGCGGCGGTGAAGTGGCAAGCAGAAAGGTGGAAGCGTTGCTAAAGGCAGGGGCGGATGTCACTATCGTTTCTCCAACGTTGGTCGACTTTCTGTCTAAGCTTGCTGCAGAGCATCAAGTGCGCTGGGTGCAACGTTTCTATTCAAGTGACATTGTCACTAAAAGCTTTGTTCAAGTGTGGGCCACGACAGATAATCCTGAGCTAAATCACCAAGTGTATAAAGATGCGAAAGAATTAGGCATCCTAGTGAACGTTGTTGATGATAAGCCTTATTGTGACTTCATTACGCCCTCTATGATCAATCGTGGCCGCATACAAATTGCTATTTCTAGTGGCGGTGCCTCACCAGTTTTAATTCGAAACATCCGTGAAAAGCTTGAATCGATACTTCCACAAAACATGGGGTTGATGGCGGACTTTGCTAACTCAAAGCGTAATTCGATTAAAGAAGCACTACCTAGCGTCGATTTACGTCGTAAGTTTTGGGAGCAATTCTTCTCGAATCCTGAGGTTGAAAACGCGCGAGATAATAGAGAGTTAGAAACGATTTACCAAGCGACCATGGCAACACCTTTGGATGAAAAGGGAAGTTGTACTTGGATACAGGTAGGGAAAGACGTTGAGATGTTGCCAATTAAGGCCGTGCGCTACATGCAACAAGCCGAGCTAGCACTTTACTCAACTCGATGCGAAGCGAACGTGCTAGAGCTAATACGAAGAGATGCAGAGCGAGAAGCTTTCTCCAGCGCAGCTGAACTCTCTGATATGTTGACCAAGGCTAAATCTGAAAAGCTTCGAGTTTGCGTGTTTATCCCTAAAGGGACGAGCGAGTTCTTATTGCTGCAAGGGCAGGACTTGGTGATATAACCACGTTAAAAAGTGGGTACTTGGCTTGCTCGATTAAAAGGCCAACAAAAACGCCAGCGAACTATGCGCTGGCGTTTTTAAACTAAGTTACTTCTCAGACTGAGTTAATCACGGAAGTTGTTAAACTGGAATGGTATGCCCATCTCTGCTTCACGAATCGCTGCCATTGTCGCTTGCAGGTCATCACGTTTCTTACCAGTAACACGTACCTTGTCGCCTTGAATAGAGGCTTGTACTTTTAACTTTGCGTCTTTGATAAGTTTCACTACTTTTTTGGCTGTTGGTGTATCGATACCTTGGCGGAAAAGCAGAGTTTGGTGCCAGTTCTTACCAGTTACATCTGGGTCCTGTGCATCCATTGCGTTTGCATCAATATTACGCTTTGCCAAGTGGCCACGTAAAATATCGCGCATTTGCTTAAGTTGGAAGTCACCTTCCGCAGACATTTTTACGTTTTCTTCTACTAGCTCAAAGCTCGCATTAACGTTGCGGAAATCGAAACGAGTAGACAATTCACGGTTAGCATTATCAACGGCGTTACGTAGTTCAACCGTATCGATTTCAGAAACAATATCAAACGATGGCATGAAGATTCCTTGATTATTTTGTTATAGGGACTTTCGGGATTTAACGGCGTTTGCCAGCATATCTAGCATTGTAGCAGTATCTTCCCAGCCTAGGCATGGGTCTGTAATAGATTGACCATACGTTAGGTTGTTGATGTCAGTCATTGGCTGATTGCCTTCAAGAATAAAGCTTTCAGCCATGATACCCGCAATACGAGTACTGCCTGACTTAATTTGGTTACAAATGTCTTGAGCAACGTCGATTTGTTTTCTGTGCTGCTTCTGACAGTTTGCGTGGCTGAAATCCACAACCAAACGTTGTGGCAAGCCAAACTCGGCTAGAGCATCACACGCTTGTTTTACTGACGCTTCATCAAAGTTAGGGCCTTTCTCTCCGCCGCGTAAAATAATATGACCATATGGGTTACCACTTGTACGGTAAACCGTCATGCGGCCATTCTTATCTGGAGAGTAGAAGTAATGCGAGGCTTTCGATGCGCGAATTGCATCAATTGCAATTTTTACGTTGCCATTTGTGCCATTTTTGAAACCAACTGGGCAAGACAGCGCCGATGCCATTTCACGGTGAATTTGCGATTCTGTTGTACGAGCACCGATCGCGCCCCACGTGATCAAATCCGCTATGTATTGACCAGTAATCATATCAAGAAACTCAGTAGCAGTCGCAAGACCAAGCTTGTTGATATCCAGTAGTAGTTTACGTGCTTTATGGAGACCAGCTTCAAGCGCGTAAGAGCCATCTAGGTTAGGGTCGGTAATTAAACCTTTCCAACCAACTACTGTACGAGGCTTTTCAAAGTAAGTACGCATCACGATAAACAGTTCGTCTTTGTACTTGTCTTGGATTTCACTCAGGCGAGTGGCGTAATCAATGGCAGCTTCAGTGTCGTGAACAGAACACGGACCTACAATCGCAAGAAGGCGATCGTCTTCACCCGATAAAATGTTTTCAATCTGACGACGAGATTGAGCGATACGGTCTGCAACGTCATCCGTAATAGGATGTACACTACCTAGCTCTGCTGGGGTAGGCATTGGACCCAAAGGTTGGGTTCTCAATTCATCTGTTTTTATAGGCATGTTATAGCTTTATTCTCTATTGCGAAGGGGTAAAGATAACGGAATTACAGGCAGGAATAAACCGTTTCACGGGAATCTTCGCCAGGAAATACCGAATTGTATACAAAGGTGTAGGTATTCATTTAAATGACTTATGTATAAATGACAAAACTTGATCATTAAATCAATATATATACATTTGAATTTATAACCATTTCATCTATCTCACCGTTAGGCAATCAAGATAACTGCGGCAAACCTCATGTTTATCTGTGTGACAATGTCACTAAATTAGTGGCTAAATAACTCGTGAGATCGAGCTTTTGTTAACATTTCTTTGACATCTATTTCTTTCGTTGATTAACTGGTCTGACTAGATTGGTAAGGAGACCAAAATGTTATCAGCTGTACGTCGTGCAAATTTGTACCTAAATCTATTTGGCTTTTCTAAAGTGCCTCTGATTTGGCTTTGTCATCCTAAGATCATTGCGATAGATAGCGAGCACGTTGAGGTTCGAATCCCTTTGCGAAGAAGAACAAAGAACCATTTGAATAGCATGTATTTCGGCGCTTTAGCGGTTGGGGCGGATGTAGCTGGTGGTTTTCTTGCTATGAGCAAGGCGCAAGAAAAAGGAGAAGCGATCTCTTTAGCATTTAAAGGCGTCAAAGCCGAGTTTTTAAAACGTCCGGAAGCGGATGTACACTTTGTGTGTAACGATGGTCATGTCATTGATGAGATGCTCGATCATACGTTGGCAACGGGTGAACGAGTGAATCGCGATGTAAAAATCGTCGCGTTGTGTCCTAGCTTACATGGTGACGAACCTATGGCTGAATTCTCGTTGACTCTTTCGATAAAAAAAGCAGCCCAACAAAGAAAAGAGGCTGCTTAGTGGTTTGCTGTTTTTAAAGAATATCGCTTTAATTGAGTTCAATCTGCTCAATCGAGACGATTTTGGAGCGGTTTAAGACCACTTTCCAACGGTAATAAACAGGCTCATCGGTGTGGTTGTCCTCTTTGACAATCACATTGAGCAAATGACGTTTCTCTACAGACTCTTTGGTCACTTGCCCTTCATTTAAACGGTAAACTCGGTTTGAGCTTTTATCCATCAAGCGGATGATAGGGCGCAAACTGATGTTCAGTGTTTCTCTTGTTTGCTCATAACCACTCAAGAATAGAGAGGTCGCCATTTCGGTTTTCTCGTGATAATGAAGTATCTGCTCTTCGCGCTGCACGACGCGCTTCTTACGTATTCTTTGAATCTTATCTGGCAAGCTACTTAACGTACGATAATCGAGCCACTCTAATTTTCTGCCGACCACTTTTTTCGTTGTTGGATCAACATACTTCTTACGCCACTTTGGCTTGCCTTTACGGATCCATCGCCACATCGCATCGCGCAAATCATCTTTAAAGATTTCTCGTAGAGCATAAATAAATGACATCGCGATAATGAAGGACGCGGAAATTTCCCCAAGGTAATCGCGAGCGAGAATCACGGTTGAGGTCACGACAACCATCACCAAGCCAGTAGCAATACCTTTGATAGCACGCTTGATGTTGTTACCCATTGATATGGTTTCTTCACGAAGCACGATAGGGTGTTCAATCAAGCGTCTTAGCAAGCGCATTTTGTTAGATAGGCGAGTAACGTCTTCAACGACTCTTGGAGAGTTGTACTTGTTGAGTTTTCGATGGGCTTGCTCTTTTTCACAGAGCGTGATCAAGCGTTTCTTAATCGTGCCATAATCGCCTTCACGCGGGAGATGAGCCACTAGAGATAAAAACTTCTGCTCGGTATACCAAGACAGGTAGTTATCGATGTTAACGTAGTACCGTTTTAAGTTCTCTTCATAAGGAATAGAACGTCGCAAGCGCTTTAAGATCTCAAGCGTGAGCTCGATAACTTCGTCTACTTCATCTTCCGTTACGGAGTTGTTCTGATGCTTGTTTAAACTTGCCACCGCTTTGTCTAGCGCAATAACGTATTGGTACGCGAACAAACTCAAACTTACTCGGTATTGTTGATTCGACAGGCGTCCACGTTTGGCAAGTCGACTGTGTACTAGCGGTAGAAGGATTTCAGTACTGTAATAAGAGCGTTGCTGTGTGATTGAAGTGTAATAAAATTCGGATTCACTGATGATATCGGCGTTTAAACCAAGCTCACCAGGTATAAAAAAGTAAATATCTAGGTCGACACTTTTGCTCTTTGCGAGTGCATGACTGATTTTTAATGTTATTGAGTCTTGTTTATCGACGGTGACCAAAGAAAGCTCCTGACTTTGTTAAAGCATTCTTAACTTATGCGTACTGTTGAGCAGGTAAGCATAAAAGTGCTAAAAGAGTGACTGGGGCATATAGCTGAACGACAACAGCATAACAGAGCACTATGCTTTTCTCTCTGATTTTCTTGTTAGTTTAGGTATAATTCCACGTAAATTTAAAAAGAGACAAAATCAATGATTAAAATTGGTCAAATTAACAGCTTAGAAGTCATTAAAAAGGCTGATTTTGGCGTATTTCTGGATGGTGATGATTACGGTTCTGTTCTACTGCCTAATAAGTATGTACCAGAGGGTACTGAAATTGGTGATCATGTAGACGTATTTTTGTACTTCGATTCAGAAAGCCAGCTTGCTGCGACCATTGAAAGACCTATTGCCCAAGTGGGTGAATGGGGCTTAATGAAGATTGAGGGCGTCAACGCGACAGGTGCTTTTGTAAATTGGGGCATCAAAGAGAAGGATTTACTTATTCCTTTTAGTGAGCAACGCACTCGCTTCTCTGCGGGACAAACTATTCTTGTCTATGTTTATACTGACAAAGCGTCAGGCCGCATTGTTGGTACGACTAAGTTCAACAAATGGTTAGACAAAACTCCGGCGAATTATGAAGTTAACGAACAAGTTGATTTGATCATCGCAGAGCGCAGTCAACTTGGCTACAAAGCGATTGTTAACGGAAAGCATTGGGGCATGATTTTCCCATCAGATGTGTTTGGTAAGCTTTACATCGGTAAGAAACTGAAAGGCTTTATTAAGCAAATTCGTGAAGATGGCAAAATCGATCTCGCGCTACAAAAAGTCGGCGTGGCAAAAATGGACGATCTTTCTAGCAAGATTCTTGATCTGTTAGAGAAGAAAGGCGGCTTTTTACCTTTGAACGATAAGTCTTCTCCTGAAGCGATTTTTGACGCTTTCCGTACAAGTAAAGGTACTTACAAAAAGACCATTGGTGGATTGTACAAGCAGGGCAAGATTGTTATCGAGAAAGACGGCATTCGTCTGGCGTAGCCCAAACTCACGTATAGCGGATCGGCAGCCAAAAAAACGGCCCAAACTTTTCCTTTTTTTGGGCCTAGGGGAAACGGCTCCGCAGAGCCTGCGCTAAACTTTTTCCAACAATAATTTTGTTGGTGAACATAGAGAGAAATGCCATATCAAAGCATTACTTTGATACAACTAGTTTAGTACAGCGTATCCGGATCGCTAGCGAGCCCAGTTGCTTTCATACTTACGAATTAAAAAGCCATCGCAAATACGATGGCTTTTCATTTATTTATGATTCGTTACTTCTTTAAAATAAGTTCTTATCTCGTACTAATTCGCGAGGAAGACCATTCTTTATTCTGTTGCTTACCCACTTTCCAAGGCCAATGACTGCGCCTTGATAGGTGACAAGTACTTCGCCTTTACCTGTTTTCATTCCCTCAGGAATCGTTTGTGGGCGAACATCACGCCCCATGTACCATTCGCGCGCTTCTTCAATGGTTAGCTCGATGGCGTTTGCCTCAGAGCCCGTCGCTAATGCCGTTGCTACTTGATGCTGCCAACGGTAGCCATTTTTATGGGCTTCCGCGATCTTTATACCCATCCGGGAGAAGCGTAATTCGCCGATCATTGGCTCTAAAGCATTAGGGAACAACCAGACATCTTTATCGCGAAGCCATACAGAACTGTCATTCGGAAGTTCAATACCTAACGCACTTTGCAGCTGTTGGGCAATTTCAACCGATTCTTTTTTCGATGCTTTGGTAAACGGGAACTTGCCCATGCGCTTTTTGACCTTTGGTGGTTCAACAGCTGCCAGTTTACGAATTCTTGCTACAAAGAATCCTTCGCAGTCGTAGACCTGTGGAAAGATATGCAAAAAACCTTCTTCAGTTAGAGCAGCATTTGCGTTTTCAAACAAGGTCTCAAGGCTTTCAAACTCAACGGCATCACCAAAGGTTTCTTTCAAGTGATGACAAACTTGTTGGTTTTCTTCGGTACTGAGTGTGCACGTTGAGTAAACCATCACACCACCGGGCTTTAGTGCATGGAAGGCGCTTTCAATAAGATCTTTCTGTGTGTCAGCGATGTCGAGCACGGAAGCTTGCGTCCAGTTTTTCATTGCATCTTCGTCTTTGCGAACGGTGCCTTCGCCGGAGCAGGGCGCGTCGAGCAGAACCGCATCAAATTGTTCTGGTAGCCAACCACCAAAAACGCGCCCGTCGAAGTTACTTAGTGCGGCGTTACGTACACCACAACGTTCCACGTTGGCATGCAGCACTTTTACACGACTTGCGGCGTATTCATTGGCCACGAGAACGCCTTCATTGTTCATTAAAGCCGCGATTTGAGTGGTCTTTGATCCTGGTGCAGCTGCTGTATCTAACACGGCATCGTAAGATTCGTCATTCATAAACAGCGCAGATACTGGCATCATTGAACTGGCTTCTTGAATGTAGAATAAGCCTGACATGTGCTCTGCAGTGTTGCCTAATGGTACAACTGACTCGTCCGCTTCAATCCAAAACCCTGTGTCACACCAAGGCACAGGAGAAAGCTTCCAGCCTTTTGCGTCGGCACGTTCTAGAAACGCTTCAACACTGATCTTCAACGTATTAACACGAATACTTTTGCGCAGTGGCTTTTGGCACGATGCGATAAAGTCTTCCATGTTGAGGTGAGCAGGAAGGATAGTTTGGATTTTTTCCAGAAACGCGTCTGGGATGTAAACATGAGGATGCAATGTGGGATCTCGTTTGCAGAATTTGTGGCAAATAATATACGAAAGCGAAGCAGAAACGAATAGTGACAAGGGCCGAGCAATAAAAAAGAGCAGCGATTGCTGCTCTTTTAAGGTACTCAAACTTCAATTGTATGTGAATTGAGCTTTATTCTACGGCTTAGGAATCGCAGTACGCCATTGAGTCCAACCTTCTTCAGCTTGTGGATACAAAAAGAAAGATTGCCCACTTTTTGCCGCTGGTGGAATAGTCGATTGCTCTGGCGTTGAAAACGCAATTCCTCCGCGAACTAAACTATCAAATGTGCCCGCTTTGATGTTCGCACCAGTAATTCCGATGGAGACATCTACTCCTGAAACATTCCAAAACACACTGTTTTGACGAACGAGGTAAGCATATTCAGGCTGTATCTTGATGGTCGTGACGACGCGATCGGCAAATTCTCCTAGGCTCACGTCGGTTACTTGGCCGACTTCCATCTGGCGGTACAGAATAGGCGTTCCGACTTGTACTGAGCCTCGTTGTTCACTTTGTAAAGTAAACATCATGCCCTGAACACGTTCTGAACCGTTTTCCAACTGAAAATCAAATTTAGCTTTACCTTTACCTGGCTCAACACTGATGGATTTCGACACCAATGCGCCAAGGTTTTTCACGCCCCCTAAGCCAATCTCTGGCTCAGTTAGCCAAAAATGTGAGCCTTCCACCGCAATATTTTCTACGTATTCAGGTAGAACTCTTGCGGTAATTTCAACCATATTGCGACGAAAATTCGGTACAACCAGTGTGACTTCACCAACTTTGACGCCTTGATACTCTATCGGCATTCCTTTGGCAATTTCTTGTGAGCCGTCTGTTTCTAACGCAATAACGCGTCCAAACTTGCGAGCGGTTTTTTGATCTGTATATAACTTCCAGTTGTCTCCAATTTTGTTTTCAACGCCAGGAACAGAGTCAAAAGCGATGCCACCTTCGATTAATGATTTTAAAGGGTGAGCTTTCACACTCACACCGGCTAGCGATGCATCTATCTCGATCCCTGAACGGTTCCAAAAGACGGTTTGCGGTGTTACGAGGTAAGCAAAGCGGTTTTCGATGGTTGCTTTAATTAACACACCGCCATCAACCAATTGGAAATCGGAGACGTTACCAACAGGAAGATTACGATAGAGCAGAGGGCTGCCTTTGGAAATCGGCGGCAATTCAGAAGCAAACAGTGTGAGTGCTCTAGAGCCACTTTGGTTGTACTGTGCTAATTCTGCCAATGATTCGTTTTGGAACAGTTGATACTCTTTTTGAATATCTTGCTTACCTTCGCTTACAAAGCTAATGGACCCAGTTAACAACTGCTTTGCCGGAGGAACGGTAACGCTGAGGCCCGATTCCGTTAACTCTGCAGAGGCACTTCCGGTTACATAAAAACGGTTGTTTGATTTGATCAGATGTTTGTATTCATGATCAATCAATACGTCCATAAATACTTCATGTTGTGATTTTTTACCTTCTTCAACTAAGCCTACGTTGATAATTGAACCGACAACGATGCCTTTGTAAAGCACGTTGGCACCGCTATCTAGGCCAAACGAGTTGTCAGACACTAAACGAATAGCGATGGACTTTTCTTGCTGTTGGTTAAAAACGTTTTTACGAATGGCAGTAAAGCGGCGAGAGCGATCACCGGCACCTGGCACGATGGTTAAGAAGTTTCCTCTCACGAGATTGGCAATGTTTTCAACACCAGAGAGGGACACTTTTGCTTCTTCTAAGACGAATCGGGTACCTGTCGTCAGCATGTCACTGAAAGCAGGTTGAATTGCAGCTGACGCTAATATCACTTCTCGCCCTTCGGATAGGTTTAAGTCTGTAACTTGGCCAATCTCGATTCCGCGATACATAATGGGTGCGCCTTCGCCACTGATTTTACTGTCATCAGGGAGGACGATTTTAACAGCGATACCTCGACCTGCAGTTTTCAAATCTTTATACAGACGGAATTCAGTATTCTCTTCTACAGGCTCACCGTCATCCGGAGAGTCGACGGCGATCGCGCCTCCGAGTAGAGCACTCATGCTTTCTAGCCTTACATCGACGCCTTCAAAACCGATGCTGGCACCGATTCCACTTACGTTCCAGAACCGACTGCGGTTGTTAATGATATGTCGGTATTGATCCTGAATGTTGGCTTGAATCGTGATAGATTTTGCGTCTTCATCCAGCTGGTAGCTGTAGACTTCACCGATTGGAATTTTCTTATAAACAATTTGAGAACCAATCGACACACCACCTAAATCGCGGCTTTTGAGTTTAATGTTCAAACCTTGTGAAACGCGCAAATCTGTTGGTGCAGAGTCTAACGCATGGAACGTTGTTTCAAACTCTTGACCATCTCCAGGTTGAATCGATATGTAATTACCCGACACGAGCGCATCGAGCCCCGAAACTCCCGTTAGGCTTGCTGTTGGTTTTACCAGCCAAAAGCGAGTTTTATCGTTCAGCAATTTTGCCGCTTCAGGGTAGATATCGGCATCAACATAAATACTGCCGAGATCTTCAGTGAGGTTAATGTCTCTCACCATACCGACTTCTAGCCCTTGGTAACGGATAGTGGTTCGCCCGGCGACCAAGCCAGCAGCGTCAGAAAAATAGATTTGCACCCGTTGTCCTGCATCGTGTATCGACTTCACCACAAGCCAGCCAGCTAAGACCATGGTCAAAATTGGCAAAAGCCAAAGAGGAGATATGCCTTTGCTCCGCTTTACATCTGGTACGTATGACGTTTGAGAACTGTTCTGATCACTCATTCATTGACTCTTTTTCTGATTGTGTTGGGCCTGTTTGGTCCCAGATTAGCCTTGGATCAATACTTTCCGCTGCAAGCATGGTCAACACCACGACAACACCAAAGGCCACGGCGCCATAACCTGGTGTGAAATCAAGTATCTGACCACGATCGACTAAGGTCATCATGATAGAAATAACAAACAAGTCCATCACAGACCATTTACCGATCCATTTAACAACAAAGTAAACCATCATTCGTTGTCTCTTAAACACCGAACGTTTGAATTGAATGCAAAGCATGATGTAGGCAAGGCCAAGTATTTTTACAACTGGCACAACAATACTGGCCACAAAAATGATCACTGCGATGCCATACATACCGCTTTTTACCAACCCAGCTACGCCTGAGAAAATAGTATCTTCCAAACGTTTGCCATTGGTCAGCAAGATGGAAATAGGAATCAAGTTGGCTGGGAAAATCGCTATCGTTGCCGCAATGAGGTAAGCCCACGTCTTCTGAATGGAGTTGGGCTTGCGATGATATAACTCGTGGTGACAACGCCGACAATGGTCACCTTCAGGTTGAGACAGGTGGCACTCATGGCAATGCACGTCTTTGTGTTCAAAGGAATAAAGGCTTTCTGGTTTCCAGGCTTCCCAGTAACGACGCACACTGATTCGAGAAACTAACAAAACGGTAAATATCTGCAAAAGAACCAGACCAATTAACCCTGGGCCTACAAAAATGTCGGAATAATCTTGGAGTTTGAAGCAGGAAATGGCGATGCTAACTAAGAACACATCCAGCATTACCCAATGTTTCAAATGTTGAATTAGCCACAGTGAAATACGAAGCCCTCGAAACCACCGTTGATGCAGCGAGATATGTGCCGTAACCACTGAAACACAAACCGTCAGAGGCGCTAGAGAGCTACAAAATAGAATAAGCAGTGAAAGAAGAACAAAGCCTTCTTCCATCAATGTGATCATCCCTGAAGGTAGGGTTGCCGGAATCATCACACCAAAGAGTCGGATACTAATAAAGTTAAAAAAGTGTGATGGAATAAATAGCAGGATACAGGTTATCGCGACGGCTAGATTACCTGAGAGGCTAGGGCTACCGCCTCGATACAACTGTGTGCCACAACGAGGACAGTGTGCATTTTTTCCATTGGGTAAGTCGACGATATCGACAGGCAATTCGCAACCTTGGCACAAGCGCACATTATTTGGCTGCATGGCGTGCTTAGACAGAGAGGTCATAACGACCTCTCTAACTTGAACGATTTAAGCGTGGGACTGTATGCCCCCATATAAGGTTTGATATAAGCCTTCTTGCTCAACTAACTCACCATGAGTACCTGTTTGCGTCACTTTTCCATCTTCAAGCACGTAGATCAAATCGGCTTGTTTTACGGCTGATAGACGGTGCGCAACGATTAATGTTGTTCTACCACGTAAGAATTCAGTCAATGCTTTGTGCAATGCCGCTTCAGTAGCGGTATCAAGCGCAGACGTGGCTTCATCTAAAATAACAAATTGAGGATCACTCAGCACCATTCTTGCGATGGCAAGGCGTTGTCGTTGACCACCTGACAAACGAATGCCGTTACGGCCGACTTGAGTATCCAAACCGTGGTTCAGTTGAGAAATAACATCTTGCAGCTGAGCTACTTCAAGAGCTCGCCAAAGTGACATTTCGTCAAAATTCCCACCGAGTGTTAGATTATGCCTCAAGGTGTCGTTAAATAGTATAGGTTGCTGTAATACCACGGCAATTTTGTCGCGAATTACTTCAAAACCAATATCTTCTGTTAATTCATCATTAAAGCGAATGCTACCGGAGTTTTGACGATAAACCCCAATAAGTAGTTGTATTAAGGTCGACTTACCGCCTCCGCTCGCACCAACTAACGCCACTTTCTTTCCTGCCGGTATATGTAAAGAAAGGTTATCTAGGACTTTGTTTTCATTATTATAAGAGAAGTCTACGTTTTCTACTTTAACATCGACTTCTCTGTCTTCTTTGAAAGGATTTACCTTAGGTACCGGTCTTTGTTCTTCTTCTAATACTAATAAGTCGTTGATGCGTTTTAACGCAGCTTTCGCGCTGTACCAAGAAAACTGAATGCCGAGCAGCTCTTGAACAGGAGACAACATAAACCATAGGTAACCAAAAACAGCAAAGATTTGACCAATAGTGAGGTCACTAAACATGACCATCAGCATGGCGACGGCTCTGAATAACTCAAAACCGATTAAGAAGAGTAGGAAAGAGACGCGACCTGCCGCTTCTGATTGCCACGCATACTTGTCTGCATCCACACGAACTTGGTTCGCACTGTCTTTGAGTTGTTGGAGAAATTCTCGCTCTTTATTGGCTGCGCGCAGCTGGTAAATGCCATCTAATGTTTCAACTAAACGATTTTGGAAAATTTCAAAAGAATGATTTTCCTTCCGTTTCAGATGTTTAACCATACTTCCTAGTTTACGTGAGAAGTAAATGACAATAGGGTTAACTAGCAAAATAAATAGACCAAGTCGCCAGTCGAGCCAAAGCAGAACGATGGCAGTACCAATGACCGTTAAAAAACTGATAACAAATTTTGCTAACGTAGAACCAATAAATTTATCGATGGTTTCAATGTCAGTGATAAGGTGGGCGTTGATGCCTCCGCTGCCTTTGGTTTCGTATTGGCGGATGCTGATACGACCAAGCTTGTCGATCATTTTACTGCGCATCTCAAACGTGATCGTTTTAGAAACAAGTGTAAATTGTCGGCTTTGAAGGATATTTAACCCCTGACTTGCAGCTCGCATCAGGACGACCAAGAAAAGGGTGAAAAATATATAACCCGTCGGAGTGTGCCACGCTTCAGGGAGAATGGCATTCATAGCAGCTAAGCCTTTTGCTGGTTGGTCCAATAAAACCTCATCTACCATCAACGGCATGAGAAGGGGGATTGGAACACTAATCAAGGTTGCAAGCACCGCTATCAAGTTCGCTATGATCAGCTTGGACTTGTGCTTTTTTACTTGTGTTATCAACCAAGAACGGCTAATAGTGTCATTTTTCAGAAGCATTGTAATTGAGAATAAGTCCTATTATAAAGTAGGGCTGCATTTTAGCGCCATACCGTGAGAATGGAAGCTTTTATAGTAAGTAGGAAGTTAATATGAACATAGAACAATACCATAGACTAACCAAACAAGCCGTTGCTCTAATTGAGTCTGAGCCTGACTTTATTGCTAACCTAGCAAACTTGAGCTCACTGCTTTTCATGGAATTGGACGATCTTAACTGGGCTGGCTTTTACCTAGCAAAAGGTGAAGAGCTCGTTCTTGGTCCGTTCCAAGGAAAACCAGCTTGTGTCCGCATTCCTATGGGGCGCGGTGTCTGTGGTACTGCTGCAAAAACTAACACCATACAAAGAGTATACGACGTTCATGAATTTGAGGGACATATAGCGTGCGATGCAGCGAGTAATTCGGAAATTGTGATTCCGTTTTCTATCAATGGAGAGGTGGTTGGTGTCCTTGATATTGACAGCCCAAGTATTGGTCGATTCAATGAAACAGACGAAGAAGGTCTCACTCATTTCATGGCTGAAGTAGAAAAGCTGCCTAATTCACACGCGAACGACGCATAAATTAGCCCTCGAGTGTGGTTTTTCCTTGGCATGTCACTATAATACGAGAATATTTTTTCTTAATGCTTCGCGGAAATCCGCTCAAATCAGGAACCCTCATGACTGAAAAGTTAAAAAACAGCAAAGAAGTTATTGCATATATTGCTGAATGTTTCCCTAAGTGCTTTACTTTAGAAGGTGAAGCAAAACCTCTGAAAATTGGTATTTTTCAAGATCTTGCGGAACGTCTAAGTGAAGACGAAAAAGTAAGCAAAACACAGCTTCGTGCAGCGTTAAGACAATACACTTCATCATGGCGTTACCTACATGGTGTAAAACCAGGTGCAGTACGTGTAGACCTAGACGGCAACCCTTGTGGTGAGCTAGAAGAAGAGCACGTTGAACACGCGAAAGCGACACTTGCAGAAAGCAAGGCAAAAGTTCAAGCTCGTCGTAAAGAACAAGCACAAAAAGCTCGTGAAGAGGGTAAGGCGAAAGCGAAACCAGCGGCTAAAAAGCCTCAACAGCCTCGTCGTACTAACAAACCAAAAGTACAAAAAACAACTAAGCCTGTAGAAACGCGCGCTCTAAATGCTGACGAAATCACAGTAGGTAACGCAGTTAACGTGAACATGGGCAAAGGAAACATGGCAGCGACCATTGTTGAGATCAATAAGGATGATGTACGTGTTCAACTTGCTAACGGCCTACAAATGGTTGTGAAAGCGGAGCACTTGCGCGCATAAAGGAGATACTCCTACGCATGAATTGCCGTTCAAAAGTGACACTGATTGCTGCTAGCTTATGGCTAGCAGCATCAGCTCAGGCTCTCGAAGCCAAACTACATAAAGATGACTTGCCGGTTCTCGCTCCTGAAGTTCAGCACGAAACAGCTAGCAAACGAGTCACCTCTCGATTTACCCGCTCTCATTATAAGCATTTCAGCCTCAATGATGATTTCTCCAAAGCGATCTTTGAACGCTATGTAGAATTGCTTGATTATAATAGAAATATTTTTACTCAAGCGGACATCGACTCTTTTAAAGACTGGTCAATTGAGCTTGATGATCAGCTAAAAGCTGGTAACAACCAAATTGCTTTTGATGTTTATAACCTCTCAATGCAAAAGCGTTTCGAGCGCTTTGCTTATGCGTTAACGCTACTCGACGAAGAGATCAAGTTTGATACTGACGACGAGATAGAGTTAGACCGTTCTGAAGCTGCATGGCCAAAAGACGAAGCGGAGCTCAACGAGTTATGGCGTAAGCGCGTGAAATATGACGCGTTAAATCTGAAACTGACTGGCAAAGAATGGCCAGAGATTAAAGAGGTTTTAGAGAAGCGTTATAACAACGCGATGAAGCGGATCACACAGACTAATAACGAAGATGCATTCCAGTTATATATGAATGCCTTCGCCCGACAAGTCGACCCTCATACTAGCCACCTTTCTCCACGTAATGCTGAGCAATTCCAATCGGAAATGAACCTTTCTCTGGAAGGCATTGGTGCCGTTCTGCAAATGACTGACGATTACACAGTAATTCGTTCACTTGTTGTTGGTGGCCCTGCGTCGAAGAGCAAGCAACTTGGCGAAGGGGATCGAATCATCGGTGTTGGACAAGATGGTGAAGAGATTGTCGACGTGATCGGTTGGCGTCTGGATGATGTAGTTCAATTAATCAAAGGCCCAAAAGGCACAAAGGTTAATCTACAGATCTTGCCAGAAGGTAACGATGCGAAGAGTTACATTGTCACAATTGTTCGTGACAAAGTTCGCCTAGAAGATCGCGCAGTTAAGTCGGAGATCATCGAAAAAGATGGTAAGAAGATTGGTATTTTAGAAGTGCCAAGTTTCTACGTCGGTTTGTCGAAAGATACCGATAAACTGCTTGCTGAGTTAAAAACCAAAAACGTTGACGGCGTAATCGTTGATCTACGTAACAACGGTGGTGGTGCATTAACGGAAGCGACAGCATTAACAGGGTTATTCATTAAAGAAGGTCCTGTTGTTCAAGTTCGTGACAGCTATGGTCGTATTAAGGTGAACTCTGATACTGACGGAAAAGTGAGCTACGATGGTCCGCTGACGGTGTTGATTAACCGCTACAGTGCTTCAGCGTCTGAAATTTTCGCCGCAGCAATGCAAGATTATAATCGTGCCATTATTTTAGGTGAAAATTCTTTCGGCAAAGGTACAGTTCAACAGCATCGTTCACTGAATCATATCTACGATCTTTTCGATAAAGAGCTAGGCTACGTTCAGTACACGATTCAGAAGTTCTACCGTATTGACGGTGGAAGTACGCAAAATCGTGGTGTTGCACCTGATATTTCGTACCCAACACCAATTGAAGCTTCTGAAACGGGTGAAAGTGTAGAAGACAATGCACTACCTTGGGATCAGATTGATAAAGCAAAATATCAAACCTTCCCAAGCAACGAAGCACTAGTTGAAAAACTCACCGCTCTTCATAACAAGCGTATTTCTGATGAGATGGAATTCCGTTTCATCAATGAAGACATAGAGAAGTATCGTAAAGAAAAAGACGATAATATGTTGTCTTTGAACGAGAAAGTTCGTAAGGCTGAATCGGATAAAGCGGAAGCACTTCGTTTGCAACGCATCAATGAGCGTCAAGCTGCTTTAGGTAAGGAAGCATTCAAAACATTGGATGATATACCTAAAGATTATGAAGCGCCTGATGTTTATTTAGATGAGTCTGTCGCGATTATGGTTGATCTGCTCAAGCAGAAAAATCAGTCATAATAACTGGCAATTCAAAGTAAAAAGAGTGAGTCTTTCAGGCTCACTCTTTTTTTATGTCTTTTCATCTTTGTTTGTATTGAGTATCAAGTAAGATATTCGCTTATTTTTTCCCAATAATTTACGTGATCTACATCTAAAATTTCGCGAAAGTGAGGACTACTGCCTAAGCTAAAAGAAAACGATAAGGATGCCGATATGAAATGGTTCTTTATTTTACTTAGCTTTTGCTGCTTTAGTGTGTTTAGCGGAGAAAACACCAGAGAAGATGAATTAAGTCACTTTGACACGCCGTTTCTCATCGGAGACTGGTATTTAATGAACCCAAACCCCGAAGAGTCGGCTGAAAATTTTCGTGCGATAAAACTGTCACTGGGTTCCGACTACAGCTTTTCTATTGATATTCAAAAGAAAGATTATTCTGTCGATCATTGGGAAGGATTGTATAACGCCAATGAAGACACCATCGTTCTTGGCTTAAACACAGATGAGCCTCAAATTTATGCCTATCGCAATAATCACAATACGCTTGATCTTAATGGTGTGACTTTTACTAAAGGGTTGTCTAACTCGCTAGCGGGCATATGGTCTAGCTCTTATGTATCCGGAGATGGCCTTGTGGCAAACAACATCAACCATATGGATCTGATACTTCAACCTGACTTCGTGTTTATGTTTCGGGTATCCAACGAAGAAGGGGATGAGTCAATCAAGCAAGGTGTTTTCTACACAGAAGATGAATATTTAGTCTTGCTCTATGAAAATGGCGAGCACGGGACCACCTATAAGCTCAACAAAAATGAATTAACGATCGAAGATTCAAATGGCGATATGTACGCGGTACTTAATCGGGTAACGCCTTGATAGCTTATCTTGCTACGACAAATTACGCGAGCATACGGTAAATTGTCAATGTTGTTTAAATGTTAATCAAAAAACGGAGCTAGAGCACTAAAAGCTCCGTTTTTTGATGGAAAGACTTGTATTCTGATACCACAACCCCTACAAATAGCTTATATAGTGATACCAGAACTGCATTTTTGATCATGCAGTCTGGTATTTTTGTTGTTCGACATACAAGGATTTATGCTCATGTCCCAAGCTCCCCAGGCCAAATATCGTAAAGATTATCAAGAGCCATCTCACGCGATTACCGATATCGATCTTACGTTTGATCTTTATGACAATGACACCATCGTTACGGCGATATCAAAGGTTGCTCAAAAAGGCGATACAACAACGCTAGAACTCGATGGCGAGGGGCTTGAGCTGCGCGCTGTAAAAGTAAACGGTGAGGATTGGGCTCATCACGAAGTGAAAGAATCATCGCTTGTACTGACCGATCTTCCATCCGAGTTTGAACTTGAAATCGTCACCAAAATTGATCCTGAAGCGAATACAGCACTCGAAGGTTTGTACAAATCAGGCGGCGCATTTTGTACTCAGTGTGAGGCCGAGGGCTTCCGTCGTATTACTTATTACTTAGATCGTCCTGATGTTCTGGCAAAATACACGACAAAAGTGATCGCAGATAAATCCGCTTATCCATATTTGCTGAGCAATGGTAACCGAATTGCAGAAGGCGATGCAGAGAACGGTCGTCATTGGGTTCAATGGCAGGACCCGCATCCAAAGCCAGCTTACTTGTTTGCTCTTGTCGCAGGGGACTTTGACGTACTGCGTGACAAATACACAACGATGTCAGGTCGCAGTGTTGATTTAGAAATCTTTGTTGATAAAGGTAACTTAGATCGTGCAGGCCATGCGATGACATCGCTGATCAACTCGATGAAGTGGGATGAAGAACGCTTTGGCCTTGAATACGATCTGGATATTTACATGATCGTTGCCGTTGATTTCTTCAATATGGGCGCAATGGAAAACAAAGGCCTAAACATCTTTAACTCAAAGTATGTTCTGGCGAATGACCAAACGGCGACCGATCGTGACTACTTAGGTATCGAAGCTGTGATCGGTCATGAGTATTTTCACAACTGGACTGGCAACCGTGTCACTTGCCGTGACTGGTTCCAACTAAGTCTAAAAGAAGGCTTAACCGTATTCCGTGACCAAGAATTTTCTTCTGATTTAGGCTCTCGCGCAGATAATCGCATCGATAACGTACGTATCATCCGTGGCCCTCAGTTTGCAGAAGATGCAAGCCCAATGTCTCACCCGATTCGTCCTGACAAAGTCATTGAGATGAACAACTTCTACACGCTAACAGTGTATGAAAAGGGCAGCGAAGTTATTCGCATGTACCATACACTCCTTGGCGAAGAGGGCTTCCAAAAAGGGATGAAACTTTACTTTGAACGTCACGATGGTACTGCTGCGACATGCGAAGACTTTGTTTCTGCAATGGAAGATGCCACCGGTGTCGATTTAAAACAATTCCGTCTATGGTACAGCCAATCTGGTACACCGACGCTGCGCGTAAATAGCGAATACAATGCCAATGCAAAAACTTACGCGCTAACGGTAGAGCAATTTACGGAGCCAACGCAAGACCAGGCTGAAAAGCAAGCGTTGCACATTCCGTTTGATATCGAGCTGTACGATTCGAAAGGTCAAGTTATCCCATTGCTGATTAACGGTGAATCTGTTCATAACGTATTAGATATTAAACAAGATAAGCAAACGTTCGTATTCGAAAATGTCGAAGAACAACCAGTGCCATCTTTGTTGCGTGAATTTTCGGCACCAGTAAAACTAGAATACGACTACAGTGATGATGAATTAGTCTTCTTGATGAAACACGCGACGAATGACTTTGCTCGTTGGGATGCAAGCCAAATACTATTGGCTAAGTACATTCGTCAGAACGTGAAAAACGTTCAAGCCGGACAAGAAGTATCGCTTTCTGAAGGCGTGATAGATGCGTTCCGTGGTGTGCTATTGGATGAGACGCTTGAGCCAGCTTTCATTGCTCAAGTTTTCTCTTTGCCTTCAATTAATGAGATTACTGGCTGGTACCAGCAAATTGACATCGATGTCGTAGACAAAGTGCTAAACAGCATTACAGTGTCACTTTCTCAAGAGTTAGAAGATGAGCTAAGTGCAACTTATCATACACTGAAGCAAACAGAGTACACGATCGATCATGCTGCGATTGGCAAGCGTGCATTACGTAACCGTTGTCTGCAATACCTAGCACATACGGAAAAAGGTAATGATTTAGTGAAAGCACAATACGCATCTGCAAATAACATGACAGATACGATTGCAGCGATGAGTGCGGCAAATAGTGCACAGCTTGAGTGTCGTGAAGTTCTAATGGCAGATTATAGCGATAAATGGAAGCACGATGGTTTGGTTATGGACAAGTGGTTTGCACTTCAAGGTAGCAATCCTGCAGAGGATGCACTTGAAAAAGTGAAAGCTACCATGAACCACGAAGCATTTAGTTTGAAGAACCCGAACCGTACGCGCAGTTTGATTGGTTCGTTCTTAAGTGCCAACCCTGTGCGTTTTCATGATAAATCCGGTGCAGGTTACCAATTTGCAGGAGAAATCCTTCGCCAACTTAATGATTCGAACCCACAAGTTGCATCTAGAATGATTGATCCTTTGCTTAAGTTCCGTAAATACGATGAAGGTCGCCAAGCTTTGATCAAAGCAGAACTTGAAAAGCTCAAAGCAATGGATAATCTTGCTAAAGACTTATTCGAAAAAGTGACTAAAGCACTAGACGAATAGTAAACAACACAATAGGGTGGTCATTAAGGCCACCTTATTGTTTATGTCACTTAGTTTTTACTTCATGAACTATTACTACTTCAACCTCAACATTTCATATCAAACGTTTTTATCCCATTATTCTGGCGCGGCAAGTGTTGTTCAAGTCGTCACACATAACGGTTTACGTTTGCAGTTACCCGCCGCACGATTCAGACCATTTCTTAGTCAATTAGGCATTAAAGGCCAGTTTAGACTAACAACTGACCAAAATAATAAGTTTCTTAAGTTAGAAACTCTGTGATGTATTGTATTTGCAGAGAGTTAAATAGGAATCTTAGTCACAGAATCGGACATTTCACCTCTTACCACCACGATTAGTTGTTAAACATTTGTAATTATGCTTTTACAATGGGCACATGCATTACCTATGCTTAGTTTCTAAGGTAACAACCTAGCTACTAAGTCCCCCTACAAAACAACAATTCTAATGTGGAGTGTGAATATGACCGCGCGTGAAAATGTAGTGCCGGTTCTGCTTGAAAAAGTTTACCAACTGATTCAAGACAAACTCGAGCTTTCTCACCAAACGCTTGTAACTAAACTTGCTCAACACTTATTCAGTAACATTGCTGATGATGACCTGATTCAGCGAAACGAATCCGATCTTTATGGTGCTGTCGTCAGCCTTTGGCACCATATCAATGAAAAAAAACCAGAAGAGATTTCGGTACGAGTATTTAACCCGACCGTAAGTCGTCAAGGCTGGCAATCCACACACACAATCGTAGAAATTGTTGTTCCAGATAGTCCATTCTTAGTGGACTCAGTCAAAATGGCTTTAGCGCGTTTGGACCTTGTTTGCCACCTAATGTTAAACAACCCAACACAGATACAGCGTGATAAAAAAGGCCAAGTTACCGACGTAAACGGTGAGGGTGGTGTTCTTCAATCACTGTTCCATATCGAGGTAGACCGCCTTACTAGTAAAGAAGAGATGCAAGCGCTTAAAGAAGAGCTGTTAAAAATTCTATCTGACACTCGTTTAGTCGTTGATGACTGGAAGCAAATGGTTGATAAGCTTAAGCTTGTGACTGATGAACTTGAGAAAAATAAAGATCGTGTTTCTATCCAAACGGATCGTATGGACGAAACGATCGCATTTCTTCGTTGGCTAGAAGATCATAATTTTACCTTTATGGGTTACAAAGATTATGACTTAGAAGAAGTCAATGGTGATACCGAGCTTGTTCCTGCTAAAGAAAAAGGACTTGGTCTATTTGCTGATGACAAGCGTGTGCGTAGCGTCAAGCTATCTGAGCTTTCAGATTCAGCGCGGTTAGAAGCGAAAAAGCCATACGCTCTGATCATCACAAAAGGTAACAAAGCATCTCGTATTCACCGTCCAGCTTATACTGATTACATCGGTATTAAGAAGTTTGATGAAAACGGTAAAGTAATAGGTGAGCATCGCTTTACTGGTCTATATACCTCTGCCGTGTATAACCAAGCGGTACAAAGCATCCCTCTGATTCGTGAAAAAGTGGACCGTATCCTTGAAGCGAGCGGATACCGTCACGGATCGTATTCATACAAAGCATTGCACAATATTTTAGAAAACTACCCACGCGATGAACTACTCCAAGCAAATGAAGAAGAGTTGCTTGAGGTGGGTATGGGTGTTGTACAAATGCAAGATCGTGACTTACTGCGTTTATTTGTTCGTAAGGACCCATTTGGTCGTTTCTTTAGCTGCATGGTTTATGTCACTAAAGATCGTTACAACACAGAGTTACGTCGTCAAACTCAACGCATTCTTAAGCAGTACTTTGGTTGCGAGCAAGAAGTTGAATTTACAACGTTCTTCTCAGAAAGCCCGCTAGCGAGAACACATTACATTGTTCGTGTAGACAATAACAACATTGACGTAGACGTGAAAAAGATCGAGCAAAACCTAATGGAAGTTTCTACCTCTTGGGATGACAGACTAAAAGAATCCATCATTGCTAACTTTGGTGAAAGCAAAGGCCTTCCTCTTTCAAAAGAATATATGAGTGCGTTCCCTCGCTCATACAAAGAGGACATGATGCCAGGTTCTGCGGTTGCAGATATTGAACGCTTAGAAGCGTTAAGTGATGATAATAAACTTGGCATGTTGTTCTACCGACCTCAAGAAGAGGGGGCGGATTCAAAAGCTGTTCGCTTGAAGTTATACCATCGCGATGAGCCAATCCATCTTTCTGACGTAATGCCAATGCTTGAAAACCTTGGCTTACGAGTGATAGGTGAATCACCGTATGAGATCGAGAAAAACAACGGACAGACATTCTGGATCCTTGATTTCTCTATGCTGCATAAGAGCGAGAAAACGGTTGATCTTCGTGAGGCTCGTGACCGTTTCCAACAAGCATTTGCCGCAATTTGGGCGGGCAACCTTGAAAGTGATGGTTTTAACCGATTGGTACTAGGTGCGTCGCTATCTGGGCGTGAGATTTCCATTCTTCGTGCTTATGCTCGATACATGCGCCAAGTCGGTTTCCCATTCAGTCAACAATACATCGAAGACACGCTAAGCCACTACCCAGACTTAGCAACAGGTCTAGTCAAGCTGTTCACCAAGCGATTCGATCCGAAACACAAAGGCAGTGAAAAAGGCCAAAACGATCTGATTAAAAAGCTAACAGAGCAGTTGGATCGTGTAGAGAGCTTGGATGATGATCGTATTATTCGTCGTTACATCGACATGATCATGGCGACACTTCGTACTAACTACTATCAATTAGACGAAAGCAAGCAACCTAAGCCTTGGTTATCTTTGAAAATGAAACCGAGCGATATTCCAGAGATTCCGCAGCCTGTACCCGCGTTCGAGATCTTTGTGTACGCACCAGATATTGAGGGTGTTCACCTTCGTGGCGGAAAAGTGGCTCGTGGTGGTTTACGTTGGTCAGACCGTCAAGAAGATTTCCGTACAGAGATTCTTGGTCTCGTAAAAGCTCAGCAAGTTAAGAACACCGTTATCGTACCTGTGGGTGCAAAAGGCGGCTTTGTTTGTAAACGCCAGCCATCTCTCACAACCCGTGATGAGATCTTTGCTGAAGGCCAACGTTGTTACAAACGATTTATTCGTGCGCTACTTGATGTATCAGATAACATCATTGAAGGTGAAGTCATGCCACCACAAAACGTTGTGCGCCATGACGAAGATGACCCATACCTAGTAGTGGCTGCAGATAAAGGCACAGCAACATTCTCAGATCTAGCGAACTCTGTTTCTGCAGAGTACGACTTCTGGTTAGGTGACGCATTTGCTTCAGGTGGTTCAAATGGTTACGACCACAAAGCGATGGGTATCACTGCAAAAGGTGGTTGGGAATCTGTTAAGCGTCACTTCCGTGAAATGGGCATCAACTGCCAGACCACTGACTTTACCGCAATCGGTGTAGGTGATATGGCAGGTGACGTGTTCGGTAACGGTATGCTGTTATCGAAGCATATTCGATTGCAAGCTGCCTTTAACCACATGCACATCTTTATTGATCCAAATCCAGATTCAGCCACCAGCTGGGAAGAACGTAACCGCTTGTTTAATCTGCCAAGATCAAGCTGGGAAGATTACAATAAAGATTTGATCTCTCAAGGTGGTGGCATCTTCTCTCGTCGATCAAAATCGATCCAGTTAACGCCAGAAATTCAGAAAATGTTAGGTACTAAGAAAGCATCTTTAGCGCCTAATGATCTGATTAAGATGATCTTGAAAATGAAAGTCGATCTGCTTTGGAATGGTGGTATCGGCACTTACGTTAAAGCCTCGACAGAAACTCATACGGATGTTGGTGACCGTGCTAACGACATGCTGCGCATTGACGGCCGTGACTTAAGAGCAAAAGTAGTTGGCGAAGGCGGTAACTTGGGTATGACTCAGCTTGGTCGTATTGAATACGCACTGACTGGCGGCCGAGTGAACACAGACTTCGTTGATAACGTGGGTGGCGTTGACTGTTCGGATAATGAAGTCAACATCAAGATCTTCCTTAATGGACTGGTTTCAAATGGCGATCTTACGGTTAAGCAACGTAACCAAATTCTAGAGTCTATGGAAGACGAAGTGGGTGAAATTGTCTTAGATGATGCTTACCGTCAGTCGGAGTCGATCTCCGTGACTGAACAGCAAGGTGTTGGCATTGTTAAGGAACAAATTCGATTCATCCATACCATGGAAAAAGCAGGGTACTTGGATCGTGCTCTCGAATACATCCCTGATGATGAAACGCTAATCGAGCGTGAAAAACAGGGACTAGGTCTGACTCGCCCTGAGCTATCAGTGTTAGTTGCCTACGGTAAAATGGTACTTAAACAGCAACTTGTTACGGATGAAATCGCGAATGATGAATTCCATGCGAAACAGCTTGTTGAATATTTCCCAAGTGCGTTACGACGTAACTATAAAGATCAAATGGTTAATCACCCACTGCGAGCTGAAATTATCGCTACAGCATTGGCTAACCAGATGGTTAATGAAATGGGCTGTAATTTCGTCACTCGTTTGCAAGAAGAAACCGGTGCAAGTGTTGTCGATATTGCTAACGCATACAGTGCGGCTCGTGAAATTTTCGATCTAGAAGCAATTCTTAAGCAGACTCGTGAACTCGATAATATCGCCACAGCTCAAGCTCAGTACGAAATCATGTTTTATGTTCGTCGAGCACTACGTCGAATTGCACGTTGGTTGCTTCGCAACCGCAGTGGTAAATGCACAGTTGGTGAGCTGATTGCTATCTACAAGCAAGATGTCAATGTTATCACTGAAACCTTAGACACTATGCTGGTTGAGTCTGAAGTAGAAGAACACAATGAACTTGCTCAAGGGTGGATTGAGAAAGGGGTAGAAGAGAAACTTGCACATCAAGTCGCTCGTTTATCCAGCTTACAATCTGCACTGGATATCTCATCAGTGGCGAGTGAAACAGGCAAAACGGTTGAGCAAGCATCGAAGCTCTACTTTAACTTAGGTGACCGTTTATCGTTACACTGGTTCTTGAAGCAAATTAACAGCCAAGCCGTTGATAATAACTGGCAGGCACTAGCAAGAGCTGCATTCCGAGAAGATCTGGACTGGCAACAACGTCAACTTACGGCTCAGGTATTAAATTGCGGCTGTGCAACGGAAGAGCTAGACGTGATGAAAGCGTTAGAAGATTGGATGGAAACTAACGAGCAATCACTGCACCGTTGGGAAAGCATCTTGAATGAGTTCAAAGTTGGCTCTGTCCACGAATTTGCTAAGTTTTCTGTAGCACTTCGAGAATTAGTACTCTTGAATCTCAACTGTTCGTCGAAAGAGTAGATGAGTTAGTCAAATTGTAAGTAAAAGCCTCGTTATTTAGCGAGGCTTTTTTGTTGCTCATCGTTTCTACTATAGCGCCAGTTAAGTTACAGTGTAACGGCGTTGGGAAGTTAAAATAGGCTGAAATCGATTGCTTTAGGCTGGTTAGTTATAAATTTTATTGTTGAAATCTTACTCTAATTGTTTGTTTTATATTTGAAAATATTAGAAAGATATAGGTTTTTACTTAATACATTCATTTTCATTGAATTACGATGAAAAACAGTAAATAATATTGTCCCGTTTATACGGGGCTTTTTTCTTTCGGAGGCACAATGCTTTACCGTCTAGCCAGAACTGGCTTTTTCCAACTCGATGCCGAGAAGGCACACGATCTTGCAATCAAGAACTTCCAACGCTTTAACGGCACACCACTTGATCTCTTCTACCGCCAACAATTACCAACTCGTCCAGTTGAGTGTATGGGACTAACATTCCGTAACCCAGTAGGTCTTGCGGCTGGCTTAGATAAAAACGGTGAATGCATTGAAGCATTTGATGCCATGGGTTTTGGCTTTGTCGAAGTTGGCACAGTAACACCTCGTCCGCAACCAGGGAATGATAAACCACGCTTATTTCGCTTAGTCGAAGCTGAAGGGATCATCAATCGCATGGGCTTTAATAACCTAGGCGTTGATAATTTGGTCGAGAATGTAAAGCAAGCAAAATTCAACTGTGTTCTCGGAATTAATATTGGTAAAAACAAAGACACACCAATTGAGAAAGGGGCAGAGGACTACCTGATTTGTATGGAGAAAGTGTATGAGTACGCAGGCTACATTGCGGTTAATATCTCATCACCAAACACTCCGGGTCTTCGTTCACTTCAATATGGTGAAGCGCTTGATGAACTACTTTCTGAATTAAAAGCGAAACAAGCGGAACTTTCAGAGAAATACAACAAATACGTCCCGCTAGCATTAAAAATTGCGCCTGATTTGAGTGACGAAGAAATCTGCCAAATCTGCGATTCTTTATTGAAAAACAATATAGATGGTGTGATCGCGACTAACACAACTCTGGATCGCACGATCGTAGAAGGAATGAAACACGCCAATGAGGCAGGTGGTTTAAGTGGTCGCCCTGTGCAATCACGCTCTACGGAAGTCGTACGTAAGCTTCATGAAGAGCTAGGAGACAAACTTCCAATTATCGGTGTTGGTGGTGTGGATTCCTATGTTGCAGCCAAAGAAAAGCTGATGGCAGGCGCTAAACTTGTTCAAGTCTACACCGGTTTTATTTACCACGGCCCAGGCCTAGTACGTGATATTGTTAAGAATCTTTAACATACACATCAAAAACCACTGAAAAATCAGTAGCTATTACATAAAAAAGAGGACTTTGTTTCCTCTTTTTTTTTATCCGTTCGTTTGTAAAATTTAAAAATCACGAGTAGGTAATTAAGCGTCTTACCTCTTTACCACTGATTTAACTAGTCAAGAGAGAACGGAATAATGCTTAAACCCAGCGACAAATGGAATTGGTATTTTGACGAGCAAAAAGCTTGCTTAATGCTGGATCTGGGGGAGGAAATGATTTTCCAAACCAATTTATCCCGAAAATTGTTGGTTAACTGTGCCTTCTCAAACAATGAATTTACCGTTGATGACGCCAGTGCATTCCAAACGTTTAATGAACGTATTCGATGCCTCGACATCAGCGAATACCGCCAAGCTGAGTTAACACTGTATTGTGTTGCAGCAAAGCGCTTTCATAAACCTGTACAGCCTAAAAGCTGGTTCTTTGACGCACAGTCCTCAGGTTACGAGCCTGAAGAAGGGGACATGGTCTTTCTAACAAACCAATATTCTGATGGCATGTTCATCGTGTTAGAACCAGGCGAGACGTCGAGCTTATGTGCTTATGTTAACCAAGAAGCGTTTGTGCTTGATGGCAATAAGGCGCTTCAGTTTGGGCAGCCGATTAAAGTAATGCATGACCGCATGGCTTGTGCAAATCACCTCTTTGCAATAACCCCTATGGCAATGGTGGGGTAAACCTGTTTAATTTTTTCTTTATTTCGTTCCTTTGTTTGCATTAGTCGACCTCGTTAGGTCGATTTTTTTTGTCCTTTCCTTTGATACTAGAGCCCCATCAACCATGAAATTGTATGCTTTCTATGCATGCAAACATGAAGCTGGTCACTTTTATTTTACTTATTTCAATCTGATGACTCCCTTAACTAGGCAACCTAGCGTTTAAAATGACCCCATTTATTCCCCTATAAGGCAAAAATGTAAGTAACTTACATTAACAACCATGCCCTGGTATACACCAAAATTAATGTAAATAAGTATTCACTTCTTGCCAAGGGAACAAAATTTCGTTCGTGAATAAAAAACACTCAAATTAAAGATGTTGAAAGTTTCAGATCATTTTGTTGGTGATGATTTGAACTAACAGGTGGGGAAATTCCTTTAAAAACGAGGCATTGATCGTAAAGTCAGGTATAATTGAAGCCATTTTTTATCAGCGAAAGAACACTATGAATCAATATCTCGCGGTAACTTCAAATGGCATGGAAAATTTGCTTGTTGAAGAACTGACTAAACTAGGCATTGAAAATGCGAAACCAGTACAGGCAGGCGTAAAATTTAAAGCGACAAACGAACAGGTTTATCGCTGTTGTTTGTGGAGCCGTTTAGCGTCTCGATTTGTACGTGTTTTATCTGAGTTCACGTGTAACAACGACATGGACTTGTATTTATCTACATCTGCTATTAACTGGGTTAACCAATTTCATAGCTCTAAACGTTTTGTTGTGGACTTTAACGGCACAAACCGTGAGATCAGAAATAGCCAGTACGGTGCGATGAAAGTCAAAGATGGCATCGTAGATTGCTTTGAAAATAAAGGTTTGCCGCGTCCCAACATCAGTAAAGAACGTCCAGATGTTCGTATTCACGTTCGTTTGCATAAAGATAAAGCGTTGCTTGGGATAGATATGGTAGGCAGTGGTTTGCATCAACGTGGCTACCGACCAGAATCGGGTCGTGCCCCGTTACGTGAAACGCTTGCTTCTGCGATTATCATGCGTTGTGGCTGGGATGGGCATCAACCATTACTCGATCCAATGTGCGGTTCTGGTACTTTGCTTATTGAAGCTGCGATGATGGCTGCCAACATGGCCCCTGGCGTTAAGCGAAAGCAATGGGGTTTCGAAGTGTTGGAAGACTTTGAACCAGAGACTTGGGCAGAGATTAAATCAGAGGCTAATGTTCAAGCTAGACGGGGTGTCAAGAAAGTTGACGCTAAGTTTTTTGGCTTCGATAACGACCCTAAAGTATTAAAAGTTGCTCAAGAAAACGCGCGCAGAGCAGGCGTTGAAGAATTGATTGAGTTTGCACAAGGTGATGCTGCAACCATTACTCGTCCTGCAGGATTCGAACACGGTGTTATCGTTTCAAACCCACCTTACGGTGAACGTCTAGGAACTGAGCCGGGGCTAATTGCTCTCTACACCGCATTTGGTGGACAGCTAAAATCTGAGTTTGGTGGATGTAAAGCCTCTATCTTCTCGAGTTCAGACGAGCTTCTGAGCTGTCTTCGTATGCGTGCTGATAAACAATTTAAATTGAATAATGGTGCGTTACCTTGTCACCAAAAGAACTACAGTATTGCAGAGCGCAGTGCTGATGAAGTGAAGGGTGCTGATACTAATGTTCAAATCGCACCAGACTTTTCAAACCGTTTAAAGAAAAACATTGGCAAGATTGGCAAGTGGGCTCGTAAAGAGAAGCTTGATTGCTACCGAATCTATGACGCTGACCTTCCTGAATACAATGTGGCGATAGATGTATACGGCGATCAAATCGTAATTCAAGAGTATGCTGCGCCAAAAAACATTCCAGAAGAAAAAGCAAAACGTCGCCTAACGGATATTATTCGTGCAACGATTCAGGTGACAGGTGTAGAGGCGAACAAAGTTGTACTTAAAGTTCGTGAAAAGCAGAAGGGTCGCAGCCAATACCAAAAATTAGGTCAGGTATCAGAGACGCTTGAAGTAAACGAGTACGGCGTGAAGCTGATCGTAAACCTTCATGACTATCTAGACACTGGCTTGTTCTTGGATCATAAGATCACTCGTCGTCGCTTAGGTGAAATGGCGCAAGGTAAAGATTTCTTAAACTTGTTTGCATATACTGGGAGTGCGACGGTTCACGCAGCGGTTGGTGGCGCTCGTTCCACAACGACTATTGATATGTCAAATACCTACTTGAACTGGGCGAAAGACAATATGCAGCTTAACGGTTGTGTAGGACGTCAGCATCGCTATGAACAAGCAGACTGTTTGCAATGGCTAGAAAACGCGAAAGGTGAGTACGACTTGATCTTTATTGATCCACCTACGTTCTCTAACTCTAAGCGTATGGAAACATCATTCGATGTACAACGTGACCACATTAAACTGATGAAGAATCTTAAACGTTTACTAAGAAGTGGAGGCACTATCGTATTCTCTAATAACAAGCGCCACTTCAAGATGGATGAAGAGTCGCTGGCCGAACTTGGTTTGAAGGCTCAGAATATTTCTTCTCAAACGTTACCATTAGATTTTGCGCGTAATAAACAGATTCATAACTGTTGGCTAGTAACGCACGCGTAGTGTAAACAAAAGGATTAATACGTGCTGATATTGTATAGCACGGAGGGATGCCATCTTTGTGAGATGGCATTTGCTCTAGTAGACCAAATTGGTTTGGCCGAGCAAACAGATATCATTGATATTGCGTTCGATGATGCACTGTTTTCTCGTTACGGCGTCACAATACCCGTATTAAAGTATCAAGATTCTGAGTTGAACTGGCCGTTTGACTTAGAACAACTCACACATTGGTTGGATAATAATGGCATTACTTACCATTCATAACGCACAACTTGCATTTGGTGATCACCCATTACTGGACAAAGCGGAGTTCGCTCTTCAAGAAAACGAACGCGTTTGTTTAGTGGGTCGCAACGGAGCAGGTAAGTCCACGTTAATGAAAGTGCTTGCCGGCGACATTTTGTTGGACGACGGCAAGATTCAAATCACTCAAGACGTCGTTGTTTCTCGACTTGAACAAGATCCACCGCGTAATCAAGAGGGTACGGTTTACGAATACGTATCTGGCGGTTTGGCTGAAATCGGCGAACAACTGAAGATTTATCACGATCTTCTCGATCTTGTTGCTCAAGACCCGAGTGAGAAAAACATCAACCGTTTAGCCAAGGTTCAAGAGCAGCTTGACCATTCTAATGCTTGGCGCTTTGATGACCGTGTTAAGAACGTACTTGGTGCTTTAAAACTAAGTCCAGAAACTAAACTGACCGATTTATCCGGTGGTTGGCAACGTAAAGCCGCTTTAGCTCGCGCGCTGGTTTGTGACCCTGATGTATTACTTCTTGATGAGCCAACAAACCATCTTGATGTAACAACTATCGAATGGTTAGAGAACGTCTTAAAAGACTTCAAAGGCTCGATCATCTTTATTTCTCACGACCGTGCGTTCATCAAATCAATGGCAACACGCATTGTTGACTTAGATCGCGGGCAATTAGCTTCTTTCCCAGGTGATTACGACAACTACCTAGAAGAAAAAGAAGAGATGCTCCGCGTTGAAGAAATGCAGAATGCTGAATTCGACAAAAAGCTTGCTCAAGAGGAAGTTTGGATTCGGCAGGGCATTAAAGCACGCCGAACTCGAAATGAAGGTCGTGTACGCGCATTGAAGAAACTTCGTGAAGAGCGTCGCGATCGCCGGGATGTCCAAGGCAAAGTTAACCTTAATATCGATGATGCTTCACGTTCAGGGAAAATTGTATTTGAAGCAGAAAACATATCTTTTGCTTACGAAGGCAAGACAATCGTCGACAACTTTAGCTTTAACATTATGCGCGGTGACCGTATTGCACTTATCGGACCAAATGGCTGCGGTAAGAGTACGGTACTTAAATTGCTATTAGGGCAATTGGAAGCGCAGTCTGGTCGTTTACACTGCGGAACAAAATTAGAAGTCGCGTACTTTGATCAGTACCGAGAGATTTTGGATCCAGAAAAAACAGTGATCGATAACTTAGCGGATGGGAAACAAGAAGTAATGGTTGGGGGACGTCAGCGTCATGCGCTGAGTTATCTTCAAGACTTCTTATTTGCACCTAAGCGCGCAAGAACCCCGGTTAAGGCGCTCTCTGGTGGTGAGAAAAACCGATTACTGCTAGCTCGTATCTTGTTGAAACCAAACAACTTACTTATTCTTGATGAACCAACCAACGATTTGGATATCGAAACGTTGGAACTTTTAGAAGAAATGCTTGCCAACTATCAGGGCACATTGCTTTTAGTTAGCCACGACCGAGAGTTTGTTGATAATACCGTTACCACAAGCTGGATCTTCGAAGGCAACGGAGTGATTGAAGAGTTTGTTGGTGGTTATCACGATGCAAGACAGCAGCGTGAGCAGGTATTGGCGGTTCGTCAAGCGGTTGAAAAGCCAGCGAAAAAAGAAAAAGTGGTTGAGGAAACTCCCAAAACAACTCAACCTAAGAACAACTCGAAGAAGTTATCGTATAAGCTGCAAAGAGAATTAGAAGCTCTACCAGCTAAACTAGAACAATTAGAGTCGGATATCGAGAGCCTTCAGGAGCAAGTGAACGATCCAGAGTTCTTTGCTAAACCTGTAGAGCAAACTCAGCCGGTATTGGAACAGCTTGCTGCACTAGAGCAGGAGTTGGAAATCGCATTCGAGAGATGGGAAGAACTCGAAGCAATGCAACAGGATAGTTAAGAATTCAATGAATTGTAGTAATAAATTCAAATTGACCGCCATTGCGATGATGGTTGGTACCACAATGAACGCACAGGCGGCATTGTATCAAGTGGTTGAGGTTTCACCTCAGGATCATGGTTCAAACGGTGACTACCAAACGGCTTACGGCGTTGCAATTCAGCAAGGTGATGCGGGTACAGATCCTTCAACAGGTTCCCCTTTCGCTTTGGGCTGTTTTGATGCAGCAGCAAACTGTACACCAGACCAATTTAAGCTTGCGATGGAAACTCGCACAACACCGATTTCAGCGACACAAGCCGTGGATGGGAACAGCTATCGTGAGGAAATTCCATTTGGATTGGACGCGGGCTTTTATTACATCCAAGAACTCAAAGATTTTGAACGTTACTGTTATAACCAGCTTCGCTATTCTACTTGTGACTCTTGGGCTTCTGTAAACTGGACCCCATGGAACAAAGAGCGTAGTAAAGACTTTACTTCTAATGCGTTAGCATTTGTAGAAGGCGATTCTGCTGCTTATAAAAATGAATATAACAATGTTATCAATCAGCTTACCGAAGATGGTGCAGCTGTCGGTAATCAAAGTAAAGTCAGCAGTGAAAACCAGTCGACACTGGAAACAAGAAATACAGTCGTAGCACCTATTGAACCAAATTTTGTTACAGGTGATAACGACGCAAGCGTTGTGCAAAGCCACGCTTGGAAAACCGATGGCATTTTTACCGTTGGTAGTGTATCTCGAACGGCAAGCAATACCAATGGCGCTCACCACACATCGAAAGCAGCTATTTGGGATCAAAGTGGAACCGTCAGTGAGTTGGCTTGGCCAAGTGGCACATCTAAAGATGGAGAAAGACTGGCTCAAGGAAGCATGCGTGACCTTGTCACAGATGGAACAACGGTTTACGGCGTGGGTTACAACACATACAGTGATGATAACTATCTGAATGCTACTGTTTTTGTCGGAACCCTAGAGGCAGAAGGTAGCGTTGAAAACGCAACTTGGAAAAACAAAGTTGTTGTAGGAGCGAGACAGCGTGAGGGCGATGATACGGTTCATACAAACTCACGATTAACCGATGTTAACTCAAATTTTGTTGCTATTGGTGAAGCAAAACGTTCAGGTGGATACTTAATGCCAACGGGTTCTGCTCCAAATCGTCTCTTTATCGTAAATGATGTTCGTAAGGATTCTATCAACGCTTTTTACCCAAGTACCGGAATTTTCTTCAGCGGTGCGGGCGGTAAGATGGGCGGGATCAACTCTTACAATGAAATTGTCGGACAGCTCGATGCGGAAACGACGCGTGAAGACGATGGTAAGCCACGTCGTAAGCGCGGTTTTATCTACCCATATAGTGTAGGTGGTGAGACTAGTGAACGTGCTTCAACACTATTTAATGGAAAAGCTTGGTTCCTAGATAGTTTGACTAATGGCGGTGACTACTCTGAACAAAACAACCAGTTCCGTATTCTTGACGCAACCGATATCAACGATGCAGGTGTGATTTCTGGTACCGCGATGAAATGTGCTGGCGGTTACAGTACAACAGCAAACAACGCGACATGTAGTTCTGATGAGCAAATCGTAGCTGTAAAATTGGTGCCTATTGCAGGTGCGACTGAGAAGGACATTGTGTCTCGAAGCGTTGACTCAACGACAACAGAGCGTCAAGGTGCAGGCCTTGGTTGGTTAGCTTTGACCATGCTTGGATTGTTTGGGTTCCGTAGAAAATAGTCAAAAATCGTCAGTAATTTTTAAATCAAGCAGAGGCTCACACATTTGAGCCTCTGCTTTTTTTATGCCTTGAGAAATCACTCAACTTGATCGATTCTTATAAGTGGAGTCATAAAAACTCCATCAAAGTTTCACAATAACAGCTGTACGTTAGTAAATGGACCTGTATGAGGAATTAACTATGAAGAGACAAAAGCGTGATCGCCTAGAACGAGCTCAATCTCAAGGCTATAAAGCTGGGTTGAATGGAAGGTCTCAAGAGGCTTGCCCATATCAACAAGTTGATGCTCGGTCGTATTGGTTAGGTGGTTGGCGTGATGCCAGAGATGAAAGACAATCTGGTCTCTACAAATAAACTCTCCACATACAAAAAGAAGGATTCGAAAGGGCTCTGCGGAGCCTTTTCTACATTTATAGACTAGGCAAACAAAAAGGCCCCTAAATAGGAGCCTTTATAAATCGATTAAAGTCGTGATTAGAAGTTTGAAGTGTCTTGGAACAAACCAACTTTCAAATCTTTCGCAACATAGATTTCTTTGCCATCTACGCATACACGACCGTCAGCCAAACCCATTACTAGTTTACGATTTACGACGCGTTTCATATGGATTTCGTAGGTTACTTTTTTCGCCGTCGGTAGGATTTGGCCTGTAAACTTCACTTCACCAACACCTAGAGCGCGACCTTTACCTTTACCGCCAACCCAGCCAAGGAAGAAGCCAACAAGTTGCCACATCGCGTCAAGGCCAAGGCAGCCAGGCATTACTGGATCACCAGGGAAGTGGCAATCAAAGAACCACAAATCTGGAGTAATATCCAATTCCGCCAAGATCAAACCTTTACCAAAATCGCCCTCTGTCTCAGACATTTTAGTAATACGATCCATCATTAGCATGTTTGGCGCAGGAAGCTGAGGGTAACCTGGTCCAAATAGCTCACCTTGGCTAGAAGCAAGTAGATCGTCACGGTTATAAGAATCACGTTTGTTTTGCATTATCAATTACTCCAATTTTTGATAGCTGCATCTTAGTGAACACGTGTACGCTAAACAACTCCGATCAGTACTAGACAAACCAGTTTTTGATGCGCTGCACAATTCCTTCTGGATGCTCATGTCTTTCAAAGTTTTCAATACGTTCCGCTATTTTGCCAATAATGCTCTCGTCTTCGCCTCTAAAAGGTTTATTCATAACAATCGGAATAGCTTCATCTACCGTAGAGACGGACCAAATATGGAACTCACCATTTTTAATGCTTTCTATTACATCTTTATGTAATGCAAGGTGTTTAAGGTTTGATTTCGGCATGACAACGCCTTGATTTCCCGTAAAACCCTGATGTTTACAAACCTGATAAAAACCTTCAATTTTCTCGTTCAAGCCACCGACTGCTTGCACTCGACCAAACTGATCGACGGCTCCTGTAACCGCAACTTGTTGATTAATTGGAGATTCAGATAACGCACTCACCAAGCAACAAAGTTCTGCGAGAGATGCGCTGTCACCGTCAACTTCACTATAAGACTGTTCAAATACAATCGAGGCAGAGTAAGGCAGTGGTTCATCCAGTTTTAGAGCAGAGCTTAAGAAAGCTTGCATAATCATCATGCCTTTCGCATGTAGATTGCCTCCAAGCTCAGCTTTGCGCTCAACATCGGAAACATCGCCATCACCAAAGTGAATTACACACGATATTCTGGCAGGCTCACCATAGCTGACAGGGTGTCCAGCCATATCGATGACGGTTAGGCCATTGATTTGACCAACTTGTTCCCCAGTTGTCTCAATAATGACTTGTCCATCTAAAATATCGTACACGGCACGCTGAGGAAGATAGGATTCGCGATAATACTTGTCGTCAATCGCTTTATCTAATGACTCGTAATCTAATGTTTGGCCATCACTGAACTGGCTGGCAAGTGTTAGAAGTTGAGAATGCCACATTACACCTAACGGCAAATAATGTTGATCTTCAGTAAATCTCATACCAGCTAGCAACAGTCTTCTAAAGCCACATTCCGTTAAGTGAGGCAGCTGATATTGAGAACATATCCAGTTCACCAAACCAAAGTAATCTGTCAAATTCTGCTCTGACAAATGAATATCTTCTTCAACTTCGGTATACATGGCAAAGCCTGAACAAAAGTCCTCGTCGATATATTCTAGCTCTGCTAACTGACTTCTTTCCCCAGTTACAATCAGTTTTACATCATAAGCTTTAGATGGCGGTACTGAAGTAGGTAAGCGAGTAGGGCTTAGGTTCAGTGGCTCGATAAGGTTTTGTTGAATTGCAGACTTTATATTCGGCCAAAGTCCCGGGTTAGCCAGAATGAGATTAGCAGGTACAATCAAATAACCGTCGTCAGCTTGTGAAATCAAGCCAGGTTGGAAGGCAATATCACCACTTACATCAACACTGTAACGGTCAAATAAACGTTTGGCATCAAGTGATTCCGACAAAACAATCGCAGCGTTAGAATGACTCTGAAGAGCTTTACTGATGAACTCTCTATAGACAGAATTATCGACGCAGTTAATGAGTAGCACGCGTGTCAATCCCGACATTTTGGAAAAGCGAGATATCGTTGCCGACATCCTCGGTTGAAGATCAGTAAAAGACTTCTTTGGTAACGAAGGTGCAGACTTTAAAAGTGCTTCGTACTGCTCAAGTGAAGGTGTTACGTCTTGCCAATTAAGTTGGTTCATTAAAATTCATCGTAATTCAATCTTGCCGACATTATAACGAAATGGACTATAACACCCTAGCACCAATTTGGTTCGCTCACGGCATTCAACACTCAATGAACAATACTTAGACAAATGAGTGATCAACATCGATACTTCTAAGAGTTTTATTTGCCCAAGTAAATTATCTGGGTTACGCTGTCACTAGGTTATGTTTATGGGTCGGAATAAATGAAATATCAGCAGCTTGAGAATCTAGAGTGTGGGTGGAAATGGAAGTATCTCATCAAGAAATGGAAAGATGGTGAAGCGATTACCCGACATATTGATACAAGTGAAGCAGATGCCGCGGTTGCAGAGCTAAAACGCCTTGAACACGAACCTACGCTTGTATTAGCTTGGATAGAAAACCACATGTCAGAAGAGTTGGACAACAAACTCAAGCAGGCTATCCGAGCGAAAAGGAAGCGTCATTTCAATGCAGAGCAAGTCCATACAAAGAAAAAGTCCATTGACTTAGATTATCGAGTTTGGGAAAAGCTTTCTAGCAGAGCAACCGAGCTCGGTTGTACATTATCTGACGCAATTGAATATCTACTTTCTGAAGCATCGAGAAGTGAAAAAGCGAGTCAAAAAGTTACCTCGATCAAAGAGGATTTGAGTAAATTGCTATCTAGCTAGGATAGGGAGTGCCAAATGTTATATGTAATCTTAATTGCTGCCATCGTAATCTTTTGGTTGATCGCAGTTGATAGACCAGTGCTAAAAGTAAAGTTTGATAACGGCCATATCAGTAACGTAAAAGGGCATCTACCACCTTCTTTCAAACATAACTTACAAGATATTAGTGAACACAATCCGTTTAGTGGTGAAATGAAGGTATATAGCCAACGAACCGGCATGCGTTTGAGCTTTTCCAAGGACGTTCCCAAAAAAATCCAACAGCGGATTCGCAACGTTTTTCCGCATCAAGGTTTCAAAGCGAGCAAAGGCAAGAAGCGAGCTTAATTACATATCAGTTACTTAATCGTGTTAAATGGGACGCAATATAGCGTCCCATTTTCGTATCTATAGAAAAATTATTTATCATTGATTAATCAATAAGATAAACGGACTTAAACTATGCGATACGTTGTAACTTTAATGATCTTTCTCTTTGTAAGTGCTTCAGCTTTGTCTGACGACTCGGAAACGAATCCATTGGCTAAAAAGATTAAAACTAAGATTCAAAGGAAAGCAGACAATAAATTTGATGACTACCAAGGTTATTGTGATGTCATGATAGAGATGGAACACAAAGGTAAAAAAGCAGTAATAAAAAGAGTAACCAGTAGTGGTGACAAAAAAGTTTGTCGGTATGTAAAATCCAACTTAAGGAAAGGAAAACGCTATCGTTATAAATATCCAGAAAAGTATATTCGGCTTCATATAGCCACAGGTTCGTGATTGCAATGTTGATTAGAAGCACCGGACAGCAAGAGCGCAAAGCTTTCAGACTCGATGAACTAGATGAAAATGAAGTGGCTCTCGTGTAATTGGTTGGGAATGCAGGCTAGGTGAGATAAACCAATCAACTCGAAATGATAATCTGCAGATAAAATCAGTATGGGAAGGAATTGCAAAAAAGTTAATGGGCTCGGATTGTCAGGAATCTCAATGGCTTGCACTGGATTAGCTGTCGTGATTACAAGTCCACAGGAACCACTATTACAGTGCGCATTATATGTGTTATGTTAAATTGAATATGCTCGTACGCCAAATGTTGCCAATGAGTACTCCTAATTCCCCTGTCGATTTGAAATTTAAGGTCTCTATCATAACCATTAAACATAATGGCTATTTACCATAAAATACTTAATATAGATCTTAATAATCTATCGATTGTTAAGATCTATATTAATGCTTTTTCTACTTACAGAAATGGCTGTATAGCTTCAAAGATATCTTGTCTTCGAACTGGTTTGGAAATGAATCCATCCATACCTGCGTCAAGGCATTTATCTCTATCACTTTCTAGCGCATGAGCGGTTAATGCGATGATTGGAGTCTTGAAGCCTTTATCTCGGATAAGCCTTGTTGCAGTAATCCCATCCATTACTGGCATCGAGACATCCATAAGAATCAGGTCGATTAAATCCTCATTTTCCTCTAAGAACGTTAATGCTTCTGCTCCATGACTTGCGATATGAACATTATGACCAAGCTTATTTAAAATAAGCTTTATTACAAACTGATTCGACTCGGTATCTTCGACTACGAGAAGATCCATCGCTTTTATTGGTTGGTTGTTTTCTATTTTAACTGGACGATTTTGATTGCACCGAGTTAAAACGGGAATCTTAATAGTAAATGTTGAGCCGACATGCTCGTCACTTTTAACGATAATCTTGCCGCGCATCATTTCAACTAAATGCTTGGTTATTGCTAGCCCTAGTCCTGTACCACCAAAGCGTCTCGTGATGGAACGATCACCTTGATGAAATGCCGTAAATAGATGTTCTTGCTTGGCTTTAGATATACCAATTCCGGTGTCTGATATTGAAATTACAAGCTCGGAGTCTTGCTCAGATACTGAAACTTTTACTTCTCCTTCATCAGTAAACTTTATTGCATTCCCAATAAGATTAAACAGGATTTGAGATAATCGCGTAGAGTCAATCCAAAACTGTTTGTCGGTAGTTACCATGCAATTGAGTTTAAATTGAAGGCTCTTCTTCTTAGCTATTTGTTTTTGTTGAGAAATAACAAAAGTGACAGTGTCTCTTAAATTAACCCACTGCTCATTGAGTTGAAAGCGACCTGATTCAATTTTTGAGAGGTCAAGGATGTCGCTGATAATCGCGAGAAGCAACTCCGCTGAGCATTCCATTTGGCTCAGGGCATCGATTTGCTCTTCTGATAAGGTGGATTGTTTCAGAATATCGAGCATTCCAAGGACGGAATTTAGAGGGGTTCTAATTTCATGACTCATCATCGCTAAGAATTCTGACTTTGAGCGATTTGCAAGCTCTGCTTCTTCTCTTGCTTTAGCAAGCTGAGTTGTTCGCACTTCAACAATACGTTGTAACTTCTCTTTGGTCTCAATATCGATGACAGCCCTCTCAATTAAAGGCCGAAAGCGTCTTAAGGTTTCCTTATTTTCTATGCTAAAGTGCCCTTTCTTAGCACCAATAAGTAAGATGACCGTTTGTGTTACTTCTGAACGTATGCCCGTTAGGACTACCGAGTTTACATGGCTTTTTATAAAGCTGTTCAGGTTAATAAACTCCGCAAGCCTATCTGGTTCGAACAGCAGAATACATTCGCCATTCAGCGCCCTCTCAGATGCGTTACCGTGTAACCAAGATATGTTATCAAATACACTATTTGTCGATATCAACGTTTTGAAGGGGTACCTCTCATCATCACGAGTTAGAACGATAAAATCATCAAAGTTGATGTACTTCTTAAGGACATTATTTAATCCCGTAAATATCTCGTGCCGGTTTTTTGCTTCACTCATCGCGGATATCGCTGAAAGAATAGCTTTATTCTCATCGGCGAGCAGTCGCTCTCTTTGCCTAGCCTGTTTTAGTTCGACTAACGCTTCTTGCAGCGCTTCCTGTTGGTATATGTCTAAGTATTTATCTTTCATAAGGTTTATGGAATATCGCTGATGAAATCATCAGGTTTCCATGTCCATTCTCACCACCAATAAATCTACCTTGCTCACCAAAAGTAAAAGGGCAAATAAAAGGTAACTGTTCTAGTTCTTGGTTAATTTGTTCACAAACGCTATTCATGTCTTGCATTAAGTGCAACATAGGACCTGCGCAAAAGATGTTTATCACCCCAATTTTTCGAGATTCTTCTAATTTTTGATTAAAGGCTGCATTTACAACTTTAGCGGCGCGTGCAACGAGGTGTTCTCTGCTTCCTTTCATTAAAGTGAGTTCATCACCCTCTTCTATTCGTGTAAATAGCTCAATTCCTCCATCTCGCGTCTCACGAATTGGATGGGACAATTTGTAATATGGACGCTCATAGAGGTGGCCAGCGACACGCCCTAGTGGATAAGCACTCGAGTTTGTAAATAGCAGGTTGTTTTTACCTACTTGGTTATCTTGATGGTTTGTCCACTTTCTATAAACATTGAGGGCCGGTTCGTCATCAATTTCTAGCAAGCACCTATCGTTAGTTTTGGTTGCAACCCCTTTGATATTGGTTGGAGTGTGCCCAGCACTAAAAGCAATATCAACAGGCTGTGAGGAGTAAAATAATGTCAGACTTAAACCTGCAGTTTGAGATCCTTGGGTGGTAATGACAGACCATTTTCCCGTGATATGATTATCAGCGGCTGAACCACCAATAATTGGGATCAGCGTACCAAACCTTTCATCTATAGATGCAATGATTGATTCCTCTTGCCCTGGAGTTGCATGAAGCAGTATTAAGTTTGGCACTTCTCCTACGCGGTTAGCGTTCTCAAGAGCCATATCTAAGGCTCTAGTTACACTGTCACCTGAATCATAGTTAGAAATACCAGTGCCATAAGCATGAGGGCCTGAGTCATAAATTGCGAGCGCCGCAATCACTGGGCCCGAATGAAACCCCTGGTCTGTCATTACTGCTTGGCATGAACTGGCGCCATGAAAAGGCACACCGGGAAAATGCTCAAGAAACGCTTCTCGAATTAACTCGAAGTCGTACTCTTCCGTGTAGTAGCACATCACGTAAGACAAGTTCTGTTGTGTCAGTTCGGACCTAAGCGTTTCTATCGCTGAGTCTTCATCTTTAATATGAGTAAAAACTGATTGGCAATGCATACGATTTTATAATTGGGTATCACTCTGCTGTTATACCATTCCAACCAATTTTCTCTAGGTAAGAAGGTGAAAATTTCATTAAGAAGTTGCGATTATCTCGTGACAGATCGTATTTATAATTGAACTACAACAATGTTTTCGCCTTTTTTAAAGGTGATTTTTTTTGATTCAGGCATTGTGTCCCATTCTATTTTCTTATGCTCTCGATCGAGATTGATAAATTTGCCAGATTGATTTGGATCAATTTTTAGAGTGCTACTTTTTATCGTTTCGAGCGAAATTCCCGTTGAGTCACGATTAATTGTGATTATTTCACCTTCAATTGTTACATCGCATCGTTCTTTTTGTGAACAGTCAATGCTAGTAACGCTCTCGTGTGTAAAGGTACGCCAGAAAAATGCGCTTATTAACACACTGAGCATGATTAAGATTTGTGCAAGTCGCGCCTTTGTTAACTTTTGTGCAGGCATAATTACTAATATCCTTGTTACAAACTTCAAACTTTTTAAATAAAAAATGATTTCCAGGGGGCCAGTAAGGTTACTACCCTGTCATTGAATTGTTAATTCAAGTATAGTGTCACGCTGAAAATGCCACTTTTTATTAAAGTCAGCAATGGAAATAAGGTGATGATAACACTTGAATTCTAGAGTTTACTTGGGTGGTGTTACGACGCAAGTCGTGTTGGAAGTAAAAGTGTAGTTAATTAGAAATTGGAAGCATGCAAATGAGCCAAGTAAAGCAGCTTGAACAAAACTACAACTATACAGTCGTTCGCCAATTTACCCTTGTGACCATTTTATGGGGCATAGTTGGTATGGCTGTTGGTGTTTTGATTGCCGCTCAATTAGTTTGGCCACAGCTAAACTTTGATACGCCGTGGTTGACGTACAGTCGCTTACGTCCACTGCATACTAATGCGGTAATTTTTGCGTTTGGTACCAGTGCTCTGTTCGCAACGTCTTATTATGTTGTACAGCGCACATGTCAAACACGTCTTTTTGGTGGCCCACTCGTTGCCTTCACCTTTTGGGGTTGGCAAGCAATCATCCTGGCAGCAGCCATTACTTTGCCTCTCGGTTTAACATCGGGTAAAGAGTATGCTGAGCTAGAATGGCCTATTGATATCGCAATTGCGCTAGTATGGGTATCATATGCGGTGGTGTTCTTCGGCACACTGGTGAAACGAAACACGTCACACATATATGTGGCAAACTGGTTCTTCGGTGCCTTTATTATCACAGTAGCAGTACTTCACATCGTGAACAGCATGGCTATTCCTGTGTCACTTGGTAAATCTTACTCGATTTACTCAGGCGCAGTGGATGCGATGGTTCAGTGGTGGTATGGACACAATGCGGTAGGTTTCCTACTCACCGCTGGTTTCCTAGGCATGATGTACTACTTCGTTCCTAAACAAGCTGAACGTCCTGTTTATTCTTACCGTCTATCTATCGTTCACTTCTGGGCGCTTATTTCTCTATATATTTGGGCAGGCCCTCACCACCTTCACTATACAGCGCTACCGGACTGGACTCAGTCTCTAGGTATGGTGATGTCGCTGGTTCTATTTGCTCCTTCTTGGGGTGGTATGATCAACGGTATTATGACGTTATCTGGTGCATGGCATAAGCTTCGTTATGACCCTATCCTACGTTTCCTAATCGTTTCTTTGTCATTCTACGGTATGTCTACCTTTGAAGGTCCAATGATGTCGATTAAGACGGTTAACGCACTTTCTCACTACACAGACTGGACCATTGGTCACGTTCACTCTGGTGCGTTAGGTTGGGTTGCGATGGTCTCTATCGGCTCTGTATATCACTTGGTACCCCGCCTATTTGGCCAAGAACGTATGTACTCTGTTGGTCTAGTTAATGTGCATTTCTGGCTAGCAACAATCGGTACCGTTCTTTACATCGTTGCGATGTGGATCTCTGGTGTAATGCAAGGGCTTATGTGGCGCGCGGTTAACTCTGACGGTACGCTAACTTACAGCTTTGTTGAGTCTGTAGAAGCGTCTTATCCGTTCTACTTTGTACGTTTCCTAGGCGGATTTATCTTCCTATCTGGTATGTTCCTAATGGCATACAACACGTACAAAACGGTAAGTGCACCTAAAGAAAGCCTAAAAGCTATCCCACATCCGGCATAAGGAGATTTAAGAATGAGTAATAATTCTAATAATCGCCACGAAATCTTAGAACGTAATGTCGGTTTGTTGGCTATTTTTATCGTGTTTGCTATCAGCTGGGGTGCTCTTGTAGAGATCACTCCTCTGATTTTCCAAAAGCAAACGACTGAACCTGTAGAGAATCTGCGTGCTTACACTCCTCTGGAGATGGAAGGTCGTGACATCTACATCCGTGAAGGTTGTAACGTTTGTCACAGCCAGATGGTTCGTCCTTTCCGCTCAGAGACTGAACGTTACGGTCACTACTCTGTCGCCGGTGAGAGTGTTTGGGAACACCCATTCCTTTGGGGCTCTAAGCGTACAGGTCCGGATTTAGCTCGTGTTGGTGGTCGTTATTCTGATGAATGGCACCGCGTTCACCTACTAGATCCTCGTGAGCTTGTGCCTGAGTCAAACATGCCAGGTTTCCCGTGGTTAGCTGAAAACGTTTTAGACGGTAAGCTAACGCAGAAGAAACTTGAGCTATTTCGTGATCAGTTCGGTGTTCCATACACTGATGAAGAGATCGCGAATTCGGCTAAAGAAGTAGAAGGTAAAACAGAGATGGATGCAATCATCGCTTACCTTCAGTCTCTTGGTCATGCAATGAAGTAAGGGGATCATATGGATTTCGGTACAATTCATAGTATTTATACCGTTGTACTCTTCGCTAGTTTTATCGGCATCGTATGGTGGGCATTTAGTAAAAAGCGTAAAGCACGCTTTGAAGAAGATGCCAACTTGGTGTTTGCTGACGAAGAACAAACGACCCCAAATAACCAAGGAGTGAAGAAGTAATGACTACATTCTGGAGTCTCTGGATTATCGTGATTACTGTCGGTACGCTGGTAGGCTGTGCGATTCTCCTGACTTGGTGCGCTAAAGATAAAATGGGCGTCGAGGAAGGGGAAGACATGGGCCACGAGTACGATGGTATTCGCGAGCTAAACAACCCTCTACCAAAGTGGTGGACTTACCTGTTTGTAAGCACATTTGTGTTCGCAGCAGTTTACCTTGCCCTATTCCCAGGTCTAGGTAGCTTCAAGGGCTTTTTAAACTGGCAGAGTTCGGCTCAAACCGTTCGCTCACTAGAAGAGTCAAAAGAAGCCATCGCTGCAGCACAAGAGAACAAGCAACTAAACCAATATGCAAAAGAACTGGATGATGCCGACGCTTACTTCGGCGAAGCATTCCGTAAACTCGCGCACAATGACAGTGGTCTACGCCCAATTCCTGAAATTGCGCAAGATCCTGAAGCATTAAAAGTTGGCCAACGTTTGTTTTTGCAAAACTGTTCTCAATGTCACGGCTCTGATGCTCGTGGTCAGAAAGGTTTCCCTAACCTAACTGATGATGCATGGCTATACGGCGGTGAACCAGCTGCAATCGTAACAACCATCATGCATGGCCGTATTGGTCAAATGCCAGCATGGAAAGATGCGCTTGGTGAGCAAGGTGTGCAAGAAGTTGTAAGCTACACACTTAGCCTATCTGGTCGTAAAGTGAATGCTCGTGAAGCAGCGGCAGGTAAAGCACGTTTCGTCGTGTGTGCAGCTTGTCACGGTACTGATGGTAAGGGTAACCCTGCAGTCGGTGCACCTGATCTTACAGACCAAGATTGGCTATTTGGCGACTCTCGTGCAGCTGTAACCGAAACCGTAATGAACGGCCGCTCAGGTGTAATGCCCGCGTGGAAAGACATTTTGGGTGAAGATAAAGTTCAGCTCGTTGCCTCTTATGTCTGGAGCTTAAGTAACTCAGAGAGTAAGTAACTGAGATATTAAGTAACATAGCAATAACAGCCCCTTTCATAGGGGCTGTCTTTCCTTTAAATTTAACGCCTTACATTTTTTCATTTAGCTGTTGAGAACTTTTTTATGGTAAAGCCTTGGTATAAACAATTTTGGCCGTGGTTCCTAATCATCCTTCCTCTTACTGTCGTAGTTTGGACTGTGATTACTGTGGTCGTTTTCTCGAACAACTCTGTTTCTTTAGTCGCCGAGGATTACTATAAAAAAGGCAAAGGCATTAACATCGACATTAGTAAAATGAATGTCGCTCGTGACCTAGGTCTTAACGCAGAGATTTCTTCTGAAAATAACAATGTTGTGATTGTTTTCGCTAAAGGGAAGCTATCTCATTACCCTGCTCTAACGGCCACTTTCACTCATCGTACTCTTCCTGATCGTGACTTTACAAAGCTCGTTACGGCGGATGCATCTGGTAATTACCGCCTAACGGCAGAAGAATCTATTCAAGGCCCTTGGTTTGTCGAACTACAACCACATGACCAACAATGGATGATCCAAGGTAAAGTTGAATTTCCTGCCTCGTCAACACCGTTAATGAAGTAAGCATATGTGTGAATCCTGTTATCACTGTGGTGAAGATGTACCAGCCAACACGGATTTTAAAGTTGATATACTCGGTGAATCCCGCAAGATGTGTTGTCCTGGCTGCGAGACGGTTGCTCAAACCATCGTAGACAGCGGCTTAGTATCCTACTATCAATATAGAACTGCGCCTGCGGAAAAAGCAGATTTAGTACCAGAGCAACTCCAAGCTTTAATTCATTATGATAATGAAGATGTACAATCAGAATTTGTGCGAAATCGTGAAAATGTCTCTGAAGTAACTCTTTCTTTAGAAGGCGTTTCATGTGCAGCTTGTGCGTGGTTAATCGAAAAGCAAGTCTCTAATACGGCTGGGTTAGTGTCTATCCGCGTGAATACAACCACTAACCGCGCATTACTAGCCTGGGATAAGACTCAGGTGCGATTAAGTGAGCTCCTATCTGTCATTCATAAATTGGGTTATAAAGCCGCACCATTTGAAGCTGATAAGCAAGAAGCCTCTTATCATCGAATGATGAAGCAATACTTATACAGATTAGGTATTGCTGGTTTAGCTACCATGCAAGTTATGATGCTAGCCGTCGCATTGTACCTAGAAGTTTTTGGTGACCTAGAACCGGAGTTTAAAAATTACTTTCGTTGGGTAAGTCTGATCTTTGCTACGCCAGTCCTACTCTACTCTGCTCTTCCGTTTTACTTAAATGCGTGGCGAAGCATCAAAGGCCGAACCCTCGGTATGGATGTGCCTGTCTCGATTGCACTTATTTTTGCCTATGTAGCCAGCTTAATAGCAACCGTTACAGAACAGGGCGAAGTCTTCTTCGAATCGATTTCAATGTTCACTTTCTTCCTATTGGTTGGACGATTTTTAGAGATGCGAGCGCGTCGCAAAGCCGCAGCGGCGAGTGGTAACCTATTAAAGTTGATCCCAGCGATCGCCACGACGCTGGATGGCGAGCAAATACCAGTGAAAACTCTAAAAGTTGGTGATCGTATTCGCGTCCTTCCTGGTGAACATATCCCAGCTGACGGCAAAGTTATTTCGGGTCGTATTCATATTGATGAATCCATGCTAACGGGTGAATCCGTACATGTTGTGAAACGAGAAGGCGATGCGCTTTATGCAGGAACACTAAACGGTGATGAGTCATTTGAGCTAGAGGTCATGAGTTCCAAAGCCGACTCAATGATTTCCAATATCGTGCGTTTACAAGATGAAGCTCAACACTCCAAACCTAAAATCGCAGAAATTGCAGACGTTGTTGCTCGTTACTTTGTTGGAGCAATTCTTATTATTTCTGCTGGTACTTGGTTTTACTGGCATCAAACAAAACCAGATGATGCGTTTTGGATCATGCTATCCGTATTGGTAGCCACCTGTCCATGTGCCCTATCTCTTGCGACTCCAACAGCTCTCACCTGTGCTACCTCTCGTATGGGAAACTTTGGCATTTTGCTTCGTAAAGGTCATGTGTTCGAGACGCTATGTAAGATCAACCACTTAGTTGTAGATAAAACAGGTACTCTAACGAAAGGCGATATTGAGATCTGTGATACAAAAGTGTTGAGTGATCTTCCAAAAGAAGATTGTCTCTCTCTAGCCGCGGCATTAGAAGCTCATGCAAACCATCCTATCGCTCGCTCTTTTGCAAGTTACGCCAATGATGACTTTGTTGTGTATGAAGTGCAAAACGTGATTGGTTCAGGGATTGAGGGGATCTGGAATGGCAAAGTCGTTAAGATAGGCAGTGCGGCTTTTGTTCAAGGCAAGGAAAGCGAAGAAAGCCACGCGGTCTATCTTTCAGTTGATGGCGAGCATGTCGCTAGTTTTTACTACCGCGACCCTATCCGAAAAGAAAGCAAAGCCTTTGTTCAACGTTTTGCCGACGCTGGAATTAAGACAACGCTGCTAACAGGTGACTCTCTCTCAAACGCTCGACCTGTAGCGAATGAAATTGGTATCGATCACGTCGTTGCGTCAGCAAAACCAGAAGACAAACTCGCGTACCTTAAGAGTCTTGATGAAGACAGTATCACAATGATGGTTGGCGATGGCATCAATGACGCACCTACTCTCGCCGGAGCTCATCTTTCTGTTGCAATGGGCGGTGGTACGGATGTCGCTAAAGCATCTGCAGATATGACGTTACTTGGGGATAATCTCGAAAAGCTACTAGAGGCACGTTTGCTTGCACTGCGTACAAGAAAGATTATTCGAGAAAACTTGGCTTGGTCTTTGGGTTACAACCTGTTAATTTTGCCTTTAGCTGTCGCTGGTTTAGTGGCTCCCTACATTGCAGTAGTTGGCATGTCTGCAAGCTCAATTATCGTTGTATCTAACTCTTTGCGCCTGCTCAAAGAGAAATAAGTAGAGAAAGCAAACATGGAAAGTCTTTATATATTGATTCCCATCGCTATCGTTCTCGTTTGTGTTGCTGTTGCCGTTTTTCTTTGGGCAGTAAGAAGTGATCAGTTTGAAGATCTAGAACGACAAGGACATAACATTCTTCTTGATGAAGAAGACAAATCTAATAGTGATAAAAAATAGCAACCTTTATGACTCCTGACTTTATTGGTGCTTTGATGATCGGCCTCGTTGGGGCCGGTCATTGCATGGGAATGTGTGGTGGTATCGCGTCTCTGCTTACCATGGGCTCTTCTACAAGTAAAAGCTCCCCCCTTATTCCACTCTTCTACAACCTAGGGCGATTGAGCAGCTATGCCGTAATCGGTGCATTAGTAGGCGGAGCAATATCAGGTTTATCTGAGCTAAGTGGATTAACGCATTCTCTTGCTTGGTTAAGGCTGATTGCCGCACTGTTCATGATTCTGGTTGCGCTTTATATTGCTAGATGGTGGCAAGGTTTACTGTTAATAGAAAAGTTAGGACAGCACATTTGGCGCTTTATCTCACCTGCTGGTAAGCGTTTGTTGCCATTAAAGCACCCTCTTCATGCTTTACCATTTGGCTTCATTTGGGGCTGGTTACCATGCGGCTTGGTTTATTCTGCGCTAACTTGGTCGGCGGTTTCAGGCAGCGCAATAAACGGTGGTCTTATTATGCTCGCGTTTGGCCTCGGAACACTTCCGGCAATGCTTATTATTGGATATGGTGCCAACCATTTTCAGAAATTACAAAAATCGTTAATATTTAGAAATATTTCAGCATTAATCCTTATTGGATATGGTTCGTACACTGCTGTAGGAGCTTTAGAGTTACTCGGTTTCATATAACGTTAAACTCTATTGAGGTGACATTTTTGCTACCCTTTAGGATTAAGCGATGCTAAAATATTGATGTATATCAAATAGTGAAAGGTTGTTATGATTTCTGAAAAACCTGCAACAAAGCGTATCCAATCAGGCGGTTGCGCCATTCATTGCCAAGATTGTAGCATTAGTCAGCTGTGTATCCCGTTCACTCTGAATGAGGCAGAACTTGATCAGCTTGACCAAATCATCGAACGTAAGAAGCCTATCCAAAAAGGACAAGAGCTTTTTAAGGCTGGTGACGAGCTAAAATCTCTGTACGCTATCCGCTCTGGTACCATCAAGAGCTATACGATCACAGAGCAAGGTGATGAGCAAATCACAGCGTTTCACTTGGCCGGAGACCTAGTTGGTTTCGATGCCATTACAGGTGACTCCCACCCTAGCTTTGCTCAAGCGCTTGAAACGTCGATGGTATGTGAAATCCCATACGAAATTTTAGACGACCTATCAGGTAAAATGCCTAAGCTTCGCCAGCAAATTATGCGTTTGATGAGTAACGAAATTAAAGGTGATCAGGAAATGATTTTGCTTCTTTCTAAAAAGAATGCAGAAGAACGTCTAGCGGCTTTCCTATACAACCTATCAACTCGTTTTTCTCAACGTGGCTTCAGCCCTAGAGAGTTTCGTTTAACGATGACTCGTGGTGATATTGGTAACTATCTTGGTCTTACAGTGGAAACAATCAGTCGCTTGTTGGGTCGTTTCCAGAAATCCGAGATCCTAAGTGTAAAAGGTAAATATATCACTATCTTAGACCACGATGCATTGATGGAACTTGCTGGTGTAACTAAAGAATAATACACCCCAATTATTGATGTAGCTCGAAAATGAGCTACATCATATTTCTCATAAATTCCTTTCGAAAGTCCTCAAAAAGTTACCCAAACTAAGCTACAGTAAAAATGTACGGTAAGTACTCCAAAATACTGATTTAATTTATATTCAGTATCTGGTTTTGCAATAGAAGTGGGCTTAGTTATGAGTATATACAGTAAGATCCTTGTTGTAGCTGACATCAATAATGATGAGCAGCCCGCACTTGCAAGAGCTGTTCAATTAGCTCAAAAAAGTGTATCTAGAAGCCGAATCACTTTCTTTTTATCCATTTACGATTTCTCTTATGACATGACGTCAATGCTATCAGTGGATGAAAGAGATGCTATGCGTCGAGGTGTTATCCATCAACGTGAGCAGTGGATGCGTAAAATTGCTCAACCTTATCTAAACGATGGCTTCGACTTTGATGTATGTGTCGTCTGGCACAACCGTCCTTACGAAGCAATTATCGCTGAGGTCTATGCAGGCAGCCATGACCTAGTCATTAAAGGCACACGTAAGCACGACGTGTTAGAATCTGTAATTTTCACTCCGACCGATTGGCACTTGCTACGTAAATGCCCTATCCCAGTACTTCTGATTAAAAATGCAGATTGGCCAGAACAAGCAAGCATTCTTGCCTCGGTGCACGTAGGCTCTGAAAATCCAACTCATATTGATCTCAACGATGCTATGGTCGAGCGACTAAAAGAAGTCACCACTCGACTGGATGCCAAACCATACCTTGTCAATGCGTATCCTGTTACACCGGCGAACATTACCATTGAACTTCCTGAGTTTGATCCAACGACTTATACCGATGCCGTTCGAGGTCATCACTTAACTGCGATGAAAGCATTACGCCAAAAACACGGCCTTGATGAAGAGCAAACGATTGTTGAGCAAGGCTTACCTGAAGATGTCATTCCAGCAGCAGCAGAGCGCTTGAATGCTGCAATGGTTATTTTAGGCACCACAGGGCGAACCGGGCTTTCTGCTGTCTTTATTGGTAATACAGCTGAGCACGTGATCGATAAAATAAATTGCGATGTATTGGCTCTAAAACCAAAAGGCTACATTAGCCCTCTCGATCCAAATACAGCAACCTAATCTCTCTTTAGCATTGCTATATTGAGCGCTTTCAAACAGACGCTAATAAATCCCCCTAATAAAAGGGGGATTTTTGCTTGGGGACAGTTAAAGCGTTGAATACAAAAAAGGAGGTCTAGTTGACCTCCTTTTTTACGAGTTAGATGTTCGTAACATCGATGAACATTGATTCATCAATATTCGTCGAAGAAACGACAGCCTCATTAAATTCATACTCTTCGCGGTTACCTTCACGATCTAGCGGTAAGTTAACAAAGTCGAACAATTCGCGGTCTGCTAGTTGGCTTGGGCTTACGTTTTGAATTGATTTAAAAATCGCTTCCACACGCCCTGGCGTCTTCTTATCCCATTCAATCAACATTGCTTTTATAGATTGACGCTGAAGGTTCTCTTGAGAGCCACAAAGGTTACACGGAATAATTGGGAAATCCTTGTGCTCAGCGTATTTGATAAGATCTTTTTCACGACAGTAAGTTAATGGACGAATAACCACGTTACGACCATCATCAGAGCGTAACTTTGGTGGCATTGCTTTAAGGCGAGAGCCGTGGAACATATTCAAGAACATTGTTTCAACGATGTCATCCATGTGATGACCTAGCGCAAGCTTAGTTGCACCAATCTTCTCTGCAAATGAATACAACGTACCACGTCGTAGGCGTGAACACAGACCACAAGTGGTTTTGCCTTCTGGTACTTTCTCTTTTACGACTGAATACGTGTCCTTATCTACGATGTAGTAAGGGATATTTAGTGTTTCGAAATACTCAGGCAGAATATGCTCAGGGAAGCCCGGTTGTTTTTGGTCTAGGTTTACCGCAACCACTTCAAATTTGATTGGCGCAGCTTTTTGAAGATTCAACAGGATATCAAGCATCGCGAATGAATCTTTACCACCGCTAATACATGCCATCACAACATCGCCTTCTTCGATCATGTTGTAATCAGTAATGGCATTTCCAACATGTCTTCTCAGGCGTTTCTGAAGCTTGTTGAATTCTAGGGTTTCTTTTCTTGTATCTATTTGGTTCATTGCGGGCTCTCACATCGCCGATAAATCGACTAGGACTTCCTAACATGGGTTTCTTTGGGGCGTGGATTATACGAGCTTTTTACGCAGGATTAAATGCTTGTCTTATTGAGTCTTTAAGAAAAGAGTGTGAAAGATACTTTAGTTACGGTCACAAATGAAAAAAGAGCCGCAATTGCAGCCCTTTCTAAACTCTCAGTGTTCACTTCTTTGCGTTAGGCAGATAAGGTAGCACTCGCATCGTCGGTTCTGGTAGTGTCATTGTGCCACCTTGCCCTATTTCACTTAGTGCGACTTGTATCTTGCCATTGACAATTGGCTTTTCGGTTCCGTTTGAGAAAATCACTTTATCATTCAGTTGATTTGCAAACTCCATCGTCACACCTTGAACTTCAGGTGTAAACCAACCCGCAAACATACCGCCTAAATCTTCCAGCATCGTCTGCATTTGAGGTAGAAGAGGCTTAAGTTGCTCGTAAGAAACGTTACCCTGTAATGGTTCTTTGGTCATCACGACAAGTGAGTAATCGCAGCGAGTATCTTTTGGAGTATCGACAAAAACCAACGGATTCGCTGACTTTAAGTTTTTATCGACTGGCAGAGGCAACTCTTGTGAAGCAGGGATAACAAACTCTTCATAGTGCTCTTCTTTTTCCATCCAAGCTTTTTCTATTGTACAAATTTGCTTAGTTTTTGCGTCCACAAAGAAGACGCCAACTTTCACGTTGTCATGCCCTTCTTTATTGTTGTTTTTGAGTTGGGTGTATAACTTTGAGTACGTGAACATGTACTCTTGAGCTTGGGTTATTGGCGATACAAGAATTAGCGCCGCACTTCCCAATAGACTTAGGCTTAACTTTTTCATTTTATCCGTTATTTTATTGTGTCCAGTAGGCGTTATTATGACGAATCATAGCGCGAAGATCGTGTACATAGGCAATGCCACGTTCAGAATATGCTATCAATCCATGAGTTAACTCTGAAGCCGTTGCGACCGATAACAGGTCTTTGTTCTTTTCGGCTAGAGAAGCTCTGATTTCACGCAGTTCAGCATACGCTGGGTTTCGATTGACATTCATAAAGTAGCCATGAACCGACTGCTGTACAGAATCGAATTTTTCAACTTCATGAGCTTTGCCTGCGCCACGTTGCGCAGGAACAATTCCACAACCCTTTTTATAACACCATTGGCCGAACAAGTTGTTCGCTTGAGTGGCAAAACGAGAAGTGCCCCACGCAGATTCATTTGCTGCTTGAGTTAGAACCAGCGCTTCTGGTAAGACATTCACTCGCACAAGCATTTCACCCAACCACGCGTGATCGACTTTGTTGTCGCTCAAAGGCAAAGAATACAGAGCCGCTAGTCGCTGAGCGTACTCTTCTTGCTCTTGAGTGATTTGTCCCACCTTTAAAGAAGTAAGAAACGCTCGTTCATGGCGAATTCGTTGATTCTCAAGTGCTATTTTAGGCCTTAAAAAATCAAAAAACGCCGCTTTTTTCTCTTTGGTGTCTTTTATTGCGTTGAAGTCAGGGATATCACCAATGTGTGGCAAATGAGACAAATCGACATGCTTAATTGTCCCGGACAGCACATCAGGATTCTCAACATATTTAAACTGTTGCTCGTAGTGTAAATACGGTCCAATGGAAATGAAAGTGGCGGCTATACAGGTAGCCGCCACTCGTAAACTTATTGATTTTAAAGAATTAGGCATCAAACACCTGTGAGTTACCATCGTGATCATTGTCGTTTTTCTGTGTTGCAACGATTTTGAGCTTAATTCCAAACATTTCGCGGTAGAGTATGCCTTTCAAATGAAAGAAGAATGGCAACACAAAAATCAAGCCAATACCGTAGAACATCGCTGCGACAATAAACATCAACATCACGCCTAAGTAAAGCCCTGCGACAACAAAAATCTTCTTGTTAATAGCGCGAAGTGATAACAGTAGCGCCTGCATTGGTGGCACTCTTTTTTCACAAATCAACAAGATAGAGTGACTAAACGCTAAAGAAAGATACAAGGACAGTAGAGGGAAGATCATACCAACTACGCCTTGCAGCATTAGGCTCATCAGCGTTGCTAGGATCACGGGAATAGTAAACTGCAGCCCTTTACCTACATGGCGCAACTTAGTCTTTAAGCCCGCTATATGACTCATCGCCATCAAGCTGATCCCTGCATAAATTGGGGCGCTGATCACCTCATAACTAAAGTTCGCGACATAAATAGAAGACACAATATCGTTAGTGAATGATTCTGGATTCTCAAATGCATCAAGAATAACGGTCAGATCACCCAACTGCAGTTGTAACGCGATATAGAAAATACCTAACTGGACAAAAAGCAATACAATAATAGCAGGAGAAAAGGATAAAAAGTGCTGGATGGTTGCTCGCCAAGCCTCATTGAAAACAGCCCCAGCTTTAAGCTCGTAGTTGCCAGACAAAGCTCGCTCTACACTCCCCCCAAGATTGAAATCTTTCTCAAAATCGTCGTTCATAGTTTATCCAAGATTAACTTGTAAAATTTTCACTGGAATTCCAGTCAATTAATGTGGCCGTTATTATAAAGAAATCTTTCCACATCTAACATTACAACTCACGTACTATCCTTGCAATCTCAACTGTATGGTTGATAATTAACCACTCACAAGGTTATGAAATTGAAAACAATTATTGTACAGAGCTTAGTGCTATCAAACTGTGTTTAAATGCCAATTAATCTTATAAAAACAGTATGGTAAGGAATGATGACTTTTGCCTGCAAAATTTTTTCTGTTTCAAGATAAGAAAATGCTTTAATTTCACAATTTTGGTGATTATGATGCGCGCCTCAAAAGTGAATGGCTAGTGTCACATCAGCTGGGATTATTCCAGCTTGAACGTGGGGGAAATACAGACGTTGAACGCAAAACCGCAAGCAGGAAAGCCAGTTATTCGTTTATCTGGTATTAGTAAAAGTTTCGATGGTAAGGAAATCATCGGTAATTTAAATCTGGATGTTAATCATGGTGAGTTTCTGACGATTCTTGGGCCTTCTGGTTGTGGTAAAACGACTGTTTTACGAATGATCGCTGGTTTTGAAGCGGCGGATAACGGTCAAATCATTTTGGATGACCAAGATGTAACACAGGTTCCTGCTGAGCAGAGACACGTCAACACGGTATTTCAAAGTTACGCACTGTTTCCACACATGACCGTTTTTGACAATGTCGCTTTTGGTCTTCGTATGCAGAAAACGCCTGCAGCAGAGATTGAACCAAGAGTAATGGAAGCATTACGCATGGTTCGTCTAGAAAAAATGGCACAGCGTAAACCGCACCAACTTTCTGGTGGCCAGCAACAGCGTATCGCAATTGCTCGTGCAGTTGTTAATAAACCAAAAGTACTTCTGCTCGATGAATCGCTATCGGCGCTGGACTACAAGTTGCGTAAACAAATGCAGATTGAGTTGAAGCAGCTTCAGCGTCAACTTGGTATTACCTTTATCTTTGTAACACATGACCAGGAAGAAGCCCTATCGATGTCAGACCGCATTATCGTGATGCGTGATGGCGTTATCGAACAAGATGGCTCTCCGCGTGAGATTTACGAAGAGCCTAAGAACCTGTTTGTTGCTCGCTTTATTGGTGAGATCAACGTATTCAATGCAACCATGCTAGAGCGCATCGATGACAAACGCATCCGCGCAGAAATTGAAGGTGTTGAATCCGTCGTTTACTACGATAAGGAAGCACAGAAAGGCGACAAACTACAAGTACTACTTCGCCCTGAAGACTTACGTATCGAAGAAATCAAAGAGTCTGAAGAAAAAGGCATTGTTGGTCACGTAACTGAGCGTACTTATAAAGGTATGACGTTAGATTCTGTTATCCAATTGGATTCAGGTATGCGTGTAATGGTAAGCGAATTCTTTAACGAAGATGATCCTGATGTGGACCACTCACTTGGCCAGAAAGTCGCTATCACTTGGGTTGAGAGCTGGGAGGTAGTACTCAATGATAAGCAAGAAGATTAATCTTCAGAACGCGATCATTGCCTTAATCGTAGGCTGGCTAACACTGTTTGTGTTGGTACCAAACGTGATGATTATTGGTACCAGTTTCTTAACGCGTGATGAAGCAAACTTAATCGAAATGACATTCACTTTCGACAACTACTTGCGTCTGCTGGACCCACTGTATGCGAAAGTGCTGATGCACTCGTTCTACATGGCAATTGTGGCAACGTTGTTGTGTTTAGTCATTGGATACCCGTTTGCTTATATCGTAGCGAAAATGCCTGAAAAATGGCGTCCGTTTATGCTGTTTTTGGTGATCGTACCATTTTGGACGAACTCTTTGATTCGAACTTACGGACTGAAGATTGTTCTCGGTACACAGGGCATTTTGAACAAGTCGCTGATGGCAATGGAAATCATCGACAAGCCGTTGCGTATTATGTATACCGAAACGGCTGTAATGATTGGTCTTGTATACATCCTACTTCCTTTCATGATTCTGCCGCTTTACTCGGCAATCGAGAAGTTGGACAACACTTACATCGAGGCAGCAAAAGACCTCGGTGCGAACAAGCTCCAAACCATTACTAAAGTAATTCTACCTCTGACAATGCCTGGCATTATCGGTGGCTGTTTGTTGGTTCTACTACCTGCGCTGGGTATGTTCTACATCTCAGATCTTCTAGGCGGTGCGAAGAACCTACTGATTGGTAACGTAATTAAGAGCCAAGTATTGAACGCTCGTGATTGGCCATTTGGTGCTGCGACCAGTATCGCCCTCACCTTCGCAATGGCGGTCATGCTTTACGCTTACTACCGAGCAGGAAAATTATTGAATAAGAAAGTGGAGCTAGACTAATGGGACGCACAGTTAGATTTAGCTTTATGGCGTTGGTTTATGCATTTTTGTATCTGCCAATCGTTGTACTAATCGTAAACTCATTTAACGCCAATAAATTTGGTATGAAATGGGGTGGTTTCACCACGAAATGGTATGAAACCCTAGTCAACAACGACAGCCTAATGCAGGCTGCATGGCACTCATTGAACGTGGCGGTATTTTCTGCAACAGCGGCTACTATTATTGGGAGCTTAACAGCTGTTGCCCTATTCCGTTACTCGTTCAAAGGCAAAGGTGCTGTAAACGGCATGCTGTTTGTCGTAATGATGTCTCCAGATATTGTCATGGCGATTTCATTACTTGCTCTGTTCCTAGTATTAGGCGCACAGCTGGGCTTCTTTACTCTATTGATTGCCCACATCACCTTCTGTTTGCCATTTGTGGTGGTAACCGTATACAGCCGCTTAAATGGCTTCGATGTGAAGATGTTGGAAGCAGCAAAAGATCTTGGCGCAAGTGAATGGGTTATCTTAAAGCAGATCATCCTTCCTCTTGCAAAACCAGCAGTTGCGGCAGGCTGGCTGCTTAGCTTTACCCTGTCTCTGGACGACGTAATTATCAGTTCGTTCGTAACAGGTCCAACGTATGAAATCCTACCATTGAAAATTTACTCGATGGTTAAGGTGGGTATTTCACCGGAAGTGAATGCTCTTGCAACGGTCATGTTGGTAGTTTCTTTAATTCTTGTCGTAATTTCTCAGTTGCTCGCAAGAGAAAAAGTAAAGTAAAATCCACATCCGTTAACATCACGAAACAGAATGGTTACATGCCATTCTGTTTTTCTATCTACCGTCCAAAATGATTTGGACAACGTTTGGTTTGGAGCTAACGTCAATGAAAAAATGGGCTACTCTATTAGCTGGTAGTGCATGTGCGCTTTCTCTGTTCTCAGGTTCAGCGGCAGCGGACGATAAAGAATTGGTATTTATGAACTGGGGGCCTTACATCAACAGTAATATCCTAGAGCAATTTACCAAAGAAACTGGTATCAAAGTGATCTACTCGACTTACGAGTCGAATGAAACTTTGTACGCAAAGCTAAAAACTCATAACCAAGGTTATGATCTAGTGGTACCTTCAACGTACTTCGTAGCAAAAATGCGCGATGAAGGTATGCTACAAAAGATCGATAAGACTAAGCTTAAAAACTTCGGCAACCTAGATAAGAACTATCTAGACAAGCCTTACGATCCAAATAACGACTACTCTATTCCACACGTTGTTGCGATTACAGGTCTAGCGGTTAACGCAGATATGTACGATCCAAACGACTTCCAAAGCTGGGCAGATCTATGGAAGCCTGAGCTTGAAGGTCAAGTAATGCTGATGGACGACACTCGTGAAGTCTTCCATATCGCTCTGCGTAAACTTGGCTATTCAGGCAACTCAAAAGACCCTAAACAAATAGATGAAGCGTACGCTGAGCTACAAAAGTTGATGCCAAACGTTCTAGTTTTCAACTCTGACAACCCAGGCGCACCTTACATGTCTGGTGAAGTGGGCGTTGGTATGCTTTGGAACGGCAGCGCTGCAGCTGCTCAAAATGAAGGCCTAAATCTTAAACTCGTATTTCCTAAAGAAGGCGGTATCGGTTGGGTTGATAACTTCGCTATCTCTTCCGGTGCGAAGAACGTAGAAGCAGCTCACAAGATGATCGACTTCCTACTACGTCCAGAAATCGCAGAGCAAATCTCACGTGATACTGGTTACTTAACAGCGGTAGAGGAATCGAACGCTAAGTTTAAAGATGTTGCACCGCTATTTCCTTCTCAAGAAGATCTTGATCGAGTGGAATGGCAAGATGCGGTTGGTGATCTAACCGTTAAGTACGAAGATTACTTCCTAAAGCTGAAAGCGGGACAGTAATCGAGCTTGTGTAACAAGTCATCGACTAAAAGAAAATAGGCAGCAATACGCTGCCTATTTTTGTAATTGACTGATATAATTATGCGTTGCTAGGTTTATCTGGCTCGATGTCTAGTTTTATCTTCTCACAAAGCGGAGATACAGCCCTCGAGCTAAATAAACAGATTTGTGCTTACTGCGATTTGGATCAACTTGATAACTCCAGCTAGTATTGACTTGTCCAATCGCGAAACAAAACGGAAAACAAATGAAAAGTAAATTCTACGCAAGCGCTCTATGTGCAGCGACGCTCATCGCTACCCCTGCAATGGCTGCTGATCAAGAACTGTATTTCTACAACTGGTCGGAATACATTCCAAACGAAGTTCTTGAAGACTTTACAAAAGAAACTGGAATCAAAGTTATTTACTCTACATATGAATCTAACGAGAGTATGTACGCAAAACTTAAAACCCAAGGTTCTGGTTACGACTTGGTAGTACCGTCTACCTATTTCGTCTCTAAAATGCGTAAAGAAAGCATGCTGCAACAGATCGACAAAGAGAAATTGTCTCATTTTGCCGATCTTGATACTAACTTCCTTAACAAGCCGTTCGATCCGAACAACAACTACTCTATCCCTTACATTTGGGGTGCGACAGGTATTGGTATCAATGCTGACATGCTAGACAAATCATCTGTTACTAAGTGGGATGATTTTTGGGATAGCAAGTGGGAAGGTCAACTAATGTTGATGGATGATTCTCGCGAAGTATTCCACATTGCATTGACTAAGCTTGGTTACTCACCAAACACGACTAACCCAGAAGAAATCAAAGCCGCTTACGAAGAACTGAAAAAGCTAATGCCAAACGTATTAGTATTTAACTCAGACTTTCCTGCAAACCCTTACCTAGCGGGTGAAGTTTCACTTGGTATGCTTTGGAATGGTTCTGCTTACATGGCTCGTCAAGAAGGCGCGAACATCGACATCATCTGGCCAGAAAAAGGAACGATCTTCTGGATGGACAGCCTGGCAATTCCAGCTGGCGCGAAGAACGTTGATGCGGCTCATAAGATGATTGACTTCTTACTGCGCCCAGAAAACGCAGCTAAGATCGCACTAGAGATTGGTTACCCTACTCCAGTGAAAACGGCACACGAACTGCTACCGAAAGAATTTGCTAACGATCCAAGCATCTTCCCACCACAAGAAGTGATGGACAGCGGTACTTGGCAAGATGAAGTTGGCGAAGCGAGCGTAATGTACGATGAGTACTTCCAAAAGCTAAAAGTGAACAACTAATTCGTTAGTTTTAAAGATATGAAAAAGCGGCTCATGAGCCGCTTTTTTTGTTCTCAATGACAAGACAAAAGCTCTCCTCTGTGAGAATTATTACGCTCTTTCTTTTCCTTCTAGAGCCAGTATCTCGTCAACTAATTTTGGAACCTCGACGCTTGCTTTTCCGTAGCGTTTTTCCTCAAATTCACTTTCTACCGCACTAGGCTCGAGGTTAATTTCAATAGTATGTGCGCCATGCATTTTTGCATCATGAACAAAACCTGCTGCGGGATATACGACGCCAGAAGTCCCGATAGAAATAAATAAATCTGCTTCTTCTAATGCTGCGTAGATATCCCCCATTCGTAGTGGCATTTCACCAAACCAAACAATATGTGGTCGCATTTGTGAAGGGATCTGACAGCAATGACAAAGCTCACCAGTCTTAATGTCTTCACTATGTTCTATAACTTGGTTTGATTCACTGCATCTCGCTTTTAAAAGCTCACCGTGCATATGAATGACGTTATGGCTGCCGCCTCTTTCGTGAAGGTTGTCTATATTTTGAGTGATGACCGTCACTTTACCTTCTAACTCGGTTTCTAGGCGGCCCAGTGCCTTATGCGCGGCATTCGGCTGTATCGCATTGTCTTGAAGTTTCTTGCGGCGTTGGTTGTAAAAGTCTTGAACAAGGTCCGGATCGCGAGCAAACCCTTCAGGTGTTGCTACATCTTCAATACGGTGATTCTCCCAAAGGCCATCTTGCGCACGAAATGTTTGAATACCAGATTCGGCCGAGATACCTGCACCAGTAAGTACTACAATATTTCTATAAGGGAAATTCATAACTCATCCTTGCTGTTTTTTCATTAGCTTAACACTGAAAGAATAGCAACAGTAGTAATATGGATTAGACCATGGTCGTAATGGTCACTATTAGAATTACAATTTAAGAGGAACAGCAATGAGACAAGTATCTCTAGCGCTTATATTACTTACGACTTTAGCAGGTTGCCAACTAACCAATGTTGAAGGCGAAGTGGACGACGTAAAAGTAAGAGTCAGCACCAATGACGATAACCATCGTGGTAATGGAGATTTCTGTCCCCCTGGCCAAGCAAAAAAAGGCAATTGCTAAAAGAGCGGCTTTACGCCGCTCCCACATTGGCCTCAATCCTCGTTGGTAGAAGATATTTTATGAATGGCTAGGTCAGCGCCATTGAATTCGTCTTCTTCCGAAAGCCTTAGTCCCATACTGGCATTGATCGCGCCGTAGACTGCAAGCGCCCCAATCACTGCGATAGAAATGCCCAAAAGCGTTCCTAGAAGCTGAACGATAATGCTCACGCCACCTAGCCCACCCAACGCGCTTTGACCAAAGATCCCCGCAGCAATACCACCCCAAGCGCCACATAAACCGTGTAAAGGCCAGACACCCAACACATCATCAATCTTGGTTTTGTTTTGTAGGTAGGTAAAAAGATAAACAAATAGCACGCCAGCAATCGCACCTGTCACTAAAGCACCGATAGGATGCATTAAGTCTGAGCCCGCACATACAGCAACCAAGCCAGCTAGTGGGCCGTTATGAATAAAGCCGGGGTCATTCTTACCAGCCAACAATGACGCGACAATGCCTCCGACCATTGCCATCAATGAGTTCATAGCCACCAAGCCACTTATGCCTGACACGGTTTGAGCTGACATGACGTTGAAGCCAAACCACCCCACACATAAGATCCAAGCTCCCAAAGCCAAAAACGGAATATTCGAAGGTGCAAAGTTGGTATGCTTTCCTGCTCGAACTCTGCCTTTTCTCATGCCCAAAAACACAACGGCAACCAACGCTATCCAGCCGCCAACACCATGTACAACGACTGAACCTGCAAAGTCGTGAAAGCCATAACCAAAGGTATTTTCAAACCAAGCTTGAACACCAAAGTTTCCGTTCCAGATCATTCCCTCAAATAACGGGTATACGATGCCGACAGTGAAAAATGTTGCGATTAGAATCGGATAAAAACGAGCTCGCTCTGCGATACCACCAGAAACAATAGCAGGAATCGCTGCAGCGAAGGTCAGCAAGAAAAAGAACTTCACCAACTCGTAACCATTGCCTTGAGATAACGTCTCTGCATCAGCAAAGAAGGTGCCGCCATAAGCGACCCAGTATCCAATGAAAAAATACGCAATGGCGGAAATACCGAAATCGGCCAAGATTTTAACTAAAGCATTAACTTGGTTCTTTTGGCGCACGGTTCCTACTTCAAGAAAAGCAAAACCAGCATGCATCAAAAAAACCATGATTGCGCCAAGTAGTAAGAAAAGTGTGTCGGAACTTTGCGTGAGAGTTTGTACAGCGCCGTGTACCTGATTGGCAGTTACACTCATTATGATTGTCTCCGTTGATCTGTAGCGCACTTATCCTGTGCATCAAAGTTAGGCTCATCACCAATTTGGTGAACTTAATTTATAGAGCGTCTAACAGAGCAATTCTCATTCCATAATTTACATTTCTAACACTTACACTTTAATTTATTGTTTTGTATGAACTTTAATAAAATTATGCATTCTTGAAATGGTGCTTAACACGCTAATAAGTGCACCAATATGGTTTTAGTGCACCAACATAATGCGCACCATATAGCTCAACAAGCAGCAAGCTTTTTACGATAAACGTAAAAGCCACCCCATGAGAGGTGGCTTATATACTGAATTGCTAACTAAAGGGGTTTATCGAGTGATCTTCCCTGCTTTTACATCCTCTAACCAGCGCCCCTCGACGAGATAAGGAGGAAGCCAACCGGTTTCAATAGATAAACGATTGCCTTTGTCGTACCACATACAAGCCATACCAAGCAAAGGGAAAGAGATGAAAGTTTCTATAGAAATCAAGTCCTCTGGCTTATCGAGCCTCATTTGGTATTTCTCTTGGAACTGAAGGTTCTTAATGAGTACTTCTTCAAAGTCATAACCGATGTCAGTTGTCAGGGCAGCAAAAGTTTCCAAAATACCCATGGCGATTTCTAACGCCCAATCATCACCCTGAGCAACTGCCGCGTCCATCGCGGCCACCAGTTTATCAGGGTAGTCTGCTGTACGGTGATGGAACGACTGAATGACGTCTACTAACATATAAGACAGCTCACCCGCTTTGGTAGAGCTCTGCCTCATCAAAGAAATTGGAAAGTTCGCCAATGCGTCTAAACTTGGTCTATCACGCACAATTGTCGATATGAAATACATATCAATCCATCTATTAGGATTTATGCACCCCGTTTTTAAAATACCTTCCCCGTCCCACTTTACTTCAGGATAGTCGAGAATCTTTATAGTTAGTTCATCATTGGGATTCATAGCAAGTCTATGATAACAAGCCCCCATTAATGAAGTTTCGTAAAGACGTAATGTACAAATTTGTTCGTCTTCATGTGAAGTTTGAAACCATGTATACCAGCGAACCTGGTCAATGGCAAAATCACCAAAACTAACCAAGTTTTCTCGCCTGATTTTAAGACCTTCTTTGCGCTGATCTAATATCTTATTGATAAATTCTTTCTCAGAAGAAACTCCACTTTCACTCAACTCAGGATTTGCTTTGCGTTCTACAACTTTACTTTGCATTTTAAATTAGTCCTTTGGAATCAATTTTAAACTCTGCCGCATCTACTATTACGTCTGAGGCATTTCCACTTTCAGGGATGCTTGTTTGAGTATGTATATATCGAATAGGTATGCCGAACGAAGCTGCATGTTGAATTTTTCTTGCTGTTATTTTTTCAGTCGTTCCTTCTTTATTTTTCGACATTAGCCTGGTGATTTCTGCAGTGTATTCCGTTGTCCCTTGCTGATATGCCATATTTCCAATCTTGCGGCTGCCCAGCGGGCTGCTCCCTCCTTTGGCCTCAACAATTATAATTTCACCTGGTGGTGGCTCTTCCACCTCATAAACCATATCAAAGTCGCCCGGCTTCGAAATTGAGGTTCCAATATCTTTAGGATGAAGCAGCTTAGCATTGGGACATTTATTTCGAACAAAATCATCCGCGGCCAACTCACCAATTTTTGCAGATTGCTGATTAATCTTGGCGATTTGAGCGTTATATCCATCTTCGCCAGTTCGAGCCTTCATAGCCTCTTGACGGTCTTTCAAACATTCATCAATTTTTGCTTTGTTTTTTTCTGTTAGCTCATAATCACTCGTATTGAGTTCAGAGTTTTCTTTATACTCTGCTTTATTCAGCACAAGGTCTTCAGTGAAGATCGTGCAACCTTCTTCCCCGCCAACTTTCTCTGAGTCAAAAACATGAGCATTTACAAATTCCTCAATCCCAACAACATACTGAACTTCGTGCCTGCTGCCATCTGAATGATTGATATGACGATAGAAAGTAATTTCATTTTTCTCGCAATCAATATGGTCTAAATCGTATTCATATCGAATATTGTTTTTACCATTGGGTTTTCGGATTTTGACTTGCGAGCGAACGCCATCTTCTCCGACGGATGACTCTTTTGCAGCTTCTAAAATCTGATCGCAAACCTCTTGGGGGACACCGCTTTGCGCCTGATACGCTGCCAACATTTGACCCAAGCGTTTTAGCCCTTCTTCACACAAGAAGCCTGTTGGATCAATCCACTGGATAGGGTTGACTGCATATTGGTAATGGTTAATGCCACCAGCAATAGATATCGGATCTTGTTGGATAAAGCGTCCTAGCTTAGGATCGTAATACCGAGCGAGGTTGTAGTGTAAGTCGGTTTCTTGATCGAAGTACTGCCCTTGAAAACGCAGTGGATTTACTACTTTTTCAATATGTACATGAGCAAAACCGTGAGCATCGTAACTTGCACTCCATACAACATTCCGTTCGCAATCGATTAGTCGCTCTGGCTTACCAATTTGATCGCACTGGTACCAATAAATAACGTCATTCTCTAACAGTGCCACTGGCGTGTAGGTTTCTGGTTGATATAGGTACCAGCGGAAAGCACCTGAAGAGCGTTCACCAATTAAACGTTCACCTTCCCACAGGAACTCCGTAACGCCTTGTTGTGTAATTTTCTTCGTTCTGCGCCCTAATGCATCATATTCATATTGACTGATACCATCGTCGGTGTGAACTTCAATGAGCTGATTTAACGCATCAAATACGCGAGTCTGAACGTGTCCTTGCCCCTCACGTTTTGTCTGATTTCCTTGCGCGTCATATTTGAACCGGACATCATCGTGTACTTCAATACGATCAGCGAATACCTCTGAAGATGGCAAAGTAGGATTGCCAAAACTATCGTATTCAAATTTAGTCACTTCTCCGGAAGCATTGACTCGTTTCAGTTGCCCTAAGGCATCGTACTGATAGTGCGTTGCTCCTGCCGTATTATCAATGATTGATGAAATACGGTTTTGCGCATTGTAAACGTACTTTTTCTCTCTATCTGGCCAATGTTGTTCAACCAAACGACCAACACCATCATAAATGATGCGCTCATTAAAATGTGCCGTTTCAATTTGGGAAACTCGTCCCATTTCATCGTAATGAAATTTGATTTGAGGTAAATCTAGGTTTCCAAACCGAATCGCTGAAAAACGCCCATATCGATCGTAAGAGAAGTTCAGCTCCGTATTATCTGGCAGTACCTGAGATACGCGTTGGCCAACTCTGTTAAACTCCTGCGCTATCTCAAACTGACCTTGAAGGCGCTTTGTTAAATGCCCGAATGAAGAGTATTGGTATTGCAATGTTTGATGGCGATTGGATGCGAAAGTAAGTCGCCCACCAAACGTATAATTGAAGTGGTTCTCTACAATACTGCTACCATTTCCTGCTTTGACGTGCTTGAGATAACCCGCAGCGTCATAGCGGTACAGCACGGTCCTATCGGCGACTTGCTTACGATGGATGCGCCCCATATCGTCATAATCAAATTGGCTTTGTAGATTATCAAACCCAACAGTTCCTGATAGCTGGCCTTCATCGTCATACAGGAATTCGAATTCTAAGCCGTCACTCCGAACTAATTTAGTCAGGTTACGTTGTTGATCGTATTCATAAGAAATATGGCTGCCATCGGGGAAGATGACTGCTTCTTGTTGCGCGAGTGCTCCCCACTGATACGAGGTAATGCCTGCTGGCGTTCGAATCTGAGCAACACGGCTGTGCTCATCGTAAGAATATTCTTCGCTATAACCGACTTTGTCTTCGTCGTTAAAATAACGAACTGATGTACGCCTGCCAAATTGATCATAAGCGAGTTGAGCAATACACCCATCGGGATAAGCGACGCCATTCACCAGATCTTCTTCGTTGTAGCTGTAACGAAGTAATGTACCGTCTATTTCATTCGCGATAAGTCTTTGTTGTTCATCCCACCACCACTGACTTTTCTTACCATCTTCAGACTCTTTTTTGACGACTTGACCGTGTTTATCGTAATCATATTCCGTGACACAGCCGAACTGATCGGTATCCCAAACTCTTTGACCGAGGCTATTATAGTAAGCCTTCTCGATATCCCCGTCAGGTGAAACCGTTTTAACTAACTTACCTAAGCCGTCATAACCATATTGAACTTCTTTGCCAGAGGAATGAAACTTAGAAACTAATTGACCATGCTGATTATATTGATAATTGACCGTTGACTGATCAGGATAGATAGCTTGTGCTTTTCGTCCTAATTCATCATATTGCCATCGCCAAGTTTTACCTGTGGGGCTTATTTTCTCGAGTAAGTTACCCTGCTCGTCATGCAAGAAAGACCATTGATGATCTAACGAGTCAGAATAAGAAGAATGATTTCCCTGATAATGGAAGCGATAGTCATAAATTCCTGCGTCCCCAACGTTCCTGATGCATTTCGCGTTAGCACCTTCGCCATCCCATTCAAAATAATGAGTAAAGCCAGTTGGTCGTACACGCTTAACAATTAAATGACCGCTATATTGATATTGTTCCTTTAAGCCCAAATGATTAGTTGCACTGACCAAATCATCGTGCTCATCATAGGTATAAGTTGTCAGAACTTTTTGGGACTTTGCATTAAGCAGTTCTACAAGGCGTCCTTGCTTATCATATTGACATTCAAGAACCGGACGCTTGTTATATGCGATCTCGATCAATCGATGGTTTCGAGAATACTGCAATTGAAACGTTGAAAACGTGCCATTTCTAACTTGTTTAACAAGCCAACGATCATCTTTTTGCTCAAACCGATATTGATGCCCACTAGCGAGCGTTACAATCCGAGTTGTTGAGCTCAGGAAATAACAGCTCGCACCAGCGTATATTTGATAACTTGTTGCTCCAATATCTACTGGCTCAAATTCTGTGATATCGGCCTTATCGTCAACAAACTCCCAAGCGATAACATTATCTTTCTCGTCCGTCTTTTCGCGTAATTCAAACTGAAATGCATGTCGCCAACCAAAGCCCATTCCATGATTTACATCCGACTGCGATGAGCGATAATTACGCTGCCAAGTAGTGCCTTGTTGTAGCTCGATATCATAGAGTTCGAGAATTTCTTCACCCGTAACAAGTGATACAGGGTCACCGGCTTTCTCATGTTTTTCGCTGCTTTGTTGCTGAGGCTTAGCAGATGCGGCACTTCTTCCACTCTTTTTATTCGACTTCCCCTTTCCCTTCGATGGCTTTGCATTGACGGTACTTTGAGTCGGTGGAGGCGTAACCGCAGAGGAGAGTGCGTAGTTTTCTCCGGTCGGCAAAATTCGAGCGACATGCAAGTCACCGTTCACCAAAGCATTGGCAAACGTTGAATTATAGTGTTGGGAAGTAAGCTCACCGTCAGGTATGTTTGGCTTGAATTGACCAATCGCATAGAACAAGTCCTCGACAGAGCGAAGGTCAAGCTCACCAAAGCTCTCAAGAAACTCTATTGCCTCTTGTTTGGTCACGAATGTTTTAGGTTCGCCGCTAGTAAGTAACTGACCTGAGAAGTGATAGCTTTCGCCAAAGCGATTCGTGATAGGAATGACGAATTGAGGGATCATAGCCGTAACGTGTTTGTCCTTTTCTTACCTTGCCGCATCATTTAGTGCTCGTTTCGCTCTTCTTATTTGTGAGAGCAAGATGCCTTAATCAAACATCCTCCGATAGAGATTCATCTGTATGCGTAGACTGAATGTATTGATGGCAATTTTCACGTATGCAACTCTTTGAATTTCTGAGCGCAGCGTACTTTAACGGGACGATGAATCCTGAGTAAATGAACAATAGCGTGAGTGAGACTAATGTCTCATCGCGACGCGATTTTTTTACATGTTTCTTACTTAACTATGATTTTCTGCCCAGTTACGTAAATTCACTCAATAAGTTGCATCAAGTATCACCTGTGGGACTCAGTGCTTCATATTTGAGACATGACAGCAACAAAAAAACCGCCTATTACGGCGGTTTTGCTTAAAGAATACTGATTAAAGGTTTGGACCTGTCGATGGTCTGTGTGGTTGGTTATTGCGCAGTTGCTGCATCCCTTGAAACATTCGCATAAACCACACCAAGATGGCTAATGCAGCAAACACCATCCCTACCCAAGGAATAAAGTAAGCGATGGTTTCAAGCAAAGTACTATGCAACCAATAATCACTCACGCCAACGAGTACACCATTAGAAGTCGCGACGGTGACGATCAACACAACAAAAAACGTCAGGTAGAGAAAGAAGGTGCGAATTAAACCGTAGTAATGAGAAATCACTACGTCGCTGTCTTCTCCCTTATCTAATCGGTAACCAGCATAGATAATTGCGATAACGCCTGAGATCAGAAACGTAAACGGGGTCAAACAGCTCAGGATGTACGCAACCCAAATCCCGTTATGAGGTTTGTTCATTCGCTTTCGCTCCTTTTGATTCCGTTTGTGCCGTATCTGTTTCGCCCATCGCTTCTTTGGACTTTACTTCTTCATACCAAAGATCGTGGTGTTCTTTCGCCCATGTTTCATCGACTTCACCAGTTACCATGCCTTCTAACGCACCTTCCATACCGAATAGACCAATATAGATGTGGAAGATAAAGCCACAGATTAGAATCAGCGCCGAAATCGCATGAACTAAGTTAGAAAGCTCCATGTCACGGCGAGTTTGGCCAAAGATAGGAAAGTCCAGAACTAAGCCACTCACTGCCGCGATAGCACCAAAGAAGATCAATAACCAATAGATTGCCTTCTCGCCACCGTTTGAGAAACCAGCTGACGGATGTGTGCCTTTGTGTTTACCAACCATACCGCCCATTTTCATGAACCAACGAACATCAGTCATGTTTGGAATCGACTTGCGCCACCATTTAAAGAGCACGAGCATCAGCAAAATGAAGAACAATGGTCCCATGTAATTGTGGTACTGCTTCGCCAACATGACGATAAAGCCCCAGAACTCAGTAGGAACGTACGGTTTTAAGAAGTGCTTACCGTAAACCAGCATCAAACCACTGAATGCCAACGTTAAGAATGTAAACGCCATACTCCAGTGAAGCGCGCGGTCTAAACGAGACCAACGTTTCATCTTTCTGCCAGTACGCGGCTTGCTAAGCATTAAAGGGCCAACGAGTACGTAAGCCATGATTACCATTGCAATACTGCCGAAAATCGCGACAGCACCCGCAGGAGACATCCATTTCTCTTTTAGAATATACCAAGTCTCACCAGGTTTACTGATCAATACGCCATGTTCTGGCGATTGAGACGTGGTGTAGCCTTCTTGCCCCTCTCTGACCTCGCGCCAATAGTCTGCCCCGGCGAGTTGCGTGATCTCCTGTTGAATAACTTTAGAAGATTGTTCCTCTGCTGAAGCAGGCATTGCGAAAGTCAGCAGCAATGCCGTCATCATTGACAGCATTGCTAGAGACGCACGTTTAAGCGTGTTTAACATGTGCCTCTCCTTACTTAGCTTTTCGTCGCATCGTAAGAAAGATCGTTTCCGTCTGTCCAACCTGCGTTTTTCGCGCCGCGTTCTACCACACGTTGACGGAAAATGTCAGAGACTTTCTCTGCGTCACCCGCCAGCAGCGCTTTGGTTGAACAAAGCGATGCACACATCGGTAACTTGCCTTCTGCGATACGGTTCGCACCGTATTTTTGACGTTCTTCCTCAGAGCCTGGCTCTGTTTCTGGGCCGCCCGCGCAGAAAGTACATTTATCCATTTTGCCACGTTCGCCAAACGCTTCTTGTTTAGGGAACTGAGGTGCGCCAAACGGACAAGCAAACAAACAGTAACCACAACCGATACACAGATCTTTATTGTGAAGAACGATGCCGTCTTCGGTATGTTCGAAACAGTCTGCTGGACAAACTGCCATACAAGGCGCATCGGTACAGTGCATACAAGCAACAGAGATGGAGTTTTCACCGGCTTCACCATCGTTTAGTGTTACCACGCGGCGACGTTGAATGCCCCATTCAAGCGCATCGTCGTTTTCGTTCTTACATGCAGTAACACAGCCGTTACACTCGATACAGCGCTTGGTGTCACATAGAAATTTCATTCGTGCCATTGTCAGACTCCTTACGCTTTACGAATGTTACATAGGGTTACTTTGGTTTCCTGCATCAAGGTAACCGGGTCGTAACCGTAAGTGGTTGCCGTGTTGGCCGATTCGCCAACAACGTAAGGCTGTGTACCTTCTGGGTATTTAGGACGTAGGTCTTCACCTTCGAACTTACCGCCAAAGTGGAACGGAATGAACGCCAAGCCAGGTTTCACACGGCGTGTAACCATCGCTTTCACCTTGATTCTTCCCTTCTCTGCACCTTCAACCCAAACATCATCACCATCTCTAAAGCCAAGATCGTTCGCGTCTTTCGGGTTCACTTCAACAAACATTTCTTGTTGAAGCTCGGCAAGCCAAGGGTTTGAACGCGTCTCTTCACCGCCACCTTCGTATTCAACCAGACGACCAGAAGTCAGAACGATTGGGTACTCGCCAGATTTGTCTTGCTCTTGAATGGATTTATACAACGTAGGAACACGGAAGATCGCATCTTTGTCGTCCCAAGTTGGGTAGTCCGTTACAAGGTCACGACGTGGTGTGTATAGTGGTTCACGATGCAGCGGTACGCGGTCTGGGAACGTCCAAACAATCGCACGCGCTTTCGCGTTACCAAATGGAATACAACCGTGCTTGATCGCGACACGCTGAATACCGCCAGAAAGGTCAGTCTTCCAGTTTTTACCCTCTGCTGCCGCTTTCTCTTCAGCAGTTAGATCGTCCCACCAACCAAGTTGTTTCAATAACTTGTCAGTGAACTCTGGGTAACCATCTTTGATTTCACAGCCTTTCGAGTAGCTGTCTTCTGCAAGAAGGCTCTTGCCTTCGAATTCCACACCAAAGCGCGTACGGAAGTTACCACCACCTTCTTCAACCGTCTTAGACGTATCGTACAGAATGTGTGTACCTGGGTGTTTCATTTCCGGTGTACCCCAACATGGCCAAGGTAGACCGTAGGTTTCACCGTTTACAGGGCCACCTTCCGCTTCCAATGTGGTTTTGTGGAACGTATGCCAGTTTTGTTGGTGCGCTTTCAAACGCTCTGGGCTTTGGCCTGTGTAACCAATCGTCCACATACCTTTGTTGAATTCACGCGTTAGGTCTTCAATCACCGGCTGGTTGTTTTCAACACGGATGTTTTTGAACAGAAGATCTGAATAACCCAGTTTCTTCGAAAGCAGGTACATGATTTCATGGTCAGGTTTTGATTCGAACAAAGGTTCAATCACCTGATCACGCCATTGTAGAGAGCGGTTAGAAGCGGTAACACTGCCGTATGTTTCAAACTGTGTTGTTGCAGGAAGCAGGTAAACGCCGTCGGTACGGTCGTTCATTACCGCAGCAACCGTTGGGTATGGGTCCACAATCACCATCATGTCCAACTTCTGCATCGCTTTTTTCATCTCAACACCACGTGTTTGAGAGTTCACTGCGTGTCCCCAGTAGAACATTGCACGGATGTTTTCGCGTTGACGAATGTTGTCTTTGTTTTCCAGTACACCATCAACCCAACGAGATACAGGAATACCTGCACTGTGCATTGGTTTTTGACCACCGTAAGCGTTGTCATCGAAACGGCCTTTAATCCATTCGTAATCGATTTCCCACACTTTTGACCAGTGACGCCAAGCACCTTCAGAAAGGCCGTAGTAGCCCGGTAGCGTGTCAGAAAGTACGCCAAGGTCGGTTGCGCCTTGTACGTTATCGTGACCGCGGAAGATGTTTGCGCCGCCGCCTGATTTACCAATGTTACCAAGCGCTAGTTCAAGCACACAGTAAGCACGTGTGTTGTTGTTACCAGTAGTATGCTGAGTACCACCCATACACCAAACAATACAGCCTGGGCGATTTTCAGAAAGCAGTTTTGCTGTTTGGTAAACGTCGTCTTCGCTTACGCCTGTTACGCGCTCAACTTCTGCTGGCGTCCACTTCGCCACTTCAGCACGGATTTCATCCATACCGAATACACGTTGACGGATGAACTCTTTATCTTCCCATTGGTTTTCGAAGATGTGCCACAACACACCCCAAATGAATGCTACGTCAGAACCAGGACGAAGTGATACATAGTGATCCGATTTTGCTGCCGTACGTGTACGACGAGGATCCGCTACGACGATCTTACAGTTGCTCTTCTCTTTTGCGATCAGAATGTGCTGCATCGCTACTGGGTGTGCTTCAGCTGGGTTTGAACCAATGAATAGCATCGACTTACAGTTGTGCATGTCATTGAAAGAGTTGGTCATCGCTCCGTAACCCCAAGTGTTCGCTACACCCGCCACGGTTGTTGAGTGACAAATACGCGCTTGGTGGTCAACGTTGTTCGTACCCCAAAGTGATGCCATTTTGCGGAACAAGTACGCTTGTTCGTTGCTGTGCTTTGCGCTTCCCAAGAAGTAAACCGAATCAGGGCCAGACTCTTTGCGGATGTCCATCACCTTGTTACCGATTTCTTCGATCGCTTGATCCCAAGAAAGCTTTTTCCACTTACCGTTTTCAAGCTTCATTGGGTATTTAAGGCGGCGCTCACCGTGACCATGTTCACGCAGTGCGGCGCCTTTTGCACAGTGACCACCGGCGTTAAATGGGTGGTCGAATGCAGGCTCTTGACCCGTCCAAACACCATTTTGAACTTCTGCGTAAATACCACAACCCACTGAACAGTGAGAACAGATAGTACGTTTTACTTCTGTTTTCGCTTCTGGATCGACTGATTTTGCTTGCGCTTTTTTCATCATTCCCGGTGCGAATAGACTAGCACCAACCACTGCGCCACCAGCGGCAAGCGAAGTGTTTTTCATGAATGCACGACGAGATACGCCAAGCTGGTTCGTTTCTTTGCTCACACTGTCGGAGCGTTTGACAAGTTTCATCCGTTATCTCCTAAAGTGTGTCGTAGTAATCGCGAATGTGTTGAGTTTCACGATACCCTTTCTTCTTCACGTCTTTTTCAGAAGGCTCAACCGTTTCTGAAGCAACGGCCACTTTCGTGGTTCCCGCAACAACAGCACCAGCAACGGCAGCGGTTGTGAAGCCTTTTAGGAGATCCCTACGGCTTGTGTTTATTTCTTTATTATCTTTCATCATTGCTTCCTTACCTTACGGTAGATCTTTGGAGACTCATGCCTCTCTATCGATATGACCAAGCACTGCTCGATTACTCGTAATCAGTGACGTTTTTCACATCAATTTTTAATTTGCTCTTACTGCTTTTGGTGTTCACGCTAAAGCGCACTTGCTCTAACGTTAAAAATGCATCGCAAAGCTGTGCAGCTGGCTTGTAGAAGTTCACGCTTTCTGCGTTCTCTAGTTGGCGCGTAAAAGATTGGAACCACGGCGCGATGTGTTTGTTAAACACCGCTTGTTGAAGTTCTTCCTCTTCACCCGTCAGCATTGCCATCACTTCGCACAGTGCAGAAATATGGTCTTCAGGCTCTTTCACGTTCTCTTCCCGTTCGATGCCTAAAAGTTCCAAATCGCGACGAATTTCCGCTAACGGTTTTTCCATCATTGAGCCAGTGCGATGCCAAGATCCGAATGGCACAACTTCACCACGTCCAATGCCAATAAACAGATCTTGATATTCTTCTTCTAACGCTTCTCGTTGCGCTTCGTTCGCGGCTTGCTGCAGTGCGAGCCAAGCTTTTTGCATCGCGCTCTCAGACGGTTCAATTTCTAGCGATTTCAGGAACACCAGCATCTCATCACTTGGCGCACTACGAAAAAGTGCGGATAGAACGAGATAAATGTCTGTTCTCAGTGTTTGTTCTTGTTGTGTATCCACTGCGAGCTCCTAGTATTTCAATTGATTCATTGGATCAGCAGCCATCGATTCAAACATGTCGATCACACGACAGTCTTCACACATGGCGATGCGATTAATGGCGGCTTCATCAGAGAAATGAGAATGACCACGAAGCTTGTTTTGCAGCATGTCGATCATCGATTGCGGAGCAAAAGGCTTGTGACAACGAATGCACTCGGCTGCCTTTTCTTCATGAATCACAACCGCTTTCTGGCGTTCTTCTTTCACCCAGTTCATACGAGGAGTAAGCGTCAGCACTTTCTCTGGACACGCTTTCTCGCACAGCCCACATTGAATGCAGTCTTGCTCGACGAATTTAAGCGACGGAGATTGGCCGTCCGTATGCAATGCACGTGTTGGACACACAGCCACACAGCTCATGCACAACGTACAATCTTTGCTTTCACAAGAGACCGTGCCGTAAGGTGCATTCGCTGGAAGTTCAACAATGTTCTCAACTGGAATACGTGATGCTGACAATGCATCCAACGCCGTAAATAGACGCTGACGTTTGTTACCTTGCAAGTCTCCTAATGCCAAATCAAAAGACTCGGTACAAAGTGTCGGAGCACCTTCACGTAATGACTCTAGATACAAAATGTCGATGGTTTCTTTGGCGATACCAAGTTGGTCGAGCAGCTCTTGAGCAATACCTACTTCGCTATTAAGCACACGAATAATGGTTTGAGGCATAAAACGCGAAGCCGCAAACAGCACCTGAGTAGCACCGTTCACAAGCGCAGCAAACCAAGTATCTATACCAACCGAAGGCAGTTCTTCCACCACAATTGGAATTACATTATCTGGCAGTGCTTTTAGTGCCATCACGTTGTAGCTCTCGTGGCGTGAACTACAAATCAATACGATAGGATCTAAACCACCCGCTTGCTCATAGTTGGCTAGCGTACGTTCAATAAACTTTTGCGTATCTTCAGGGTTTGGCAGTGCGTAATGAATCGCTTCTGTCGGACACGCTGTAGCACAAGTACCGACGCCTTGACATAGGTATGGGTTGATCTCGATGCGATGGCCCGTTTTGTCGCTGCCTTCACTAGATAGTGCCCCTGCCGGACAAGCATCCACACACCGTTCGCAACCTTTTACGCCACGAGAGCTGTGTGCACATAAATCGGTATCTAAACGGAAGAATTTCGGTTTATCGAACGTCCCCATTAAGGTTGGAATCTCTTCCAACGCTTCAGCCAGTTTCGGATAGCCACGACCTACTGGGTAGTAGCCCGGTACTGGGACTTCTTCCGACATGCAGCTGTTAAGGCAAAGATCGAGTACGATATCGAAACAATCGCTATTGATCGCGACCTTGGCAAGATTGTTGGTCGAACCATGATTTTCAATCAGAACTTCAAACGTACCTAAGAACCCTGAAACCTGAACCGAATTGGCGTAATAAAGCTCGGGATTTGTGCCCTTTTCGCCATCGGTAGAAAGCAGCGTTAGGCTGTTCATTTGCGACAATTGCGCTGCCGCACTTTCGATGATTGCCGTTGGGCCCACAATCAAAGTATTACCGCCGCTTTCATAGCTTACGGTTGGTGGAATAAGATTGGTCAACTCTACGGTATTTTCGAAAGCGTACAGCCTCGCTTTACCGTTATTGGAAGTTGCTTGTTCTAATAATTGTTTCAGCATTGCTCAATTCCATTTATGAACATGGATAGTCTTTTCCATCTCTTAGTGTAGTTAGCGCCGGAGATTCTGCTGATTAACTTATCAATGAGCATTCTTATTCCGCCATCTATAGGCGATGAATACTACGCAGTGCGTCCGTGCTAACTTCAACCAGATTGGTATTGAGCAACAAATAGCAAATGTCATGCCAATAAAATATCAATTAAAATTCAATCACTTAGATATTTTACCGACAAATAGTAGGGATAAAAAAACCGGTTGAGACATTTTGTCCCAGCCGGTTCATTGAGTGTTTAGTCAAAATGTACCTATTCTTTGTGTGGTATATTTTGTCTCACCTCGTTAGGCGGTGATTCCTCAGCAAAAGTATCACTTTCACCAGACACTGTATTTATATACAGTTCATTTTCATCTTGGGTAATTCCGGCACTTTTTTCGGCGTTTAGTTCTGAGTCTTCAACCACCTCAGATGCGATATCGTCAGCGTTAAGTTCAGATCCTTGCGCCGTTTCAGCGTCTGGTTCTTCTTCCACTTTTTCTTTAACCCAATCACGCAGCGTCTCTGCGACGTCTTTAGAAAGTGACTTTAAGTTACTGTAATCATCATCGTAATCGTCTAGGCCATCACGCACGTTAAATTCTTCGGACAAGAACATTTTGCGCAGCGCGGCTTTCTTAACGCTTTCTGAAGCTTCAGAAACCAGCAGTTGCGCCACAGACATTTCTTCGGGCTTTTCAGTCTCTACACTCGCGGTAATGTCTGGTGACTGACTAACCTCGTTGACGTTCAAAGCGTCTGAGCTTTCGTCAGCGTTTGAAAGCGCTGTGACACAATCTTCGGATTGCTCCGTCTCTGCTATCGGCGTGATCTCTTCATCCTGTTGGGAAGGTTCTTCTAATTTACGTTTCGACCAACGGCTTAAAAAACTAGTTGCCATTTGCTCTGCCCGCTCCTTTGCGTTTCTTACGTCTTACTTCTAACAACTCACCGTGGCGACCAATAAAGGCTTCCATCCAAGCCTGAACGGCTAACGGCATATCGTTGGATAGTACAAGGTTGTCGCCATCCATATATTGCGCCGCGACAGATTGTGAAGCCGTTAGTAACTGTATCGCTGGTTTTTCACCAGACTCGACGTTATCCATCACTAAAAAAAGTTTAGGTTGCTGAGAGCTTAAGTTAAAGCGGTAGTCTGTACGTTCGTCTTTGTGCAATTGCAACAGACAAACATCTGGAGTCTCTTCCGTCGGATTTAGCGCAAATCCCGTCAACTGCCATTGGGTTGTTACCCAAATCCCTGTACTGATCTCATGCTCAACAAGCTCTACGCCAATTGGCCATGCGTCTTCGGTCTTCTCGTAATTGTTCTCGAAATCTTTCTTATCCGACATAACTCACCCAGTTTTTCTATTTTGGTCTGAAAGCAATCAGGACACTTTGACCTTACTTTCGACCATTTTATTGACTTATAAGCAATAAACGAGCCACACTGATAAAGCTTAGCCTATTCATGTCCTCTGGCTATAAGTACCAAACTAGCCGAAACTCAAATGTACTGATGTGTCATTACTGCGAACTCGCAGTTTTAATGCATTGTTGACATAAAACCTCGCAATTTTTGTGGGAACCGCTATTTTGGAACGAGATTTGCTTTGCTAACCACTTAGCAAGCTAAATGCGTAGCAACCTAACGCTCTTAATCACTAGGACACGACTGTGCTGAAACCAAATATTATTAAAACCAGTGAAAATCCCCTGCAAACCATTGAAGTCGATGTGTACGACGAGTACGGCGAAAAGCTCACGAAGCAAATCGCGTGCGAGCGCCCTCTTACGGTCATGCTGAACTGGAAAGAAGTGGTCACGCTCATGACGCTAGGTTCGCGTCCAGAAGCGTTAGTACTGGGTTATTTGAAAAACCAAAGCTTCCTGTCCGATCCAGCAGCGATTGAATCCGTCATTATTGACTGGGAAACGCATTCCGCAGCGGTGATTACTAAAGAAAATACCGAACATTTAGAAGGCGCTCTGAAAAAGAAAACCGTCACATCTGGCTGTGGTCAAGGCACCATGTATGGCAACGTGATGAAGCAGCTTGAAAACTACCAAGTGCCTCAAGTTCCGCTTAAACAATCAGAAATCTATTCCGCACTAGAAGCGCTTACTCATTACAACGACACCTACAAAAAAGCAGGTGCGGTGCATGGCTGTGCGGTTTGCAAAGGCAATGAGGTATTGTCATTTGTGGAAGATGTCGGCCGCCACAATGCAGTGGATACGCTTGCAGGTGAGATGTGGCTCAAAGAAGAAACAGGTGAAGATAAAATTTTCTACACAACTGGTCGCCTTACTTCAGAGATGGTGATTAAAGTGGCTCAAATGGGCATTCCTGTTCTGCTTTCTCGCTCTGGTGTTACTCAAATGGGGTTAGATCTAGCGAAGCAATTTGGCATTACGACCATTGCGCGAGCAAAAGGTTTACGCTTCCAAGTATTTACCGGAGCCGACAAGATTGAGTTTGATGTGAAAGGCGAAAGTGCATCTCGTTAACGAGAAAATAATACAAAACCGTCGATTCGTGTAAACTTATAACAATTGGGATAAGTAAATCATCACGTTATGAAGGCTTAATTAAACGATATAAGTCAGAAACAGCAACGTGTGTTGTAGTAATAACAACGCTTGCTTTAATTGATGCTAACTACAGCTCATTCACAAAGGATGTGAACTATGGACAATGACCAACTGTGGAATTTTTTGCTCACGCCCAGTGGCATTATGCTCTCAATGATCATTACATTTGGTGTCGTCGGCATATATGCGTATATAACCGGTCAGTTTAAGGATTAAGACCAATATAAAAAGCCTCGCTAAATAGCGAGGCTTTTGCTTTTTAAACGCTTCTCTAGTAATTACGCGTCAACGCCACGAGATTTTAGGAACTCAGAGTACGTGCCTTTGAAGTCCGTGATCTTGCCATCGCGGATTTCGATAATACGCGTTGCTAGCGAGTCTACGAATACACGGTCGTGAGATACGAAGAACAACGTGCCTTTGTATTGCTCAAGCGCGGTGTTCAAAGATTCAATCGATTCCATATCCATGTGGTTGGTAGGTTCGTCCATTAGCAGCATGTTTGGCTTGTGCATCATCAGCTTACCAAGCAGCATACGACCTTGCTCACCACCAGACAGTACTTTTACTGACTTTTTAATGTCGTCTTGACCAAACAGCATACGACCAAGGAAACCACGAACGACTTGCTCGTCATCACCTTCTTGACGCCATTGACCCATCCAATCCGTTAGGTTCATGTCTTCTGCAAAGTCATGCGCGTGGTCTTGCGCGTAGTAACCGATGTTTGAGTTTTCAGACCATTTGTACTCACCCGCACGCGGTTCAAGCACACCAGCAAGCGTGTTTAGAAGTGTTGTTTTACCCACACCGTTCTCACCGATGATCGCAACGCGCTCACCCACTTCAAAAATTGCATTGAAGTCTGAGAACAAGTCCTCTTCGAATCCTTGGCTTAGGTTTTCAACAATCAGAGCGTTACGGAACAGCTCTTTCGACTGTTCGAAACGAATGAATGGGTTTTGACGGCTAGACGCTTTAACTTCATCCAGTTTGATCTTGTCGATTTGCTTAGCACGAGATGTCGCTTGTTTTGCTTTCGATGCGTTTGCTGAGAAACGTGCAACGAACGTTTGTAGCTCAGCAATTTGTGCTTTCTTCTTCGCATTGTCGTTTAATAGACGTTCACGAGCTTGAGAAGCTGCTGTCATGTACTCATCATAGTTACCTGGGTAAATGCGCAGTTCACCGTAATCCAAGTCAGCCATGTGCGTACATACTGAGTTTAGGAAGTGGCGGTCGTGCGAGATGATGATCATCGTGCAGTTACGCGCGTTTAGCGTGTCTTCCAACCAACGGATCGTATCCATGTCCAAGTTGTTGGTAGGTTCGTCAAGCAGCATAACGTCTGGGTCTGCGAATAGAACTTGCGCTAGAAGCACACGAAGTTTCCAGCCCGGCGCCACTTCGCTCATTAGGCCGAAGTGTTGTTCCATTGGAATACCCACCGCAAGAAGAAGCTCGCCCGCTTTTGCTTCTGCCATGTAGCCGTCCATTTCCGCAAACTGAACTTCTAGGTCAGCCACTTTCATGCCGTCTTCTTCACTCATTTCAGCAAGTGAGTAGATACGGTCACGCTCTTTCTTCACTTCCCATAGCTCTTTATGACCCATGATAACGGTATCGATTACCGTAAATTCTTCGTAAGCGAACTGGTCCTGGTTTAGTTTTGCAACGCGCTCGTTTGGATCGTAACTCACGTTACCGCTGGTTTGCTCAAGCTCGCCGCTGAGGATCTTCATAAAGGTTGATTTACCACAACCGTTAGCTCCAATTAAGCCGTAGCGATTACCTTCGCCGAACTTAACTGAAATGTTTTCGAATAGCGGCTTAGCGCCGAATTGTTGAGTAATATTCGCTGTGGAGATCAAAACCTTTACCTTAGCAATTGGGGTGTATTTAGAAAAACCGGGCAACGGTACTTGTTCATGCTACATACTGCAAGTGTTGTTTTTATTAATTCATCGCTAGTGAAACTATCGCAGTGCTTCTTCAAAGCAAAAAGCTCAAGCACAAATGCGTCATTGAATACAAAAAAGAGCCAGTATTATAACTGGCTCTTTCTTCCGTAATGCTTACAACACGTGACTAAGCGATATTCGTCACCTCTAGGATCAGTTCGGCTTTTTTAGGTAGATAAATACTGAATTTACTGCCCTTTCCCCATTCCGACTCGGCTTTTAGCTCACCACCCGTTTGGCTGAGGATACTTTGGGAGACCGACAGCCCTAACCCTGTACCTTCTCGCTTCGTTGTGTAAAATGGTGAGAAGATTCGATTCAAGTTTTCTGGCTTAATACCGCAACCCTCGTCAATAACATGAATCGCGGCTCCTTTCACTTCTCCCTCTTCAATCCAGTCTTCACTGACTACTGTTAACGTGCCTTTGCCGTTCATTGCGTGAATGGCATTCATTTGCAAATTAACTAAGATTTGTAGCAAGTGGTGACGGTTTATCTCAACGGACGTATGCGCTTGTAGATCAGTCACAAACTCGACGTCGCGTTTCTTGGTGCCCGTTTTAACCAAGGTGATGCTTTCATCAATGATAGGATTGACATGTTGCCAAGTGATTTCATCTTGAACACCACCTTGGCGACTGTATTGCAATAAACTGCGCGTGATATTGCGAATACGGTCGATTTGCGCGTGAATCGCATCAATCTCTTCTTGTACTCGACTTGCATCGTCACCCAACTCAAAGTGGATCAACTCCACGTTGCCAAGGATCACGGCGGTTGGGTTATTGATTTCGTGAGCAATCCCCGCGGTGAGTTCTCCCAGTGCTGCCAGTTTTTCATGAACAACGAGTTTGTCGCGGGTTTGGTTAAGCAAATGAATATGCAGCTCTAGATCTTGGGTTTTTTCTCTAAGGCTCGCTGTACGCTCTTGAACTTTGCATTCAAGTTGCGCTGCGGAGTTCTTCAGTTCAATTTTGCGCTCTTCTAGCGCGTCTAACATATCATCAAACTGTCTGGCTAATTGTGCGAGTTCATGATCGGCATCCAATCCCAACGGACCAATCCGTTTTTCTTTTCCTTGTTGGACCTGCTTCACCACTTTATGGATGCGTTCGATCGGTCGAAACAGATCATAAGAACCGCGATATACCATCACGCCGGAAACCAGCAATAACATAACCGTAATCAAGCTAATTTCTGCAATGTTGGTCATGTAGGATTTAACGAATGGCCACATTAGGTAACCGGTATAAAGCATACCAATAACATTGTCGTATTGGTCTTTGATCGGTTGATACGCCGTAATATACCAAGCGTCATACACATAGGCTCGGTCAACCCACTGCTCACCTTTTGAAAGTACTTGGTTATACACTTCTGCGCTCACGCGAGTGCCTATGGCGCGCCCTAGCCTATGCTCGCTGTCTAGAGGAACGTTGGTACTTACACGCAAATCATCAAGAAATACCGTCAACGTGCCAACCGGACGAAGGCGATCATTATCGCTGAGATAGATTAAGTCGCGAATTTGATCTACCAATACAGTACTGTTATTGAGAAGCAAACCACCATCAAGAAAGCCGATCAAATCATTCGTTTGGCTATACACAGGAATCACGGTTCGACTGACTAACCCACGCGTTTCCATGCCACCATCAGCAAGAATAGGCACTTCCGCTCGTTTAGCGAGTTCAGGATCGAGGCGTTCGAGTTCATCTTTATTGAGTACATCAAAAAACGATTCTCGCTTAGTGAGATCCATAAAGCGGAATTTGTTTTCCATCGAGTTGACGCGTTGGAAAGAGAGAAAATCTAAAGCATATCTTTTCTTCTGCTCAGTGACCCACTTTTGCAGCTCATCTTGCGGTATCCCTTGATTGATGCGAATACGAAAATCGTATGAGTCAGCAAACGCACGTACGTAATTCGATTGCTTTTGCTGTAACAACGTTACGCTGTTATTCGCAACACCAAGACGTTCAGAAACATCCAGCAGTGCATTTTGCCACGTATAATGGATGGACCAATAAATGGTAATCCCGATCAGGGCTATCAAAGTCAGAAAGATAGGTGCGGAGGTTAAAAATAATAAGCGATAACGCACCATGGTTTTAAAACGGTGCGTCCATTTCGACAATCCTTTGTGCTGTGGGCCGTTAGTCGGCATATTCCTCATCCTCAGAATCCCATTCTTTATACTTACGTTCTAAGGTCTTACGCGCCACGCCTAAGTCACGGGCAGCGGCTGATTTGTTGCCTTCGTGCAAATTAACAACCTGTTTTATATGCGCTTTTTCGACTTCTTTCAGTGTCCAGTTGTTTGGATACCCCTCACCAGTGAACTCTCTACCTTCTTTAAACGTCGGTAGTTCAGCAGAATGAGAAACGGTAATCGACACATTAGGCAATGAGTGTCCACCATTTAGCTCCCGCCAATAATGCGCAGGCGGTTTGCCAAGCAAAATGCATCGCTCAATCAAGTTTTTCAGCTCACGAATGTTTCCCGGCCAATCGTACTCACTCATGGCTTCCATGTCCTCGTGCGCCCATTTTGGCGCAGGCATACCGAGCTCGCGCGTCAGCATATTGCTGAAAAATGGCACGAGCTCAAACAAATCGGTTTTGCGCTCACGCAGAGGACACACTTCGATTTTGAGCACATTCAAACGGTAATACAGGTCACTGCGGAAGTTGCCTTGGTTGACCTCTTCTTGCAGGTTTCGGTTGGTGGCAGCAACGATACGGACATCAATGCTGATTTCTTTTTCTGAACCAACAGGACGGATAGTACGCTGCTCCAAAACGCGTAACAGCGACGCTTGCATTGCAAGTGGCATTTCCCCGATTTCATCGAGGAACAAGGTGCCGCCATTTGCTACGCGGAACAAACCTTCACGAGATTTTTTCGCACCGGTAAACGCGCCCGATGTATGACCAAATAACTCACTTTCAAGTAGCTCTGGCGCAATGGCGCCACAGTTGATTGGCACAAATGGGCCCGTTCGCCCACTCGCTTGGTGAATACCTCGCGCAACCAGCTCTTTACCCGTACCCGACTCACCTTCGACCAACACAGAAGCACGCGACGGTGCAAACTGGTTAATAAGCTGCTTAAGCTGACGCGTTTTCTCTGAACCACCGATGATCTCGGAGGTATTGTGACGTTGGTAATCGCGCTTCATGGCGTACTGCATGCGCTCGTTTAGACGTCGGTCCATGCAGCGACTGACCGCTTTTAGCATTTGTTCTAGGTTGAAGGGCTTTAGGATAAAGTCAGAAGCACCAAGTTGAAGTGCGCGAATAGCAACCTCTAAATCCGCATAGCCCGTCATGAAGATCACATCGGCACGTTTGTCGTCATCTTCAAACGCTTCTTCCCACTCAATCCCAGAGCGCCCCGGCAGATTAATATCCAGTAAAATCAGATCATAATGTCGAGAATTACGCAGTTGCTCTGCTTCTTCGATGCTGCCAGCAGTGTCGACATGTGAGAAAAGCTTCCCCAATGCCTTTTTCAAAATGGCTTGCATGCCCAATTCATCATCAACGACCAGTACGGAAAAGGCGTTATATTGTTGGTTTGTACTAATATGGGATTGAGTAGACATATTTACCCCAGATGGCTTCGGATGGGACAGAGTGTACCAAGTTTAAACAGAGATACCCTACAAAAAGTGCGACATTTTGTACCAACGCAAACTTTTGTGCAAATAACCCCATGATTTAGTGCATAAATCGAGCACTTTTCGCTTGTAAAAGGTTGGCATCTTGTTTGCTATAAGGTGGCTACAGGGCGTATTCAAGTGATCTCAGGATGTTGGTGTTTGTTATTCCAACACCCTAAGACAACTTGCACTTTGAACTAATCGCTCTCGCCCAAGAGGCCTCTCCCAATACATCGGGAGAAAAGCCAAAGAATCATTGGAAAGGAACATATAAAAATGAAAAAAATTGCGCTAACTCTGGCTGCGACGTCAATCACGCTTGTAAGTTACTCTGCGTTTTCCGCTCAAGATGGCGAGCACGTTCGCCTAGCAACCACTACCAGTACTTACCATTCAGGGTTACTTGATTACCTGCTTCCACAATTTGAAAAAGACACGGGCTACAAAGTCGATGTTATCGCTGCGGGTACTGGCAAGGCCTTAAAAATGGGCGAAAACGGTGACGTAGATTTGGTGATGACACACGCACCAAAAGCCGAAGGCACATTCGTTGAGAAAGGCTACGGCGTTCTACCTCGTAAACTGATGTATAACGACTTTGTAATTGTTGGCCCGAAAGCTGACCCAGCAAAAATCAAAAATGACGAAGGCGTGTTAGATGTATTCAAAGAGATCGCAAACAAAAACGCAACGTTCATCTCTCGCGGCGATGATTCTGGTACGCACAAAAAAGAAATGGGCTTCTGGGCTCAAACTAAAATCGAACCAAACTTTGGCGGTTACCGCAGCGTAGGTCAAGGTATGGGCCCAACTCTGAACATGGCGTCTGAAATGCAAGGCTACACCATGACAGACCGCGGCACATGGTTGGCTTATCAAAACAAATTGGATCTAGAAATTCTGTTCCAAGGCGATGAAAAACTGTTTAACCCGTACCAAGTTATTCTTGTTAATCCTGAGCGTTACCCAACAATCAACTACCAAGGCGCGAAAGCATTCAGTGATTGGTTGGTGAACCCTCGCGGACAGGAACTTATCAATGGTTTCCGCCTAAACGGTAAACAACTGTTTGTTGCGAATGCTGAGAGCAAATAACGCAATATGAACCTTGCTGATACAACACTGGAAGCGCTTCGCTTACTGGTGAATTTTGATGCAGACCTATGGGAGATCGTTGCGGTCTCCTTTAGTGTTTCTATCACGGCAATATCTTTAGTGGTATTGCCGGCTATTTTGATGTCCTTTGTACTGGCGTATACCGACTTTCGCGGTAAATGGTTTTTGTTGTCGATCGTGAATACGCTGCAAGCGGTCCCTACCGTCGTGATTGGCCTGTTGCTGTACATGTTGCTGTCGCGCGCTGGCCCTTGGGGAGACTGGCAAATGCTGTTCACTCAGAAGGCGATGATTTTCGGCCAAATGGTGATCTGTTTCCCTGTTTTGGTATCGATGATGCATGGTGCATTGCAATCTAGCGACCGTCGCGCTGTGGAAACTGCCATCACGCTAGGCGTCTCCATTCCGCGCGTGGCCGCTACAATGATTTGGGAAACCCGCTTTCCTCTACTCGCAGCTATCATTGCAGGGTTCTCACGTATCGTAACCGAGGTGGGCTGCTCAATGATGGTAGGCGGAAACATTATGGGCGTAACGCGCAATATTCCGACCGCTATCGCAATGGAAAGCAGCAAAGGTGCTTTTGCGCAAGGAGTTGCATTAGGAATTGTATTACTATCTTTAGCGTTGGCACTAAACTTCTTCTTATCAAGCATGAGAGGCAAAGGCTACCTCAGAACATAGAACATGAAGCAAACAAACGACTCACCATTAACCCCATGTAGAGGCGCATTATGACTATAAAAATCACCGCCGAGCAGTTATCCATGCGCTTTAAAGAGCGTGTGCTTTTCCACATCCCTGAGTTAGCCATCGGCCCAAATGATGCCATTTATCTCAAGGGTGACAATGGTGTGGGCAAAACTACCCTACTCAAAATCCTTGCTGGCTTGCTCAAACCCTCTACTGGCGACGTTGTTGCGCCAAAAGATACGTGGCTGAAAAGACTGACGCGTCGCAATGGTCGTGTCGATGTGATTTATCTTCATCAATCTCCTTACCTTTTTGACGGCACTGTTTATGAGAACGTAGTCTATGGCGTGAAATATCAACAAGACACACCAAAAGATAAGCGAGCTCAAGTTATTCACGCACTACGCATGGTAGGTTTAGAAACCTTAGCGGACGAACATATTTCCGTGTTGTCCGGCGGTGAAAAACAGCGCGTTGCCATGGCAAGGGCTTGGATCTTAAAACCGTCGATTTTATTGATGGATGAGCCAAGTGCGTCTTTAGACCAAGAATCCATTGAACGATTGGTGGTGATGGCGAAAGATCTTTTGGATCGTGGTTCCAGTATTGTGGTGACAAGCCATCAAACCAACGCACTGACCGACTTATGTAAAAAACAGTGGTGGATTAAAGACAAGACTTTGATAGAGTCTCCTCTGTTGTATGTCATACCAAAAGAAACATCCCAAGAGAATGCATATGCTTCAACCAACACAAACTAGTTGGGTCATTTTGGCTGGTGGCCAAGCCAGCCGTATGGGTGGAAAAGATAAAGGTCTGATTGAATTAAATCAGAAGCCACTCATCGAACACGTTATTGAACGTTTATCTCCACAAACACCACGCATTTTAATTAATGCCAACCGAAACCAAGATGCGTACAGCAAATTTGGTTTCGTATTTAGTGATCAATTCAAAGATTTCCCTGGGCCTATGGGCGGTATTCACGCGGGTTTGATGCATGCTGAAACTGACTGGGTTGGATTTGTACCTTGCGATAGCCCACAAATTAACACCGACCTTGTCGAGCGTTTCTGCCAAGCCGCCAAAGAAGACAGTGATATTTTGGTCGCTCATGATGGTGACCATCAGCAACCTGTTTTTACGCTCTACCACAAGCGCGTACTGCCAAAACTCACCGCATTTTTAGAACGTGGCGACCGAAAAATCATTCTGCTCTACAAAGAGTGCAACACCAGTTACGTTGACTTTAGCGACTCACCAAACTGTTTCGTCAACTTGAACACTCCGGAAGAACTGGCGCAATTTGGACAATTAGAATCATGAAACACACGCTAAATATTCCTATTCTTGGTTTTGCAGCTTATTCAGGCACAGGCAAAACCACGCTACTTGAAGCGCTATTGCCAAAGCTGACTGAAGCAGGTTTACGCATTGGCATGCTAAAACATGCGCACCACAACTTCGATGTCGATAAGCCGGGTAAAGACAGCTACCGTTTACGCAAAGCTGGCGCGTCTCAAATGCTGATTGCTTCTCGCAACCGTTTTGCGTTAATGACAGAAACGCCAGAAGCCGAAGCAGAGTTTGAATACCTATTAACACGTTTTGATGAAGACAACCTCGATGTAGTTTTGGTCGAAGGCTGTAAAAACATCGCGTTTCCTAAAATTGAATTGCACCGTGAAGAAGTGGGTAAGCCTTGGCTTTACCCTCACGATGAAAACATCATTGCTATCGCTTCCGACAGTGCGGAGTTGGACTCTGAACTGCCACAAATGAACATCAATGATTTGAATGCCATCGCTCAATTTGTTCTCCAATACGTTCAAGATGCAAAAGCACCAAAATCTAAAGAGAAAGACGCCGCATGTTGCGACACACTTTCTCCTGCTTTCCTTTCTGTGGTTCAAGGCCAAGAAAAAATCCTTTCTTTGGTGAACACGGTTTCGGAAATAGAAGCATGCAAGATTGAAAACGCCTATGGCCGCGTTCTCGCGGAACATATCATTTCACCAGTAAGTGTGCCGCAATACACCAACTCCGCGATGGACGGTTATGCCATCCGCAGTGATGATATTGAGCGCGATAGCTACCAAGTGGTTGCTGAAGTGATGGCGGGCCATGCTTACGATCAGCCTCTGGAAGTTGGTCAAGCGGTGAAGATCATGACCGGCGCACCAACACCACTTAACGGCGACACAGTGGTCATGCGTGAGCAAGCCTCTCAAGAAGGTGACAAGGTCACCTTTAATGGTGCGAATATCAAAGCAGGCCAAAACGTTCGTCAAGCAGGTGAAGATCTCGCTATCGGCAGTGACGTCTTTACCGCAGGCACTCGCCTAGCCTCTCCAGAAATGGGCATGATCGCTTCTCTCGGTTTTGGTGAAGCGAATGTGTTCCGCAAATTGAAAGTTGCCGTGTTCTCCACCGGTGACGAAGTACAAGCGCCGGGAACAGAGCAAAAAGCGAATTCTATCTACGATTCCAACCGTTTTACCATCATGGGCATGCTTGAAAAGCTCGGCTGCGAGATCTTGGATTTCGGTATTCTGGAAGACAACGAACAGTTAATGATTGAAGCGTTGGAAAACGCATCGGCGCAAGCGGACGTGGTTATGACTTCTGGTGGCGTATCCGTTGGTGATGCGGATTACATCAAACTTGCCTTGGATAAACTTGGTCAAATCGATTTTTGGCGAATCAACATGCGTCCGGGACGTCCACTCGCGTTTGGTCAAATCAACAACAAGCCGTTCTTTGGTCTGCCGGGCAACCCTGTTGCCGTGATGGTCTCTTTCATTAATTTTGTTGAGCCTGCACTGCGTAAGATGCAAGGCGAACAAGGCTGGAAGCCTCTGAAAGTGAATGCCATCGCGACTGAGAATCTTCGCTCTCGCCAAGGTCGTACCGAGTTTAGTCGAGGAATCTATGAACTGGATGACACTGGCCGTTTAACCGTTCGTACAACAGGCAAGCAAGGCTCTGGTATTTTGCGCTCAATGAGTGAAGCAAACTGTTTAATCGAAATCTCCCCAGCTATTGATACAGTAAAAGCGGGAGAAAGCGTGACAATTATCCCACTTCAAGGCAGAATCTAGCCCAAACTAGAAATTCAAAGGTCAGCGAGTCTGGCCTTTTTGTTTAATACAGAAACCTTTTCAGAGAGACAGCTATGGCTCGCACCATTCTTTACACTTACAAAGACCAAGACAAAGAACTGACGTTCTCATACCAGCAGCACCGCAACATTCAAGAAGCGGTTGCAGAAGCAGAAGGTATCGATATCACTGAGTTCCTAAAGATGGAGCAACAAATCGAAGCAGTGTCTGACACTAAAGCGGTGCGCAACTACCGCGATAACTACTTCAGAAAATTAGGCTTTAGCAAAATTACCCTAGCTCAAAAAGAAAACCTAGGCGTAGGCAAAAAGAACAAATAAGCTTAGCTGTAAACAGAAAACTCGCGATTCGTCGCGAGTTTTTTTATGCATGCTATTTTTGTTCGTGCTCTATACCCAAGCATATAGAAGTTACTTGGGTATATGAGTTACTTCTATATATAAGTAAAAAGCCCCGTTTTTACCTTGATGGTCTAAACGGGGCGTAGATTTCTTCTTACTTTATATCGAGTAACGTTTCAGTCACTACTTGATGTTTAGGAACGCAGCACCGCGTACACCGCCTGAATCACCGTGTTTTGCTTTGATGATCTTAGGACACTTAGCCACAGACAATAAGTGTTTAGGGATGCGTTTTGGCATCTCTTCATAAATCAATTCGAAGTTTGAAAGACCACCACCCAGCACAACAACATGTGGGTCAGTCGCTGTAAAGATGTTTGCAAAACAGATAGCCAGCAACTCCATAAAACGCTCAACGTGCTCGACGGCTTTCGCCTCACCTTCTGCGTGCGCTTTAATGATGTCGATCGCTTTCTTCTCTTCACCGTAGTAATGGGCGTAGAGCAGCTCGAAGCCTCGACCAGAAAGGTAACTGTCTAAACAACCTTTCTTGTCACAACCACAGCCCAACAGAGGTGCGTTTTCGCCTAAGTGGAACCAAGCATCGATAGGTAAACGAGTATGGCCCACCTCACCTGCTACGTGGTTACGGCCAGAGAAAACTTTACCATCGTAGATAAAACCGCCACCAAAGCCAGTACCTAGGATCAAACCAAGTACAGAAGGCTCATCTTGAAGCTCTTCGTCCCATGCTTCTGATAGCGCAAAACAGTTCGCATCGTTTTCAATCTTTACGCTGCGACCGATTTTCGCTTCAAGGTCCGCGCGCAGTGGTTTGCCTTTCGCCGCAGGAACGTTAACCGTTAATACCGTTGCATCGTCTGCGTCTTCCATACCTGGCAGGCCAAGACCAATGGTGCCTTCGCAACCAAACTCTGCATCGTATTTGTTAACCAATTCCGCAATGGTATCAACCAGCAGCTCGTAGTTGTCTGTTGGTGTAGGTACACGTTCCGTCGCTACACGCTCAAGCTTCTCGTTAAATGCACCAAATTCAATTTTAGTGCCACCGACATCAAAGCCGTAATACATGTATTTCTCTCCTAAAAAATGCTTAAACGACTCCAAAAATGGCTGGAGTCAAAAGTATAAACTAGTGGCATTATCCATATCTGTACGCCTGCAAACCGTGACCGAATGCAGATTTATCCCCTCACCGCAGCCAGTTGAACAACATGCCATCAACAAAAGTTCATTCCTTAGAGTCAGCTCTCGGTTTTCACCCACTCTTTGAAACGTTTTAAATGCGGTCGGTTGGGATCGTTTTTGACTCGGGTCTTGGTCAACATGTAGGTTTCTCTAAAGGCTTCAAACCACAACTGCAGGCATTCCGATGCTTTATTCTCACCGGCTTGTTTCAAAACTAACGTCGCGACTTCGGCGGTTGAAAGATGCTGCTCATTCTCAGAACGGCGCATGATGTATTCAGACAGAGATTCTGGCTCAATAGAAAGCACAGGCAAAGATTTAAGAAAATCAGAACGACGGAATATCTTTCGTGCCTCACGCCAGCTACCATCGATAAAGATTAGCAACCATTTTTTGTTCTGAGCCTCTTCGTTTACTAATCGCGCAGGCTCCAGATCTTCAATTAAACGAGACGGGTCATCCACATAGTCTGCAGGAAATACAATCACTGGTTGGTAGTTGTCATCCTGTAGTAGCTCCAGCATCTCCTCAGACGGTTCTGTTCGGTTCCATTGATACACGTAAGTCTCTTGAATCGTATCAGCAATTAGACGACCGGTATTACTTGGCTTAAATACTTCGTTTTCAGAAACAATCAACATACATGCAATATTAGCCTTGATGTTTGGCTGAAGATCGCACAAACAGTGTTGCTCAGAAACCTGGCAATATTGGCAACGAACCACTTTACATCCACGCGCGTTGAAAGGCTTGGTTGAGATAGATTGTCGGTACTGATATAAACGGTGGAAAGCGTGAATTCTCATGGTAAGTAATGCCAAGTAAAAAGTAGAGCGCGATTCTACTGATATTATGGTTTCGCCTCAAGATAAGCCCTTCAAAGCACCTTACTGTTTGTTGAAATAATTTCACCCTTATCTCGGTCATAGATAAAGTAATAAATAAGGAAATGACAGTGACAGAAACGACGTTTCAAGATCCCTCGTGGATAAGATTAGGCTTTTTTCTCGGCGTATTATTACTTTGTGCCCTTTGGGAAAACAAACTGCCGAGAAAAACACTTACCGCTTCACGCGGGTTTCGCTGGGTCAACAACTTATCACTGGTTGCTGTGAATAGCTTGATTGTTGCGTTAGTCATGCCTATCGCCGCCTTTCAAGCTGCAATTATCGCTCAGGAGCAACAATGGGGACTATTTAATTTGCTCTCCCTGCCCGCTTGGTTAAACGTGCTTCTAGCGGTTATTCTGCTTGATTTCGTCATTTACGTTCAGCATGTGGTCTTTCACTATGTAAAGCCACTGTGGAAGCTTCATCGAATGCACCATGCCGATCTCGACATTGATGTCACTACTGGCGCACGTTTTCATCCCATCGAAATCATCATCTCGATGGGTGTCAAAATTGCCACCGTATTTATCTTAGGCGTTTCTCCTATCGCTATCGTGGTATTCGAAATAGTGCTCAATGCCAGTGCGATGTTTAATCACAGTAATGCAAAACTGGCTTTATCAGCGGATCAGAAACTGCGAAACGTCATAGTGACGCCAGACATGCATCGCGTTCATCATTCCGTGATAGCAAAAGAAACCAACTCGAATTTCGGTTTCTTCCTTTCTGTTTGGGACCGACTTTTTGGGACATATCGAGCTCAGCCTGAACTTGGCCATGATGATGTCGTAATTGGTATACCGGAAATTAGGAATGAAGCAGAACAACGATTAGACAAGCTGTTAACGCAACCTTTTCGCTATAACCGAAGAAGACGCAACAGTTGAAGAAAAGTTTTTGTGGATGAAGTGCGTAAACAAAGCGAATAGACTAAACCTAAACACCAACCAGTTAAACACCACTTCATCCTTACGATGCTAGCTAATGGATTCACTCTCCGTTAGTTGACGTTTTTTGTTTAATTGAGTAATACCAACAAATAAACCAACCACACCAAGCACCGTGCACACCAAAGCATTAGTATCCATTGCTCGTTGTGCTTCTATTGAGCTGTATAGAAAAGCCAGACTGAAGAAAGTGGTACCAAAGCTTAAACCTGTCAGTACGCTGAAACCAGCGAAACTGGCCAAGTCTTTAAAATCGTTCATAACGAATCCCTGTTTACTATCCTTAATTGAGTGATGAAAAGTGAAAGTTAACGAAATATCTGGCGTGATTGTCGATGTTTACGCGCGTTCCATAACCAGATAGATACGCCGAATGAAAAACCTAAAAAGAGTGTTTTCATTTGAAGTGCGGCATTGTTGTCCAATATTTCTAATGTATAGTGAGCGTGCGAGCTAAAAATAACATTGGTCGTCAGAATCAATAGCATAAGCACTAATCCGGAACGACGGTGCTTCACCAACAGATACACCGCTAGTAAGTCTAACAGCCCCAATGCGCTCCAATAAATATTCAACCAGCGTGGCGCAAAATCATAAGGCAAAAAACCGTTAGCAATGTTGTCATAAAGATGAACCACACCGCCAACTGTCATAAAAAGGCATAAGAGAAACACGACGAATTTATCCATTATCGTTTCCTTATCTGAATGAATGCGCAAAGCATATAGAAGTCAGTTAAACATTTGTAATCTCATAGCCATTTTTGAGATCGACAGTGCCTTTAAACAGTACGTGAGGCGTGCGAAAGAAATTTATTCGCTCCTGATAGAAGCATAGTGTTAGCTTTGGCATTTCGCTCAAATACACCAATGTTAGAACAGAAGTCTCATTCAAACCGCTCCTTGGTCTATCAGTTTTCGAACTTTTTCCAGTGCGTTCTGAAAAACGGTATGCGCTTGTGAGGAAATATCGCTCCCTATATCGTGCCAAAAGAACGCAAAATCATGTCCGCCATCGTCTTGTGTATGAAACGTCCATGAATCCTCTAGGTCAGCACACTCGCACAAAACAAAATGCCATACTTGATTTTGAAAGCCACTGTCCCATGAGCATAAATACCGAGCGGAGATAACGTGCGTAATTCCAGATTCTTCAGCGAGCTCCCGCTTAGCGGCTGTGATGTAACTTTCATCAAACACTTCAACAATACCCTTGACGAACTGAATACCCGCCAACGGATGTTTAAAAAGTAGGAGCTCTTGGTTTTGCTTACGCAGAACGACGGGACAAACTTTATCGATCACAAAACCACTCCTCGTTGTTTAAGCAGAAAGCTTTGGCTTGTTCTGGATATAAAGGAATCGCATGAAGTTGCATTATCCATTCCTTTGAATTCGGACAACATTCTAGCCATCTTGTTTCACCGAGATAGCATTAACACCACGTAGTGATAACTCAGCCCTTAAGAAATGAGCAAGATGCGATATAACTCACTTTTGCGATTTGAATAGCAATCAGAGGGTGCGTAGAAGCAACAAAAAGCAGAACCGAAGTTCTGCTTTTAGAAGATGAAAACATGTCACTTATGCGGACTGATGTAGCTCGTATTTATGCAACATTGCTTGTTGATGCCCTGCAATTTCTGCCACTTGTTCAGAGCTCTCTACCATGGATTCAAGTTGTAACTTTGTACGCTCTCCAAGCTCGGAAATATTATTGATGGATTGAGACACGTCCGCCGTCGCACGTTCTTGTTCTTCTGTAGCAACTGAGATTTGCTCAACACGCTCTTGAATGTGTTTAACCGCAAGGTTGATATCAGAGAATGTCGATTTCACTTCATTGCTGGACTGCAGTGCGTGGGCCATTTCTTCTCTTGAATCATTGACTGCTTGGCGCGAACGCTCTGCGGCAGTAATAAGCTCGCTCATCATTGCTCGGATGTTCGTTGTTTGTTGAGAAGTATCACTTGCTAGTTTGCGGACTTCATCCGCGACAACTGCAAACCCACGCCCTTGTTCACCAGCTCGAGCGGCTTCTATTGCTGCGTTGAGAGCAAGCAAGTTTGTGTTGTCAGCAATACCACTGATCATATCGACCATTTCACGAATCTGCTTAACACGTTGGTTTAGCTCTAACATAGATTGCTCATTCATATCCAAAGAGCTTTCAAGTGATTCCAAACGTTCACGGTTTTGTTCCACAACTTGAACGCCTTTTTCAGTGTGCTTGGTAGCAAGCATCGAGTCCTGTGACGAGGCATTTGTCACTGTTGCTATTTCACGAATGGAGGCTTCAAGTTGCGTAATGGTCGTGCTCATGCTCGCCAACGCTTCATTTTGTGTCGTCAACCCATCGCTCGTTTGTTCAGCTGCACTGTGGCTTACTTCGGCCGTCTGATAAAGCGTCTCACAGTTACGTGTAACTGTTTGGATAGAGTTGTTTGTTGAATCAATCACTTGGTTTAGTTTTCGTGCCACTTCTTTCAGCTCATAAGGACCAACCTCTTGTGCGTTGTCACGGAAGTCATGTTCGGTAAGTGCTGAAAGACGCGTTAGTACATTTCTTAACCCTCGGTTTGTCCATGACTTGAGGCTAAACCAAGTAACCAGAATAATGAAAGAAATCACGCACGCCGCAAACACGAGCACAACGCTCACTGACTCAATGGTCTCATTGACCACACTCTCTTTATCCGCAATCAACTCACCAGCAGCTTGTGATATTTGATCAAGCAACCGCATGGTTTCATCCGCAAGAATCGAAGCCTGTTTAAACTCTGAACGTTGCAATTCCCCTTGTTCTAGTTTGGCGAGGATCAAACGCAGCACGCCCTTTTCACTAAAGCCTTGCTTCACCATCTCGTACGGTGCCGTTAGGCTTGCATATTCGCTTACTTCTGGATGTAAAGACTGGAAATCTTCATAGGCGAGATTAATACCTGCAATACGGTTACGCATTTCTCGATATTCTTTTTCGGCTTTGCTCAGCTCAGAATGCATCATCATTACTAAGAAGGTGCTTTCCATTGAGCTCGCTGAAGCAATAAATCGGTTGGCGGCATCACTCGATTCAGGATTTTCAGCACTAAGAAACGAGCTGATTCGATTCATTTCCGGGCCGATAGAGCTGAGCCCATAGCGGAACCCACCAACTCCTGCATCAATATCCATTTGAATTTTTATCACTGAAGATTGCTTCAGTAAAATGGACTGCGTGACGTTATGTAAACGCGCTAAATTTGTATCTAACTCCTCAGAGAGTTGCTCAGCAACACCAGAAGCTTCTCCAACCAAACTTTTGCTTTGAGTCGCAAGTGAATCGATTTGCTCTTTTATTAGAGGCAACTCTTTTGGCTCAGTAATTTGCATACCATGGTTGAGTAGCTTAACCATCTCCAATACATTCCTAGTTAACTTTGCGTTCGCCATCGCGATTGGTAACGCTTTTTGCGACAAGTCTTCAAATTGCTCTCCTACCTGTTCCATTCCTTTGAAACTTGAGACAGAAAGGGCTATAACAAGAGCTATGATAGTTAAAAATGTTGCACTAACAGCCTGAATCAGTGAAAGTGATGTGCGTGAGCGTTTTCGCTTTGCCATAATCAATTTTTATTCTTTCTTAAGGTTGAATCGGTTTTGCAGTAATTCCGTCACATTTGTGAGACAAAACCGTGATTTGCAGCCCATACTATGGATTGGTTATGACACTAATATTTCAGTTGTGAGTCGTAGAGATGACAGGTGGTGATTTGCGTCGAGTATATTTTCCTTTGATAATCAGTGTGCTACTAAGCGCCTGCTCTTCTGGGCCTGAACCTAGCGAGCAAGTGCAAGTGACAACACCTACAAATCAGTTATTGGACAATAACCCTGACTTGTTCCAGTTTTATACAGAATGGCATGGCACACCTTATCGCTTAGGCGGCACACAAAAATCTGGTATTGATTGCTCGGCATTTGTGCAAAAAGCCTTTGTTGAGGCTTATCAGCTATCGTTACCCAGGACAACGAGACAACAATCGAAACAAGGTGTGGAATTACATTGGACGGACGCCAAACAAGGAGATTTGGTGTTTTTTAAGACAAGACGGACGACCTATCATGTAGGGATTTACTTGGGTAACAAGCAGTTCATGCATGCGTCAACGTCTAAAGGTGTGATCATTTCAAGAATCGACAACCCATACTGGGCATCTAAGTTTTGGCAAGTAAGAAGAGTTACAATGTAACTCTTCTTACTTTTAGAATTGGAGATGACTGGTATCAAACAATATCAATCGTAAGTAGCAACGGCAGTATCGAATAGGTTTTTAACCAAAGCGATGTATTCATCAAGAAACGTGATCTGTTCATTAGTCGCTTTTTTATGCCATACACCAGCCAATATCTCACCAAGATCTTCAACAACCGCATCCGCCTCTTTTAGTAATTTGAAGCGTACGCTTGAGTGAAGCTCTGGGTTTTGCTCAAAGATCGCCATGATGTTTGAAGCCACCATATCGGTGACGACATCTTCGATGCTTTCGGATCCAGTGTCGCCAATTTCAGTCGTGAAAATATCTAGATTTAGCGACAAGTGCTCGATAAGAGCGAGATATCCATCGGTTTCTAAAACCACTGTTTTTCTCCGTTTATTGCAAGCCTTCGAAGCTGAAAGCGGAATAGTTTCAATAGTAAGACATGCCGAGAAAATTTCATTAACTTATTTCATATTAACAAACATTCACGAACCAACTGGATGTTTTTCAAACAATTGCGCTTTGCCTCACTGCGTTCGGATACAGGGTTTCTTCAAACCTTTTTGTATTTCAGTCATTTTCATGCAAACAAGTTTGGTTACGACCGTTTTCTTTTGCACGATACAACGCAGCATCGGCACTCTTTAACCATTGAGTGTGAGTTTCAAAATAAGGTTTATACTCGCAAACACCAATACTTATCGTGTAATTAATCAAAAAATCTTCCACTTTCACGATCTCTTGCTCAATTCTTTTACGTAAACGCTCCGCGAAATAGCAAGCTTGTTCTTGATTCGTATGAGGAAGCAATACCGTAAACTCTTCTCCGCCAAAACGACCGCACACATCACTGCTTCTTGCTGTCTTTCTTAATAACGAAGAAGTACGACGAATGACTTCATCTCCCGTCGGGTGACCATAGGTATCATTCACTTTTTTAAAGTGGTCGATATCAAATATTACTAATGAGCATGGTCCGTCGATAACTTTTAGGTGAGCAAACTCTTCTTTCAGCGATTGCTCCCAATAAGCACGATTAAATAAACCTGTTAAACCATCTTTGCGACTGATTTCAGACAAATGTTGATTTGTTTCTTTCAAATGAATGCGATTTCTTGCCGTTTCAGAGACATCATTCACTTGAATAGCAATGTGGCTGACCTCTCCTGAGAGCCCGATTAACGGGGTGATTACGATGTCTTGATACATGAAATCACTGCTGTTTGAAACCGGAGAAAAATTGTTGAATTTAAAAAGGTACGGTCGGTTTTCCCAGCTAGAGAAGGAACGAGTTTCCAGATCGGCGGCGGTTTTTATCTTGGTTTCTAGCCAAGTTTTTGGCAGCTCTTCAAAATGATCAAATAAACATTGGCCAAGGATTTCTTGTGACAGAACGCCACTGTATGACTGCATAAAACTGTTCCACACACAGACCTTATACTCTTGATCCAACACGATAAGCCCTGAATCCATCGTATCGAGAATTTGTGTGACCCAATGAAAGTCTGCTATGTCCAGCGTAATATCGGACATTAGATTAGCTCCATGATTTCATAAATAATTTCTACGGATGGTTTATCAATTAAAAACAGTACCTCACACTCAAAATCAAGCGCTTCTGCCATGTAAGTGTATTCGATAGTAAACAGCTCACCTAATTCACCCTGCTCTTCACAATAAGGCGTTAACGTATCCACAATGCCTGGCTGACGAAGTGAGAATTGCTTGTCGAGCTGATCCCCTAACGATGTGAGAAATGACGAAACCAGTAAGTTCGAGATATTCAAAATGATTTCATTATGAGGTGTAAACTCAAGCAGATAGCCTAACTTCTCGCCAATTTGATTGATGTCTCTACCTCGTAGACACACCAGAGCTTCACCATGAATACCGCCACCAACAAACCTCTGCGCAACCGCGACGGAGCCATCACGCCCAACAACGTCGACAAGCGTCATATGAAGTTCGCCATAGGATAACGGACCAACATGTGGAACAGGAAGTTGGATGAACTCGTGTAAGTGGTCTGCCATAATCGCAGCCCCTTTACCAAGGGCAATGTTTGCAATCTCGCGGAATTTGGCTAATGAGGAGAACTCCTCGCAAATCTGGCTTTTAGGATCAATCGAATGGCTAGGCTTGAACGCATAGTGCAGCCCCAATTGTTCATAGAGCGGTATCATCTGCTCTTCTGTCAGAGGCTTAGCGATAAAAGCTTGAGCACCGAGCTCTATGCAGCGCTGTTTTGCCTCTTGTTGAACATCTCCAGAAATAATGACGATTTTAGTCTGGTAGTGACTAACAGGTAATGACTCGAGGACTTCAAAACCGTCCATGATCGGCATCGTTAAATCGAGAAACAAAATATCGATATTTTGCTCCGCAAGAATATTTAGCGCCTCATACCCATCTTGAGCTTCGATCAGGTGCAATGATGTATCTTGTACGATGGAGCGCGCAATGAGCTTTCTTGCAACCGCTGAGTCATCACATATCAGTATTTTCATGTCACCAATGGAACTAACGTCAAAAAAATAATAATACCTGTTGTATACGTTCACCTCCATATGCTATGCCGACAAATCAGAGGCTTATAAGCGATTTGATTCACATTTATACAAATTGACTACACTGAGAGGAAGGTTTCTTTACGAAGTATGCTCAACGTAGCGCCAACACCTTGCTTTTTATCCTAAACTGTTGGTGGTCAAATAGATTCGCGAGGTTTTGTATGTGGCAAGCAATATCGCAACAGCTTTCTGATACTTTATTATTCGAGTACCAGATCACGGAAAAAGTAAGACTGTCTGGCGGGGATATCAGTGAAAGCTACATGATTAATGACGGCGAACAGCGCTATTTCGTGAAAATTAACGATCGCGAGTTTTTGTCTAAGTTTGAAGTTGAGGCAGAAAGTCTGCATCTTTTGCGTGAGACATCCACCCTATTTGTTCCAGAGGTTGTGTTGGTTGGTAAAACCAAAAATGCCTCATTCCTAATTCTTAACTACCTTCCAACAAAGCCATTAGAAGATGGCCCAAACAGCTTTAAATTAGGACAGCAATTAGCTCACCTTCATCAATGGGGCGAGCAAAAGGAATTTGGTTTTGATACGGATAACTATCTCGGGTCCACTCTACAACCCAATAAGTGGCACAAGAAGTGGTGTGTCTTCTTTGCTGAACAACGCATAGGATGGCAATTACAGCTCCTTAAAGAAAAAGGCGTCACTTTAGTTGATATCGACGACTTTATAGATGTCGTAAAACAACTGCTAGCAAACCATGCTCCAGAGCCCTCCTTGCTGCATGGCGATTTATGGAACGGGAATGCGGCTCTCACGGCATGTGGCCCTATCTGTTACGATCCCGCCTGCTACTGGGGTGACAGGGAGTGTGATATTGCGATGACTGAGCTTTTTGGTGGATTTCAACCGGAATTTTATCAAGGTTATGAATCTGTTATGCCACTTTCTGCTGGTTATCAAGAGCGTAAAGATATCTATAACCTTTACCATGTTCTCAACCATTGCAATTTATTTGGCGGCCATTACTTGGAGCAGGCTCAACAAGTTATTAATAAAATTATTTCTTATTAATTTGGAAGCCACTGCATATTTCAAGATGTAAAACCTCGAGGCACATCACTACAGAAAATGACCCTAAGCTCAAGGTTGAGTTTGGGGTCAAGTTTTATACTTATTTCGACTCAATTAGCAACAACTCCACCTAATATCAAAGGAGACTTAACTTTGGATTGTGCCTATTTTCCTTGTAGGCAAAGTAAGTGAAGGGCTGTACTTCCTTAAAGAATAGAGTGTTTAAAAGCCCTGCGATATTAGGAGTTGTTGTATGAAAAATTATACCGAAAGGCATGTCAAATGCCCCCATTGTGGACATTCAATCGGCATTACACTAGATGCAAGTAATGGTGACCAAGAGTTTTATGATGATTGCCCAGCTTGTTGCCATGCCATTCACTTAAATATGCGAGTAGATGAGCTGCAAGATAAAGTCGAACTGTTTATCGATGACAATTACGAATAACAACTCGAGCATGTAAGCGTTGGAAACACAAAGTCACTTGAATTAAAAAGGAGCGCTTGGCTCCTTTTTATCATTCTAAAGCTGTTTTGCTGCGAGAACTCGCTCAACAGTATCAACTATGGCCTGAGTCTGAGGGTCAAACTCGATATTAACGCGGTCCCCTACTTGTCTTACTCCAAAGAGTGTTCGTTGCAAGGTTTCTGGAATTAGATGTACTGAAAAACGACACGCTTCAACCTCACCAATCGTCAAAGAACAACCATCCAAGCCGATATAGCCTTTCGCTAACACATATTTCATTGATTCTTGCGGCAGTTGGAACCAAATAGTGCGGTTATTAGGCGTATCGATGATCTCGACAATATCAGCCATCAAACTAATATGGCCAGACATGCTGTGTCCGCCAATTTCATCACCAAACTTGGCAGCTCGCTCAATGTTTACGCTGTCACCTTCAACTAGCTCGCCTAAGTTGGTGAGAGCCAATGTCGCTTGCATTAAATCAAAGCTGATAAGGTTGCCATTAATTTTGGTCACGGTCAGGCAGCAGCCATTGTGAGCGACAGATGCACCTATTTCTAATCCTTTACAAAGCTCTTCGCTTAACTCGATAACATGCGTTTGAAAGCGTTCTTTTTTATCAATTTTAACGACCTTCGCCGTACCCTGAACTATTCCTGTAAACATTCTTTTTACCTATTGATTTCATACAAGCTGCAATCGATGACAGAGCCTTAAGCACAGCACTGTGTATCGAGATAAAACCTGTAGATTATAGAGCAACGACCTATTGAAAAATGGAGCCTTGTTCTCATACATGCTTCTAACATTAACATGATTTATTACAGCTCTCAGTATTAGCGTATCCTGAGCTTAGCGAGCATTAAGTTAGTGTTATCCACTATTCGCAACCTAACTATGGAATATAAACATACAATTGTTTATCATTTGCGCGGAGTTTCTCCGAGGCATTTTTTCACCTTATCGTGACTAAAATCAACCATCAGATCAGTTCACCACATCTTTTGTCCTCGAGCGCTCTCATTCTTTCAACTTATTGTTCCGCTCTGGAGTATTTTTCGTGCATCGCTATAAAGAAGAAGCATCAAGTCTCATCAAATTGGCGACCCCGGTATTGATCGCATCTGTTGCTCAAACTGGTATGGGGTTTGTTGATACCGTTATGGCCGGAGGCGTTAGTGCCACCGACATGGCTGCGGTTTCTGTCGCTTCAAGTATTTGGCTTCCATCCATTTTATTTGGTGTGGGTTTGTTAATGGCGTTAGTCCCTGTTGTCGCACAGTTAAATGGCTCTGGTCGTCGAGTAAAAATCCCGTTTGAAATTCAACAAGGCGTCGTTTTGGCATTGTTGATCAGTGTGCCGATTATTGCAGTGCTGCTTCAAACCCAATTTATTCTCGGATTTATGGATGTTGAAACGCTGATGGCAGAAAAAACAGTGGGGTACATTCATGCTGTTATCTTAGCAGTCCCTGCCTTCTTGCTTTTTCAAACGCTTAGAAGCTTTACGGATGGTATGTCATTGACGAAACCAGCAATGGTCATTGGCTTTATCGGTTTACTGCTCAACATTCCTCTAAACTGGATTTTCGTGTATGGCAAGTTTGGCGCACCTGAATTAGGCGGTGTTGGCTGTGGTGTTGCAACCACAATTGTTTACTGGGTTATGTTTGCCCTACTATTGCTTTATGTAATGACATCAGATCGACTTAAAAGCATCAACTTATTTGGTGAATGGCATCGACCACAATGGAAAGCGCAAGTTCGTCTGTTCAAGCTCGGCTTTCCTGTTGCAGCAGCGCTGTTCTTTGAAGTGACACTATTTGCTGTCGTTGCATTATTGGTATCACCATTAGGACCAATCATCGTTGCTGCGCATCAGGTTGCGATTAACTTCTCGTCGCTAGTATTTATGCTTCCAATGAGTATCGGTGCGGCAGTGAGTATTCGTGTTGGACACCGACTTGGCGAAGAAAACGTTGATGGCGCTCGCGTTGCTTCACGAGTGGGCATCATGGTTGGTCTAGGTTTATCTGTTCTTACAGCGATATTAACCGTATTGTCTCGTGAATGGATCGCCGAACTTTACACTAGCAACCCTGAGGTCATCACTCTAGCGATGCAACTGCTCGTATTTGCTGCTGTTTATCAATGTACGGACGCAGTTCAGGTAATCGCGGCAGGTGCACTGCGTGGCTATAAAGATATGCGAGCCATATTCAACCGTACGTTTATCGCCTACTGGATTCTTGGTTTACCAATGGGTTACGTCCTTGGCCGCACAGACTGGATCGTCGAGCCAATGGGAGCGCAAGGTTTCTGGCTAGGCTTTATCATCGGCCTTTCTTCTGCCGCACTTATGTTAGGGGTAAGAATGCGCTGGATGCACCGCCAAGAACCAGAGGTGCAATTGAACTTTTCAGTTCAGTGATAATAAGAAAAAGCCAGCACACGCTGGCTTTTTTGATCGAATAATAATGCTGTTGAGTATACTTATAGCAAGCTTGTGAGTCAGTAGAGTCTGCTCTCTGGGTGACGAATACGAAGTTATAAAAAGGATATTTGTGCGGTCTATTTTATTGTTCTTAGTCTTGTTTCTTAACGGTTGCGATAGCTGGTTCAACCCAGAAAACGCCATGTTTGACAAGTATCACCAACGTGTCGCCAATGTGTTGGACGCTCCTACTCTTCCAATCGAATCGCAACCTACTGTGACCATACCTGCAAAACGTGACTTATTCGAGCCACTTCCCAGGCTATCGATTGGTTTACTAGAAAGCTACCAATTACGCCAGTGTGGATTATTCAATCTACTTGCCGAGAAAAACTCGCAACTTGGAAAGGTGCAGGATGCCTTTCATGATTTTGATTACCAAACTTCACTGTTACGAGTCATGAATCGATGTCTATCCGAATTTCAGCTCAGCGATGAAGAACGTACTACATTGACAGAGCTTTATTCGACTAAGTGGCAACATTTAGGTACTCATCTTGATAACTTGCTACTCGCGAGTGATGCAATGCAAAAGCAGCTAACTGCGTCGGATTGGCTATCTCAAGAAACGACGAATGATATTGCACGTCTTAATGACGTCTATCGCCTTTTCAGTGAAATGTACGGTTTGCCTCATCGCGCCATTTCACGTCTGCCCGATATTGAGATTGTGCAGTATCAAGAAGAGCTAGAGAAATCTCGTTTAATCGGACGGCTTTACTATTCGATGATAAACGCTTCTCACTGGCTAAAAGCTACGACTCAGTTACTTAAACAACATCAGAATAATGTATTGTGCGGGCCAAACCGAGACGTGACCCAGTTCCGCTACCTAAGAAATGTCTTCCAATCTATTTACGTTGAAGAAGTGCAACCTTACTTAGCCTATTTAGACAGTACCTATCAGCAACTTCATGATGGCGCTACATTGATAGAAAAGCGTATGCAAGTTCATGGTCATCAATATGGTATAAAAGAGGCACACAAAACCTTTAGACAAGAAACCCTAAACCACGTTCAGTTTTGGCAGGGTCTCTTCAAGCGGTGCGGCGTAACCGTTGGCAACGAGTAAGTGCAGAGCGTTCTATTCCTTCAGCCTCTCACGTAAGAATCGGGCAAAACGTGGCTTACCGGTATGAGTAAAACCGTTGTACCTGAACGTGACGGTTGAACCTATTTTCGGAGGCTGACGACGCACTTCATCGGTAAACCCACTACCAATGTAAAACTCTGTACCATCTGGTAAGCGAACTAACATCGCCCCCATCATACCCAATAAACGCCCCGTGCCTGGCTTATAGCCCACGACTAGCGCTTCATCATCCGCGTATCGTTTCAGTTTAAGTAAGTCACTACCACGTCCAGCTTGATAACGGCTTGATACCTTACGTAGCATCACCCCTTCACCATCGGATATTGAAATCTTATCCAATTGCGCAAACAGGTGAGCTTCATTTTGGATCGCTCGGTGTTCGACATATTTGATATGAGGTTGGTCTACTTCGAGCACTAAGTCTTTGATGTTGTAATAACGCTTCCGGTAATCACCAGCAGAATACGGCATATCAAAGATCATAAAATCAATGTTTCGCCAAGCTGACTCCACAGGCGTTTTATCCAAAACCGTTTGTTGTACGAGATGAAAATTGCCTCGTCCCGCCCATAGCTCACCATCTAACGGATAATCAGGGAGTGAATCTATAAACCAATCTGGAGCGTAGATTCGGTTACCATTTCTCGTCACGAGATGTTGTCCGGTCCAATAGGCGCGAATGCCGTCGAGTTTTTCGCTATACCAGTATTCAGATACATCGATACCATCTTGATAGCTTTGCGCAAGAGAAACTGGAGGTGTGAGAGAAGTATCAGCTTGAAGCTGCGAAGACGCTGTCATAACAGCCAGCGCGATTAATGTCATTTTTAATGGCATAAGAAGACCTTGTACAAAAAAGCGCCTTTATTGAACCGTAACTCCTCTCGATGACCTATTTGTTACTAGTCATTCTTCGACTCAGAACAATCAACTTAAGTAATGATTTGCAAGGACAATCATAAACTTTAGACAGATTTTGCATTTAATATTTACACATTGTTCACAATAAGATGGGGGAGTCTCAAATCAAGTCACAACCTAATCTCGATGAGACTCTTGCTTTAGCGCTCGATATTAATTCGACATCTCTCCTGAACCAAGCCGTTTGTCTATGCGTTTTTGATTCTCAAATTGAGAACCTATTCCTTCTCAATTTGAATGACATTATCAAAAAATCATAACCATTTGATTTTATTTGCATTTAAATTTGGCACGTTACCTGCTCTATATCCAAGTAGAGAAAACAAACGGAGATAGAGTCATGGAATTACGCAAACTAGAAATTAATCAAGACAAATTAGCCATTGAATTTTTTGGTGACTTAGACGCAAGTGGCTGTCGACAAGCACAACATCACATTGATGAAGTAATTCACGACAATCATCACAAAGAAGTCGAAATTAACCTACAGCACGTCCAATTTCTTGATTCTTCAGGGATTGGTGCCATTGTTTACTTATATAAGCGTCTAGTTGAACGTGAAAGAAGCATGAGTATTGAAAACGTATCAGGCCAACCTTTAGAAATCATGAGCTTGCTTCGTATTAACCATGCTATTCCCGTTAACTCAAAAGGACACTAAAAATACCGGTTTAAACGGAGGTTGGCATGGTAAATCTTATACGACGATATGTAGTAAGCGGTCTTGTTGTCGGCATGTTTGGTTGTTCGTCGTTTGACTACCCAGACCACGGAAAAGGTGGCTTGGCGGAAAACTATCAAGATATATCAATTGAAAATTATCAGTTTTCCCCAGTCATGCCCGATGAGCCGTTAGGTCCAGAGCATGGGTTGAGGTTTGATTGGCAACTCACCAAGCTACACCTAGACGCGTTGATTCAAGAAGGCGCACGCTGGTGCTTTCCTGCAGCAGTAGTGCAAGCGCTTGAGAAGCAAAACAGAATCGCACGTGAGCTAGAAGGCGGACTTCTACTCGATGCAGCTAACGATCTGGTGATTCAACGTCGACGTTTAAACCAACTTGAACAGCAACTCGACTATGTATTAAGCCAAACCACTTGTACGCCACCCGATGATATTGAAGCATTGCGTAGCGATTTGAACGTCGTCGCTGAAATTTATGCACTCCTCAATATTGATAATCAATTTGCTGTCGATTCAGCAGAAATTAATCCAAAGTACATGGGACATTTGGCAGAAGCTGCCTACATTTTACGTGACCACCCTAACCTAACTCTTGTGGTGACTGGGCATGCCGATGTCACTGGCTCACCAGATTACAACCAGAAACTCGCTCAAGCGCGTGCAGAACAAGTGAAGCGTTACCTGACTGTATTTGGCATCACTTCAGAACGCGTAACCACCAAATCTGTGGGAGATAGCCTGCCGCTTTACGAGGGTGAAACACCTGCCGTGCGTTTAACCAATCGCCGCGTAAGCATCGAGGTTATTAGCCCTAATTCAGATAGCGATACCTCAGTAAATCGCAATCTATCTGTAGGAGGTGCGCTATGAACACGATGAAACCATTTATCACCTTAGTTCTTTTGTGCTTGGTCGCTTGGGTACCTACTTCGTCAGCTGATGAAAACAATACTGTTAAGGTCGGCGATTTAATTCAGATTAACCTACCTGGAGAAGCGTCTTTAAATAAAGGGTTTCAAGTCGATCGCCGTGGGCGTATTAACTTACCGGAAGTCGGCCCTGTATTTGTTGCTGGATATAATGAGCAACAACTCCAAGACGTGATTATCGAAACGCTAAAAACCGTGTATCGTGACGTAAACAACGCTCGAGTCTTTATCAAACAACAACAGTTATTAGTGTCGGTCCAAGGCTACGTGGTCAAACCCGGGGAATATACCTTACCTTCAGGTTCCAACATTCAAATGTTTGTATACGAAGCTGGCGGCCTTCGCGCTGGTGCTCAGCTCGATAAAATGATCGTTAAACGCGGCGACAAAAACATCGAGTTTGACTACAAACGTTTCCTTGATACTGGTGATAATAGCCAGCTCCCGAAATTGGAATCGCTGGACGTACTGTTTGTTCCAGCATCTCCACTCGTTGGGAATATTGAGCAAGAATTTGATGCAGCAAAACTCGCGAACTCAGGCGATAGCGCAGACTCCGCTCGTGCCATCAAAGTCTTTGGTGAAGTGAATGCTCCCGGCTCATTCTCTTACAAACCGAATACCACGCTCGTTGATGTCGTGATGAGAGCTGGCGGCGTAACACGATATGCCAGTGTTGAGCAAATTCGCGTGATCACAAATAACAACCCAACCATGTTTAATCTAAAAAAGTATCTGGATACGGGTGATCAAAGCTTACTACCAGAAATTCTACCGGGTGCCACCATCTTTGTTCCAAAACAGGAAGAAGAAATCAAAGCGGGTGCAAATGTGGTTTATGTCATGGGTGAAGTTGCCCACCCTGGCGCGTATGAAGGAAAGCAAGACGCTAGCTTCATGGATATTCTCGCCAATGCAGGCGGGCCTACTCGCTATGCAGAATCTCGCCAAATTCGAGTCATAAAAGCCGATGGTAAGGTCATCAAATTCGACCTAACCGCGCATACCGAGGGGCTGTCTTCGGTTAGACCACCGAATGTCGGGCCTGGAGACGCGATTTTCGTCCCTGAGAAAACCGATTTCAACGAGAAGTCATGGCTAAAAGTGGCGCCAAGTCGAGCGGTCGCTGTGATGGGAGAAGTCGTGCGCCCGGGACGTATTGAATGGTCAGACGAAATGGATTTAATTGATCTGCTTGCCCATGTCGGCGGCCCAACACGTAGAGCTGACACCACAAAAATTGAAGTCGCCAATAATGGTCAAATGACACAGTTCGATTTAGATCAATACATTTTAGATGGCTCACCAACATCGAATCTGCCCCGAGTTTCTGCTGGCACGGTAGTAAGAGTCCATGCATTACCTGACGATCCATCAGACAACAAATCGCAATGGGTAAGCCAGAGCTCTGATGCCTCGATATATGTTTTCGGTCAAATCAATGCCCCTGGTCGCTATCGCTTTACCGAAGAGATGCACTTTCTGGATATTCTATCTGCCGCCGATGGACCAACAATGGATGCCGATATTCACAATATTCGTGTGACGCACCGAGGCCTAGGCTATGCCAAAGTGAGTAAATTGAATTTGTCGATGTACTTTGAAACGGGCGATGAGTCTATTCTGCCCCACGTTCGTCCCGGCGATACCATTTACATTCCGGAAAAAAATAAAAACTGGTTGGATCGCTCCAAAGAATCCACCGTGCGCGTATTAGGTGAAGTAAGAGACCCAGGGCGCTATGTATTTAATGACAACATGACAGTACTTGACCTGCTGGCCGAAGCCGGAGGCCCAACTAACAATGCGTATCTTGAAAAAATCAGTGTGGTCAACATGTCTTGCTGTCAGGGCCAAGCTCGAACATTTGATTTGGTGAACTTTAGCAAAACCGCCAACATTTATGATTTACCAGTCATCCGTGCAGGCGACACCATTTATATTCCACATAAAGACGAAAGCTTTGCTGAAAAAGCGAGAGCCGGGTTAAGAGATATTCTACAAATCACCACAACCATCGTGTTAATAGGAGCGTTGTAATGACTATTCCTGCCACTCACGCTGAGATTGAGCAAATTTATCTTCAGAGTGAACAGAAAGGCCACAAAACGATTTGTGTTGTGGGTTGTAAGTCTGAAGACGGCGTCACTTCCGTTGCTTCATCTCTAGCAGAGCGTCTGGTTTTAGCTGGACACAATACTTTGTATGTGGATCTTAACCTGTTCAAGCCCGCGTATCGCACCATTCACGAGTTTGATGATGCCGAAAAAGTTGGCCACCTGATCACAAGAGAAAATACGCATCAAACCTTAGTCGGTCTCCCTGCTCCATCTCTCGCCAGCACTCAATTTGCGTACCGAGATCCGACGATGCTGAAGCGCAATATTGCAGAGTGGTTAACGCAGTACGAGCGAGTCGTGATAGACACATCTCCACTTCTGAGTGTCAACCGAAGCAATATTGCCCCTCAAGTGATTGCGGGCGTATGTGATGCCACCTTATTAGTCGCACATTATGGCTCTACGACGGCAACCCAACTCGAACAAGCCAAAAAACTACTTGATGCTAGCGATGCGAATTTGATTGGTTCCGTGCTGAATATGAAGCATACACCTAGCCTGAAAGATGAGTTGATCCGCCAAGTTTCCCAGCTACGCTTTTTACCCAAAAAGTGGAAAGAAAAGATATCTCAACAAATTAAGAAAAGTGAACTGTTTATGTTATAGGGAGCGCCAATATGACTGCAAATAACACACCGACTATCGAAAAAGAATTGGTGGATGAACACATTCTCCAGCAAATGATCAAAGATACGTGCGCCGAAATCATCCCTACGCTGATTGAACACTATATTGAAGAGTCACGAGAGCGCATGGAGAAAGTAGAGCAAGCATTAAGCGCGAAAGACCTCCAAACATTAGAGTTCGAAGTTCATACACTCGGCAGCTCTGCCCTTGCTTTAGGTAACCGAGCGCTTTCCAGACAAGCAAGAATGATTGAGAAATATTGTGTGGAAGGAAAAACACTAGAAGCATTGGCTCTCTGTGAGTCTCTTTCCCAGCTGGCCAATGAATCGTTTGACGCGCTAGAAAAGCGAAAAGATCAAGGGTTCGAGTAGCGGTTTCAAGGACAAATTATCTTATCAATCATCGCACTTATTAAAGTGCGATGCCGATATCATCTAAGACATTTACAATTTAACTTAATCAATTAAAAAGTATGGATTTTTCGCAAATTTCCCACCTTGTGCTAATACTTAGATAACGCTTTTCTCAAATTGAGAATATTCAGCACTAGAGAGCACTAAGCCATATAACTCGCTCATCACGCCAAATACAAATAATAGTGCTGACAAAAATCATAAAAGTGAAACGAACTACGTTGGGATAGGACTATGAGACCAAGGGTGTTACTGGTAGAAGACTCTACTTCACTAGCCATACTTTATAAGCAGTATGTCAAAGACGAACCTTATGACATTTTTCATGTCGAAACAGGTCGCGAAGCAATTCAATTTATTGAAAGAAGCAAACCTCAGCTCATCATTCTCGATTTGAAACTGCCCGATATGTCTGGTGAAGACGTATTGGATTGGATCAACCAGAATGACATTCCTACCTCAGTTATTATTGCTACAGCGCACGGCAGCGTAGACTTAGCCGTTAACCTAATTCAAAAAGGTGCGGAAGATTTCTTAGAAAAACCTATTAACGCCGATCGCCTAAAAACTTCTGTTGCATTACACCTCAAACGCGCCAAATTGGAAGATTTAGTAGAAAACATTCAGTCCAAGTTTGATCGCCATAACTATCACGGATTTATCGGTTCAAGTCTCCCAATGCAGGCGGTATATAAAACCATTGATGCCGTTGCTCCAACATCTGCCAGTGTCTTTATTGTGGGTGAAAGCGGCACAGGTAAAGAAGTCTGTGCTGAAGCCGTGCACCGTCAGAGCGACCGTAAAGACAAGCCTTTTATTGCTATTAACTGCGGGGCTATCCCACGAGATTTAATGGAAAGTGAGATTTTTGGCCACGTCAAAGGCGCATTTACCGGGGCCACAACAGACCGAAAAGGTGCTGCGACGCTGGCTCACGGTGGGACGCTTTTTCTCGATGAACTGTGTGAAATGGAACTTGAGATGCAAAAGAAGTTGCTCCGTTTTCTTCAAACAGGAACCTACACACCGCTTGGTGGCACTCGAGAGATGAAGGTGGATGTCCGAATCATTTGTGCCACCAACCGAGATCCATTAACAGAAGTGGAAGAAGGTCGTTTTCGTGAAGATTTGTATTACCGCGTACACGTAATACCTATCGATATGCCCCCCCTACGTGAGCGAGGAAGTGACATCGTCACGTTGGCCAAGCACTTTTTGACCACTTATGCTAAACAGGACAAAAAGAAATTCTCAACAATCGACAGCGAAGCTCAACATATCATCAAGCACTACGAATGGCCGGGTAATGTAAGGCAATTGCAAAACATCATACGTAACATTGTGGTGCTTAATAATGACGAAAAAGTCACGCTGAATCACCTACCCGCTCAACTGACTAGAAAGTCTAAAACAGCGAGAACATCCACTCCCGCACATGTAACTCAAGAGCCAGCAAACCCTACAACAATAACATCCCAACCTGTGTATGTTGAGGAACAGTTGGCCCCCGCTAGAGAACCGTCAATACCGACACCGGAACCTAACATACAATCCTCAGCGGCTGCCTCTCCGTACTTTAACTCTGATGGAACCATTCGCCCTATGTGGCAAGTGGAACGCGAGGCGATTCAAAACGCAATCGCATACTGTGATGGCAACGTTCTCAATGCCGCCGTAATGCTGGAGCTAAGCCCATCTACGGTTTACCGAAAAAAACAAGCGTGGGAAGCGGATGAAATTAATCTCGAACAATCTTGAGAAACCTGACGTTGGTGAAATTTGGATTTTTCTTGATAGCCGCCTGTTTGGCGGTATCGAAAGTCACGTCATAGAGCTTGCTCGTGGATTAATGACATTTGGGCACAAAGCACGTGTTGTCTTAACGACTGAGTACTCGCCACCAGCACAGATTGTAGAGAAAGCAGAAGAATCCACCATCCCTGTGAGTTACTTGAACCATTTGTCTGGTGAGCCACATAAGGCATTAAAGATCAAACACCTAACAAGCGCGGTCGCCAATCACCAACCATCGGTCATTCACTCCCACGGTTACAAAGCGTCAATCTTGGCGCGCTGTGCCAAGCTACTTACGCGCACATTTCCTCGCTTGATTTCAACTTATCATGCAGGAGAATCATCCTCGGGCAAACTGTGGCTCTATGATTGGCTTGATAGAAGTTCAGGCTACCTCTCTAACCACTGCTTTTCCGTCAGCCCAAGCATTCAGCGTAAAGTCATTTTCCCTTCGGATCTGCTGAATAACTTTGTTTCGATTCCCGATCGTAATCTCAACTATCAAGAAATCGCCTTCGTCGGCCGATTGAGCCAAGAAAAAGGTGCCGACCAATTTATCGAAGTGGCTAAGCTCTGCCCAACACTGCAGTTTAGTGTTTACGGTGATGGACCCGAAAGAGAATCACTCGCCCACATTGCCCCTTCAAATGTGATATTTTTCGGTCATCAAACTGAAATGGAGACCGTTTGGAAAAACATTGGCGTGCTGGTAATTTCTTCTCGCTATGAAGGCCTGCCTATGGCGGCGCTTGAAGCAATGGCTAGAGGAATAGTCGTGATGAGCCTACGCGTGGGTCGCTTGCCCGATATTATCCAAACTGGCGAAAATGGCTTTATTGTCGATGACGTCCCATCTCTCGCTCAATGCCTTAAACATTGGATGTCTCTTGATGAAGCGCAGCAATCTCTCATTCGTCAAAACGCTCGGCAGACCATTATTGATGATTTCTCGGCACAAAGCGTTATTCCTGTATTGCTACGAAAATATCAAATTGAAACGGAGCAATAAGCCATATTGGTTCTCAATATGAGAATATTGCTTCTCCCCTTGAGTCCAAGCACAAATATCTAATAATATTCAAACACATAAACTAATGGCATATTTTGGCATCTCTGTTGCAACTCAGCAGTTAACACAAGTTAATGATGAGACAGAGGTGACTTATGACTACTCCAAAACGCATTCTATATGTTCATTATGGTGATAACTGGATTCGCGGCAGTGAAGTGGTACTTCTGGATCTCATCTCAGGGATTGACCATGATAAGTTTGAGCCATTCGTGTGGTCAAACTGCCAGCCACTAATCGATAAGTGTCAATCGCTCGGAATTGAAGCGGAACATTCTGTTTTCAATCTAGTTGGTGGCTGGAGTGCGCCTCGCTGGGATATTAGCGGATGGAATAGCCTTATCAAACAGGGCTCAGCACTGATCGAAAAACACAATATCGACTTGGTACACGTTAATAGCGGTGGTCCTTGTCAATGGATGTGTTTGGCTGCACGCATGAATCACATCCCACTTGTCACTCAACTTCATTGTCACTATACATTGCGAGATCGCTTCTCTCTTGGGCTACACCTCTCCCCAAAATTGATTTGCGTTAGTAAAGATGTCGGTCGTGAAATTATTCAGGACGGTTACCCAGAAGACCAACTTTATGTTGTGCACAACGGTGTATCGCTTCTGGACTCTGATACGCCCATTGATATCAAGGCTCACCTCGGAATACCTCCACAAGCGTTTACCTTTCTCTCGGTAGGTTCATTGATTAAAAGAAAAGGATTCGACCGCCTTATTCGCGCTATGCGCATGCACAATTACCATCACGATAATCCTCATCTTGTTATCGTTGGCGATGGCGAGGAAAGAGAAACATTGCAACAACTTGCTTCGGATCTCGGTATCCAAGACAGAGTCCACTTTGTCGGGGAAAAAAGCAATGCAGGTGCATGGATGTCTGGGAATGCAGACGCTTTTATTAGCGGCGCCTACGAGGAAGCCTTTGGTCTCGTATTAGGGGAAGCGGCTTTAGCTCAACTGCCTATCGTGGCTCCTAAAACAGGAGGTATTCCTGAGTTGTTCGAGCATAATCACTCTGCGCTACTGTACCAGAATCGCGGAATGGCAGGCTTATTAAACGCGATCCAACAAGTCATGCAGGATTCAGCACTAAGAAACAGGCTAGCTGAAAACGCCTATCTTCATGCTAGCCAAAACCTCACGACTGCAGCATCCATAAGCGCCATTGAACGTATTTATGAAGGTGAGCTTGAGAACAACAGTATTACACCAATGCCAATGACTCACTGCATGAAGCCTCTTTCACGCTGGTTGAGCATCAATTGAGGAGGACAGTCATGAAACGTGTATTAATGTTCGACGCCATCCCAATGCAAGGTGGTTCTAAAATTGCGAATGCAGAGCTCCTCAAACAGTGCGATAAACTGAACGTAATTGGTTATCTGCTGACCACGAATCCAGAGCATTGGGAGTCACTACTTAGCGATACGCCTCGTGTGCAGATTATCAAAATCAAACCATCACCATTGAGCTCCACTCATGGCCTCACTTACTGGTTAATGAACGCGTATTACTTTATCCAACTGATTTTTGCGTGCATGAAACTACCAAAGATAGATAGCTTTTTAGGTCTATCTTGCCCAAGTAATGATATGCCTTTGTACTTACTAAGATTAATCAGCAAAAAGCCTGTGGTACAAATGGTTCATGGTCCAATTGGTCGTTCAAGATCTTCCGGCTACTGCTTGGTAAAAGCATCCGCAATTTATTACTTGGCAAACACCCGAGAATCGATGCTAGAGGCCTTACAGGTCTACCTCAAAACAGAGAAGCCAGCCACTGAACGCTATTGGTGTGGTTTGAATGCGTCTACGTTTGTTAACGGACTATCGAGAGACCGCTGGCCAAAGCAAGCAAATCCGATTTCAAACCGCGTCTTCTGGGCGGCCAGCTTACTAAAATGGAAGAACATCGATCTTTTTCTTGATGCTTTAACACTTGATAAGACAAAAGAGATCAAATCTACCGTGTGTTACATCAAACCAAATGTGGCAGGTGTGGAATATTCAACACCAGACTTCACCACAAAAGGTGTTGAATGGCATGAATGCCCAGATAACCTCGATGACCTACGCTCTCAGTGTGGTGTGTTTGTTTCCACCAGTGTTAACGAACCTTTTGGGTTATCCATTTTAGAAGCTCTCGCAGCAGGCATGTGCATCGTCATCCCACATGATGATAGCTACTGGGATCGCGTATTGACGCATGGCCGCAATTGCATCAAGTACACACCAAACAATGTGGCGTCGTTACATAACGCAATTCGCCTTTTGAATGAGTCTCCATGGATGAAAGTGACAATGGGTATCGAAGCACTCAACGTTTCTCAACTTTATACGGCCGAACGTTGTTATCTGCCAATCGCTCAGCACCTTGCAGCAGAATCCGCACCGAATGGCGATTGTAAACTCAAAACACCGCGATACATCAAAGGATATGACCATGTCTAAAGCAATGACCAATATGTCGCTGTTCGCTATCGCGTTAGTGATAAACAAAAGCATCAGCTTAATCATGCTGCCTGTATTGCCCCACTTTCTCTCACCAGAACAAATGGGCAAGCTTGAACTGCTTACCACTTTTGGCGTTGTCACAACCTTATTCGTCAGTTTCGCTTTGCATGAAGCGCTGTATCGATTCGTCGGGGTTGAAAAGGATCAAAATACGCGCACAAGCCTACTAAACCAGCTGTACTCACTTGCTTTATTCATCGCTGGCATCGTGGCTTTATGCCTACTCGCTATCATTATGCTCGCGCCTATTCCTGCGCCTTTTACGCGAGTCGAGTTTGCTATTGTTATGTTTGCTATCGTTCTAGAAGGCAGTATCGCAATCGGCACAGCTTGGTTGAGAACACAGGACGACAAAGCAAGAACCCTACTTAACGTCATGGTGACTACCACTGTTTTTCAGGTCATTTTCATCATCACGGCGCTGTCTATTCACCCACATGTCATTTCTGTTTTATGGGGTGGCTTGTTGGCTGCTATTACTCAGTTTGTCTGGCTGCACATCATTAACCGCTACAGCATGACTCTGCCAAATATGACAGTGGCGAAACAATACCTAAATTACTGTCTGCCCATGATGATGGCTGGATTGGTTGCGTTTTGTCTCAATGGCGCTGAACGCTGGTTCATCGGCGCGAACGCCTCACTTGCGACCTTAGGGATTTACGCGATAGCGGTAAAATTTGCGGTTGGCATGTGTATTTTAGTTCAGCCATTTGGCATGTGGTGGATGCCACGTCGATTTAATTACCTAGAAGCGCGTAGGAGTACAGAAGCTGTGCGCATCACTCATCTAGGCATGATTTACATTACAGGTTTAAGTGTTGCAGTCGGCACATTAGCAATGGTGATGATCACTTACCTGTTACCAGGAACCTATCATGAGGCGGTACTGTTCAGCTTGTTCTTACTGCCTATCGCCATGCTAAAAGAGTGGAGCGAACTCATTAATATTTCCATTTTGTACAAGCGTCGTACTCGCTGGTTACTGGGTATTAATATCGTCTCAGCATGCGTTGCAATTGCCTTGCTGTTTGGCCTATCGTCCCTGGGTATCTATGGGGTTTTCATTGCGCTTTATTACGCACAACTGTGTAAGCTTGGCCTGACTTATGTGGTAGGTCAACAATGCATGCCGTTGCCTTTTCACCTAAGTCTGATGGTTTTATTGCAGATTATCTCCGGTGTGGCACTGTTCCTGCTTCACTCTTCACAATCAATAGGCATCGCCATCGCAATTTGCATTTTGACATGCACTTTGCTGGCAGGGATAGCCACTCGCTATATGAGTAAAGAGACGCTAAATGCGCTCACTCGATACATGGTGAAATGGCGTGGACAGGTAAAGAGATACTCGTTATGACTGAAACCAAGGTGAGAAGAAAGCAGTCCATCGCAGCGCTGACGATTACCGTCTGTATCGGCCTGCTTTGGATTGTTATGCCTCACCCTATTTTGATTGTCGCACTATGTTTCGCCCCGCTGGCTTTACTGTTCGTTCTCAACCAAACGTTTTGGCTTGTCACGCTGTTCGTTATTTTTTCATTCTTCCGTATTCATGAAGCGTTTCCCGTTATCTATAACTTTAAGATCCCATTGCTACTATCATTGGGGGCACTGGCCGCACTTGCTTTCCACCTTTTGATAAGTCGCCAGCTTACGGCTTTTTGGCACCCTTCATTAAAATGGCTGTGCATATTTTGGGGGCTGGTGATCATCGGCATCGTCTTCGCCTCCAGTCATGACATTGCCATTACAGTTTTCAAAAATACCTATTGGAAAATCATCATTATGACATTGGCGATCACCTGGCTTATTACCAAACCGGCTCAGTTGGCACAAATGTCGAAAGCGATAATTTTCGCCGGATTGTTGATTGGTTTAGTCGCATTACAAAACGCAGCGAATGGCATTGATTTAGTGGAAGGAACGCGCGTATCGATTGGACGCTCCATAGGTTCAGTACTCGGCGATCCGAACGACTTGGCGCTGGTGTTAATGTTTCCCCTCGCCTTTACCGTTAGTCAGTTAATGGAGAAACGTTCACCTAAGCATCTCCGACTCTTTGCACTTGTTACCTGTTTGGTATTGTTTTTTGCGATTATTGAGACACAAAGCCGCGGAGGCTTGTTAGGCTCTCTATCGGTATTTGCGTACTTTGCCTTTAAGCACATCAAAAGCAAAACGTTAGTCTTAGTACTAGGCGCCGTCGCAGCCATCGTACTCTACGCATTTGCTGGTATCTCAGGGCGAGAGTCTGGTGGCGCAGCCGAGGATGGTATAGATGCCTCTGCGATGGGGCGACTTTACGCGTGGGAAGCCGCATTTAAAATGGCTCTCCACCATCCGTTAACTGGGGTTGGGCTTGATAATTTCTACTTCAATTACTATTTCTATAGCCCTCACTGGGACGGTATCAATCACGCCGTACACAGTACTTGGTTTGGCGTATTAGCAGAAACGGGGTTTGTTGGACTCGCCGTGTTCATTACATTGATTGTGTCATTGATTCGAACCTCTTTGCATTCTATTTCACTACTGACGCCAACATCGGATTACACCCTATCTGTTGGAGCAAATGCAGTCTTAAGTGGGCTGATCGGGACCATCGTATCAGGCACCTTCCTCACTCAAGGTTTCACTTGGCCAATATACATTCTGGCGGCATTAACGGTAGTCGTTAGTCGAATCGTTCAAAGTGATTGTCAAAATGAGAAACCCTAATTTCAAATACCAATAGAAAGTCCAATTACCTGTTTTATAACAAATAAATCCTTGGCACGTATTGTGATTACTCTCTTGATTAGTAATCAAATAACGAAGACTCAAGGAGAGCCACATGACAGATATCGTAGTATTTGGAGAAGATTTTGGCGGGCTACCCTCCTCCACTCAACACATTGTCAAACGACTAGCAACGAGCCACCGCATCCTTTGGGTTAACTCAATTGGTCTGCGTCAACCTAGGCTGACCGCTAAAGACATGCAACGTGCGTTAAACAAGCTCGCTCGTGTGTTTAATAACGCTGGATCGCATAAGCCAACGTTAGAGTCTGAAATAAACCCAAATATTCACACCATTAACCTACTCACTATTCCTGCTCCAAGTTCTGCGCTGGCAAGAAAAGTAGCGGCTAAGATGATGAAATACCAGCTCAATAAACAGTTACACGCTCTTGGTTTTGATAAGCCTATATTTTGGACATCTCTCCCGACGGCCGCAGATGTTTGTGCGGAAATGAATTCACGTGGGCTAATTTACTATTGTGGCGATGACTTTAGCGCTTTAGCTGGTGTTGACCACGACACGGTTGCCAAGCATGAACGTACACTGGTTAACGCGGCTGATGTGATTTTTACAGCAAGTGACAAACTCGCCACTCAATTTACATCTGGTAAAACCGTCACTTTGCCTCACGGTGTCGACTTTAGTCTGTTTTCTGAGCCAGCACCTAAGGCTGAAGATTTTCCTAATAATGGTCGCAAAGTGCTGGGCTTTTATGGCAGTTTGTCTGAATGGTTAGACTACGACTTAATTGCCCAAGTCGCAGACCAAGCGCCTGACTGGGATCTCGTGTTCATCGGCCCCAACGAGTTCAGTGATAATCCGCTTCCACAAAGGAGCAACATATACTACCTGGGCCCGAGAGCGCATCACACTCTGCCACGTTACTCCCAACACTGGGATGCCAGTTGGTTGCCCTTTGTTGATAACGCTCAAATCAAGGCATGTAATCCGCTTAAACTTCTTGAGTACTTGGCAACAGGAACCCCTGTTATCAGCACACCGTTTCCTGCATTAATGCCCTACAAACATATGCTTCATGTGGTTCAAGATGTCGAAGACGTACGTGCCAGTCTCGATCACCTCCTACCGCCACCGACAGATTCAAAGTCATTTGTTCAACAGCAAAGCTGGGAAGCAAGAGCCAACCAAGTTGATAAATTAGTGAGGGCGCTATGAACGATTTAAGAGAAAACCTCAGTGTACTGTTACATGGAGCTTGGAGACGTCGCTACATGATCGTTATTCCTATGCTTGTATTGCCTGTGCTGGGTTTCATCGTAAGTAAACTGGTTCCGACGACTTATGTCGCTCATACAAGTATGCTTATCCAAGAGACAGCGAAAATGAACCCATTCCTTCAAGATCTTGCCGTCTCAACCATGCTGAAAGACCGATTGAGCGCACTCAGTACCTTGCTAAAAAGCCGACATGTTTTGTACTCAGTTGCCAAAGAACAAGCGCTGATTAGTGACGACATGAGTGCTAAAGAGCAAGAGTTCATCATTAAAGATCTCGCGTCGCGTTTGTCTGTTCAGCAGCTTGGTAAGGACTTCATTCAAATCCAACTACGAAGTGGCAAACCGAATGGCATGGAGTCGATGTTACTCTCCGTCAGCGAACATTTTGTCGAACAGCTTTTAGCTCCTGAACGATCTTCAATTAAAGATTCAAGTCACTTTTTAACCATCCATATTAATAAACGCAGAGAAGAGCTGGATAAAGCAGAGCAAGCGTTCGCAGAATACAAGAATACTTACTCTCACGCGACGCCTGAAATGCAAGCACAAAGCCTGACTCGTCTGGCAAGCCTTAAACAAACCTTGGCAGAAAAAGAAGCGGAGCTTGCTGGTGTTACCCGAAGCCTAGGTAGTTTGGACCAACAGCTTTCTAAAACCAACCCGGTTATCGGTAAGCTTGAAGAACAAATCATCGACATTCGTAGTGAGCTCACTTTGCTTCGCGCCAAGTACACTGAGGCGCATAGCATGGTTCAAGGCAAGCTACGAGAGTTAAACCGCTTGGAGCAAGAGCGCTCAGTACTATTGAACTCTAAACAACCGGAATTAAACAGCGCCCAACTTTGGGATATTGCAAGCAATACCACCGTAAACAGTCTTGGAGAAGCTCAGCCTCTTCTGGTCTCTCAGCTTCACCAACTGCAAATTATGCGCGGACGCTTTGAAGCCCTCACAGAAGAAACAAATAGCTTACGAACAATGATTCAAGAGTTAGAAAGTAATGCGCATCGATTTGGTAGCACAGCAACAGAAATTAACCGCCTAGCTCGTGATGTCGCGGTAAAAAGAGAAATGTATGATGACCTTGTAGAGCGTTATGAAATGGCTCAATTAACTGGTTCACTTGGCGTATTTGAAGAGAATAAACGCGTGAAAATCATTGATGAACCTTTCACACCAACCATTCCGTCTAACTTACCTAGTTTTGTGTTTGTCATTTTAGGGTTTATCGGTGGAGCAGGTTTGGGCATTGGATTAGCGACGATACTTGAGTTAGCAGATAACTCTATCCGCTCTAAAAGAGCATTAGAAAAGCACCTTGGCGTTCCTGTGATCACCACCCTACCTAAAGTGGTATACGGAAGCTAACAGCCGTTAACACTCCATTACAAGCACTCGTTCAGCGAGTGCTTTTCTTTTTGTGCTTATTCTAACTCCGTGTAAGGTTTCCACTAATATGAATCTCAAATTGAGAATAAATATCGCCCTTCATATACTTTGCCATTAACCTGATGTTTTTAAACACTTAATTTATTGGCACGCAGTCTGCAATTCCTAAATAAACAAAGAACTCAACGAGGGTTTGAGAATGGAATTCAGACAAAAACAAAATAGCACTCAACGCAATAAAAAAGTGATATTACACGTCGTGCAGCACTTAGCTCCTGGCGGTTTGGAAACGCTCGTATTAGAGATGCTTCGTTTTGCGCAACCGAATCATTCCGTGTTTGTCGTAAGTTTAGAGGGAAGCAAAGCGCAAGCACTGCAATGCTGGTCAAAACTCTCGGCCTACCAAGGCCAACTGCACTTTCTCAATAAGAAACCTGGATTCAGCGGAACAACCATCAGTAAGCTGACTTCCATGCTCAAAGGACTCAAGCCTGATGTAGTCCACACTCACCATATCGGTCCACTCTTATATGGTGGGATTGCAGCACGCTTAGCGCAGGTGCCAGTAATTATCCATACTGAGCACGACGCCTGGCATCTGAATAGCAGAAAGTCAGCTCGACTTCAGTCCCTACTGCTAAAAATGATTCGTCCACATGTGGTTGCCGATGCGAACTTTGTCGCCGAACAAATCCAGACAAAACTGAATTACCGCAAAGTATGCACCATTCACAATGGAATCGATTGCCAGAAATTTCAAAGCGGTAATCAAGCAACCAAGAGAAACTTGTTTGGGCTTCCAGCCAACAAAACCGTGATTGGAGTGGCTGGACGTTTAGAAGCAGTTAAAGGCCATAAAGTGCTTATCGAAGCCTTCTCTCATCTTACGCCAAACACACACCTAGCCATTGCTGGAGATGGTTCTCAGAGAGCTCAATTGGAAGCACAAGTTAGAACGTTAAAACTTGAGGATCGCGTTACCTTTTTAGGTTTGGTCGACGATATGCCCAGCTTTTACCAAAGTCTCGATTTATTTTGTTTACCGTCGCTTCAAGAGGGTTTCCCCCTCTCAACACTAGAAGCTCAAGCATGTGACATTCCTTGTGTCGCAACCGATGTTGGTGGCGTGAAAGAGACGCTCTGCCCGATTAACAGCACATTGGTTGAAGCCAACCGAGTGTTCTCTTTGGCGGAAGCTTTGTCGCTGCAATTGAAATCAACCCATGGTTCTCCTCGAACTTTTATTCTCAAACATTTTGATATCAGAGACATGGTGAGTCGCTACTCACGTTTGGCCAAGGAGGCTAGCTATGAATGATTTACTTTGGATTACAGGTTTTGGTTTATCCGCATTTTTGATTGTCTATCATCATGTTGGTTATCCATTGCTACTTAAATGGCTTCCTTTAAAACAGCAAAAAACCACAGCACCATTTGTAGAGCGAGCTTACAAAGCCTCTCAAACAGACAGTCAGTTACCATCTATTACTGTCATCGTGCCCGCCTACAATGAAGAACAATGGATAGCAGAAAAGATCCGCAACCTTGCGAGCTTAGATTACCCAAGAGATAAATTGAAAGTGGTGATCGCATGTGATGGCTGCACAGATAACACAGCCGAGATTGCTCAAGCGACGATTCAAGAAGCAATCTGCTCCGATACACTGTTCATCATTAATGACCACCAAGTCAATCGCGGTAAAGTTGCCCTACTCAACGAAGAAATGCGTCATGTTAGCTCGGACATTACCGCACTGAGTGATACATCGGCATTGATTTCTTGCGATTCTCTGTTGCTAGCTAGTCAGCATTATCAAAATGAGAAGGTTGGAGTGGTTAACGCGACATATCAAATAATGAGTACCGATAACCAAGGTGAAGCAGCGTACTGGCAATACCAGTCTCGAGTGAAGCACCAAGAATCCTTGCTAGGTTCAACGATTGGTTCTCACGGTGCGTTTTATACATTCAGAACCCACCTATTTGAACCACTTGAAGTCAGCACCATTAATGACGATTTTATTCTCCCTATGAGAATCGTTTTGCGAGGCTATAACGCTATCTACGAACCTAACATGCTAGCTCTTGAACTCGAACAAAGCTCAGACGACGCAGACTTCAAGCGACGCCTAAGAATTTCAGCGGGTAACATGCAGCAGCTCATGCAATTAAAGAAATTACTGCTACCTCGCTATCGTGGCACTGCCTTTGCATTTCTATCGGGAAAGGTTCTGCGCTTAGCAACACCCTATTTGATGATTGTTTGCTTGGTTTGTTCACTGCTACTGGCACACAACCCGCTGTTTCAAATAATGCTGCTCGCTCAAGCCTGTGTTTATGGTATCGCACTTGTCACTTACTTGGTGCCTGCACTTAACACAGTCAAGCCTTTTAAACTGATTAGCTACATCGTCATTGGTCATCTCGCCAATTTCATCGGCGGTATGAAGTATTTGCTAGGAATGGAAAATGGGCGTTGGAAACGCGTCAACCAATAAGGAAAGCATCATGAAAAACTCACGCTACGATTCAAATGTATGCCACGCGAAAAGAACGTTTGATGTACTGGTTGCAATGTTTATTTTGCTCGTCACTGCACCACTATTCCCATTTATCGCGCTAGCTATAAAAATAACATCGAAAGGCCCAGTGATTTATCGTCAACTGCGTGTTGGGCGCTGTACACCAGAAAAAATGGATCTTTTTCAAATCATGAAGTTTCGCACCATGTATATTGATGCGGAGCAACGCTCCGGTGCAGTTTGGGCAACCGAGAATGATCCTCGAATCACACCAGTAGGACGTTTTTTACGTAAGACGCGTTTAGATGAGTTACCACAGCTGTTTAATGTGTTGAGAGGTGAAATGTCTATGATCGGGCCACGTCCAGAGCGCCCTGCTTTCTACCAAAAGTTGGAAGATGAAATCCCTTATTTTGTAGAACGCACATATGGCGTATTACCAGGAATTACAGGCCTAGCGCAAGTTAACCAAGGCTATGATGCTTGCATTGAAGATGTACGACGTAAAGTTGGTTTTGACCACAGTTACGCACTAAGCTTAGGTTCGTTCTACTCTTGGATTTCAATGGACCTTTCAATCATGAGTAAAACATTCGTTGTGATGATTGATGGACGAGGCCAGTAGTTTCTCGATTCTCGTAACGGTCACTCTTGCCACTGGCGTCGCATCTTTTCGATGGTCGCTGGTGGCACATCATGAATGCTTTGATACGCTCCGCGACACACCTTAACTTCCACCTCAATGCGCTTCTTCACGCAGTAGTCCAAATAACGCTTCATCTCCCAGTGCCGAACAAACGTATTACTCACAATCACGACTTTCCCTTTGTTCAACCACTTTCGAGTTTGCTGAAAACACCATTCATGAGCTTGGGACAATTGAGTTGGGTTAAAGTGATAATCACCTTCATCATTTTCAAAATACATGTCAGCTTCAAAATGCTTAGCACCAAGCTCTATCGCTAGTTGCTTTGCTAAGGTTGTTTTACCTGAACCTGGAAGTCCACGAATAAGAATGAGTTTAGCCAGTGACATAATGTTGTTAAATGAGGTGGGAATAAGCCCAAACTGTAACGGAATTATTGAAAAAGAAAAGTAGAAATAAAAAATGCCGAGCGCATTAGGCTCGGCATTTAAATTCAATAGTGGATAGTGTTTATTTGTAAGCTGACAGTTCGGTTCTTAACCCTTTAACCAAGCTTACACACATCAACAACAGAACAAAGGTAAACGGTAATCCCGTTGCAACCACACCTGACTGCAATGCTTGCAAGGCTTCTTTACCACCAACCCAAAGCATAACGGCTGCAATTGCACCTTCAATACAAGCCCAGAAAATACGTTGTGGAATTGGTGCATCAATCTTACCACCCGCAGTGATACTATCGATAACCAGTGAGCCAGAGTCTGATGATGTAATAAAGAACACCAGAATCAGCACGATAGAAAGCATTGAAATCACTGAGCTATACGGAAGCGCATCGTAAACATGGAACAGAGTCAGTGAAATATCAGTTAGACCATTTGCACCTAGCTCACCGACTTTATTCACCACTTGGTCAAGCGCGATACCACCGAATACAGACATCCAAATCAAGGTAACGACAGTAGGAATAACGATCACTGCGAACAGGAATTCTCGAACCGTACGACCTTTAGACACACGCGCGATAAACATACCAACAAACGGTGACCAAGATACCCACCAAGCCCAGTAGAATACCGTCCAGCCGTGCATCCAAGTTTCATCTTCACGACCGTGGGGGTTGCTCAACGGAATAATATTTTCAATGTAAGCCATTGTTGTGTCGCGTAGCGAACCCCACGCCGTATCAAACGTGATAAAGGTAATGAAAATAAGCAGGGCAAACGCAACCACCATATTGACGTTACTCAGTAGCTTAACACCACCATCAATACCACGAATTACTGATAGCACCGCGATAAAGGTAACAAAGGTGATCACAATCATTTGTGTACCAATGCCGCCTTCTAGACCAAAGACATGGTTAATACCACTGGTCGCCTGCTGAGCACCGAGACCCAGCGACGTTGCAAGACCAAACAGCGTGGATAAAACGGCAAGAATGTCGATAACATGTCCTAACCAACCCCATGCTCGGTCACCAAAAATTGGATAAAACGCCGCGCGCAATGAAAGCGGTAAACCCTTGTTAAAAGCAAAAAACGCAAGTGCTAGTGCAACGAGTGCGTAAATACTCCAACCATGCACACCCCAGTGGAACATGGTGGCACCCATTGCGAGAGATTTCGCTTCTTCTGTGTATGGCACTGCGTTCAGTGGCATTCCCCACCAATCAGTGAAGTACGCGGTCGGCTCCGCCACACTCCAGAACAGAAGGCCAATACCCATACCAGCAGCAAAAAGCATCGACAACCAAGAAACAGTTGAGTGATCCGGCGTTGCTTCTTTGCCACCTAAGCGGATTTTACCCAGCGGAGAAAAAAGAAGAGCAACAGCGAATAATAAGAAGAAGTTTGTCGACCACATAAAGAACGCATCAAACTGTTCGATAATTCCGTTTTTCAGACCGTTTAATACATCACGAGCAGTGGTTGGCTCAACAAGAAGAAGTGAAATTAGACAGAAAACAACGAGACCCGCACTGATGCCAAAAACGGGGTTATGTATGTCGAATCCCCACTTTTGAACGTTGTCCTGTCCAACCTGATAGTCTGTTGTGTCGATACTATATTTTTTAAATGCATTATCCATAAATACAAATTTAACGTGAATTTGAAACGCCCCTCAGGTGAGAAGAACTCCAATACCGCCCTCCATTAATTTGAACTCTAAAGTTTTAAAGCGGGGCGAAGTTTAGCAGTAATCACATATTTTTGCAAAAAATCGCCATTTATTGCATTTTTGGCTCAGTTAAACGCAGATGAGAACAAAGTAATATCAACACAAAAATTATGAGGTCTAACGATTGATTTTATCGTAATTTGATCGTTCGAAAAGCACTGGAAATACTTGCGCTCTGTGGCTTTATCATTGATGGGCGCGTAAATTGAGATAAGTAACACTGACTTGGTTTCAAAGATAGCGATGAAACCAAGTCAGTAACGTTTTCATAGAGACTGATTATTATAGGAAATGGAAGGTAATATTCCCCGTCACACTACTCACGGTGTCACTATCGCTGTCAATATCCACGCCAAACGCTTGATAGCTTGCCCCAATAGAAACATTATCGAGCAAGAAGTATTCGGCACCGACACCATACATGTAGGAGACACCATCATCTTTATCTAAATTTCTCAGTCCGCCGTCATAATCAACGTTGAATGCATTGATGCCACCTTTGGCATAGACATGAAGCGGCCCAAAGTCGATGCTTGGTTTCGCTGCTAAATAGAATGAATCAAAATCAGCACTACCCCTGCTGCCACTCAGTGATAAATCCACTTTGCCGTGGTTAAAGTAACCTGCCTCAATGCCAATGAATGGCAAAATACCAGTACCCACATGAATACCGTAGGTTGTATCGTTTTCGCTATCGATATCAGATTGACCAATTTGACCGCCAGCGTAAATCCATGAGTCAGCCATTGCTGATGTTGAGCACAACGTTAGAGCTAATAACGAGAGTGTTTTTTTCATACTATCCCTTCCTGAGCGATTCCTAAGCGAAACATTACGCAAATATGCGTATTTAATCGCCACTATATATTGGAAAGCATGAGCATTTTAAGATCCAAAAGTGAATAATTTATGTTCAACTTTTGTTTTGTGACTTCCAGACAAAAAAACACCGACATAAAGTCGGTGTTTTTCATATGGGTGTTAGAAAGCTAGACGCTTATAGGAAATGCAGTGTTGCGTTAACAGAGAACGTGCCGATATCGTCTTTACCCGCCGTGTAGTTCATGTAGCTAGCACCAACAGACATCGGACCAAAAATGAAGTACTCAGCACCTACACCGTACATTAGATCCAAATCGTCATCGTCTTTGCCGCCTTTCACTTCTTTGTCCCACTGGTGGAAGCCACCTTTTGCATACACATGCAGTGGACCAAAGTCGATGCTTGGCTTAAGTGCTGCATAGTAAGACGTTAGCTTAGTGTCTTGACCATTTACGTTAAATTCACCGTGTTGCGTTACACCAGCTTCAATACCAATGATAGGTAGAATACCTGTACCAACGTGAACAGAGTATGATGTATCCGTCTCACCTTTGTAGTCAGACTGACCTACTGTTGCACCACCGTAAATCCAAGAATCTGCCATTGCCGCAGAAGATGCGCCAAGTAGCGCCACTGCTAATAGAGTTTTTTTCATCATCTACCTTTACTCTTTATTATTCCCACGTCTGCATAACTCAGTCGTTGGTACTACAAATAAAGGGAGGCGAACCATTGCCTCCCAGAACTAAAAAATAACGCTTATTGAGTTACTAGCAATTAGTGTACCAGTAACCTCATACGCGATAATTGCAAATCTGACGCTATTTTACTGGTTGATTAGCAAGCATCAATCGCGTTTTTGACTCGTTTATCAGAAACAGGATAAGGAGTGCCTAATTGTTGGGCAAAGTAACTCACGCGAAGCTCTTCAATCATCCAACGCACTTCCTTTACGTTTTCAGGAATGGCCACACCTTTCGGGATCTTGTTCAGCAACTCTTTATAGTCTTGAGTCACAGATTCAATCTTCAGCATGTGTAAACGATCTTTGTTTGGATCGATTGGCAACTTCTCCATACGACGCTCTATCGCACGCATGTAGCGAAGAATATCCGGCAAGCGTTTCCAGCCACATTCCGTCGCAAAGCCTTTGAAGATCAAGCCTTCAATTTGTGCTTTGATATCCGACAGAGCAAACGCCATAGTGAAGTCGATTTTGCCTTTTAGCTTCTTATTGATGCTGAACGCCGTTGTCAGAATAGTCTCAACCTGTTTCGCGATCTCTACGACGGTATCACCCAGTTCAGCACGAACGTGTTCTTTCAACGCTTCGAACTTCTCTGGCTCCCAAACTAAGCCACCCTGCTCTTCAATAAGCTTATCGACACCACAGGCGATACAGTCATCGATCAGATCAAGCACTTTGCCGTAAGGGTTAAAATACAAACCCAACTTCGATTTGTTCGGTAAGTTAGCGTGCAAGTATTTAATTGGCGACGGTACGTTCAATAAAATTAGGCGACGCTGGCCAGCACGCATTGCGGTGATCTGCTCAAATTCGGTTTCGTAGAGTTTGATTTCAACGCTGTCTTTGCTATCAACAAGTGCTGGATACGCTTTTACATCGTAGCCACCACGTTTTTGTTGATACACTTTCGGCAATTCACCGAAGCTCCACGTATGCAGACCTTGCTGTTCAATATCGTCATCTGCCACTTTGGAAAGCGTTTCTTGAACTTTGTCTTTCAAGCTCTCTTTCAATTCGTGAAGATCTTTATGTTCCTTCAGTTTGCGATTTCGATGATCAACCGCGCGGAACGTGACTTTCAAGTGTTCAGGCACCTGTTCCAAGTTCCAGTCTTCACGCAACACTTCTACACCCGTCATGCGGCGCAACTCTTTCTCCAATGAATCTAGCAGCGGCGCTTCCATTGGTGTTACGCGAGCTAAGAATGCATCGGCATAGTTCGGCGCAGGCACAAAGTTCTTACGAATCGTCTTCGGCAGCGATTTAATCAAGCTAACCACAAGCTCATGACGTAAACCTGGGATCTGCCAGTCAAAGCCCGCTGGTTCAACTTGGTTTAAAATCGGCAACGGCAAATGCACTGTGACACCGTCACTATCATCGCCTGGTTCAAATTGGTAACTCAACTTGAGCTTCAAACCATTTTGATGCCAGAAGTTCGGGTAATCCAAGTCGGTGACATGACTAGCGTCGCCCTTGAACAGCATCTCTTTTTCAAAGTTCAGCAGTTCAGGATCTTCTTTCGATGCTTTTTTCCACCACGTATCGAAATGTTTACCAGACACCACTTCGGTACCAACACGTTGGTCATAGAAATCAAACAGCTCATCATCATCCACCAAGATGTCACGACGACGAGATTTGTGTTCAAGCTCTTCCACTTCTTGCAGAAGCTTACGGTTTTGCTTAAAGAACGCGTGTTTGGTTTCCCACTCGCCTTCCACCAGCGCACTACGAATAAAGATTTCTCGGCTAACGGTCGAATCGATACTGCCGTAGTTCACCAAACGTTTCGGTACGATTGGCACGCCGTAAAGCATGACTTTTTCGTGCGCCATCACCGCCGCACGTTTCTTCGACCAATGCGGTTCGCTGTAACTGCGCTTGATAAGGTGTTTGGCTAATGGCTCAATCCATTCCGGCTGAATCTTGGCAATGATACGGCCCCAAAGTTTCGAGGTTTCCACCAACTCGGCTGACATTATCCACTTAGGTTGTTTCTTAAATAGACCCGATGCAGGGAAGATGTGGAAACGAGCGTTGCGCGCGCCTTGATATTCATTCTTTTCTTGGTCTTTCATACCGATGTGCGACAGCAAACCAACCAAGATCGCACTGTGTACACCATGGTACGACGCAGGCTCATCGTTAAGTTTGAATTCCATTTCACGCATCGACTGATGAATTTGGAAGTACACGTCTTGCCACTCGCGAACGCGCAAGTAGTTCAAATAATCTTGCTTGCACTGTTTGCGGAACTGGTTGCTAGACAACGCTTTTTGCTGCTTTTGTATGTATTCCCACAAATTCACAAACGTCAGGAAGTCCGACTCTTCATGGAAGAAACGACGGTGCTTATCATCTGATGATTGTTGTTTGTCTGAAGGACGCTCGCGTGGATCTTGAATCGACAAGGCTGCTGCAATGATCATCACTTCTTTAAGCGCACCATATTTTGGCGCTTCCAAAACCATACGCGCCAATCGTGGGTCGATTGGCAAACGAGCTAATTGGCGACCGATGGAAGTCAGGCGTTTTTTCGGGTCTTTTACCTCAGAATTAATCGCGCCAAGCTCTTCCAGCAAACGAACACCATCTTGGATGTTACGTTTGTCCGGCGCTTCCACAAATGGGAAAGCTTGAATGTCGCCCAAGCCAAGTGCCGTCATCTGTAAGATAACCGATGCTAGGTTGGTACGCAGGATCTCGGGGTCGGTAAACTCTGGGCGCGACTCAAAATCTTCCTCTGAGTACAGACGGATACAGATACCCTCTTCCACACGACCACAACGACCTTTACGCTGGTTCGCACTCGCCTGAGAAACTGGCTCGATTGGAAGACGCTGAACCTTTGTACGGTAACTGTATCGACTGATACGCGCCGTACCCGGGTCGATAACGTACTTAATGCCAGGAACAGTTAGCGAGGTTTCTGCCACGTTGGTTGCCAGTACAATTCGGCGACCAGTGTGAGGTTGGAAAATCTTATTCTGCTCACCTGCCGACAAACGCGCGTAAAGCGGCACAATTTCCGTGCTCTTCAGATTACGTTTGGACAATGCATCTGCGGTATCACGGATTTCACGTTCACCGTTCATGAAAATCAGGATGTCACCTAAACCTTCATCGCACAGTTCATCTACCGCTTCGAAGATGCCTTCAAGCTGGTCACGATCATTGTCGTCATCACCGCTTAGTGGGCGGTAACGTGTTTCTACTGGGTAAGTACGACCCGATACTTCAATGATTGGTGCATTGTTGAAGTGTTTTGAGAAGCGTTCTGGGTCGATGGTTGCCGACGTGATGATCACTTTCAAATCAGGACGACGTGGCAGCAACTCTTTCAAGTAACCCAAGATGAAATCGATGTTGAGGCTGCGCTCGTGCGCTTCATCGATAATGATGGTGTCGTATTGATTCAAGAAACGGTCATGCTGAATTTCAGCCAACAAGATACCGTCCGTCATCAATTTGATTTGGGTATTTTCAGAGATCTGATCGTTGAATCGAACCTTGTAACCAACAAACTCACCCAACTTAGTTTCCATCTCTTCGGCAATACGGTTCGCAACCGAACGCGCTGCAAGACGACGAGGCTGAGTATGACCAATCAGACCAAATTTACCGCGACCAAGTTCTGCACAGATCTTTGGCAACTGAGTGGTTTTACCTGAACCGGTTTCACCCGCGACGATAACCACTTGGTTTTCTTCAATCGCTTTAGCGATGTCGTCACGCTTTTGGCTGACGGGCAGAATTTCTGGGTATTCAATCGTTGGTTTGTAGTTGCTGCGTTGTTCCGCAACCATCATCGATTTAGCAATGTCGAGTGCAATTTCATCAAACACAGCATTACGTGCTGCGTCTTTCTTAAGTTTGCTCGCACCAGAAATGCGTTTACTTAAACGGAAGCGGTCACGCATCATGCACTGGCTTAACGCTTTGCGTAGAGACGCCGCGCTATTCACTTGAGCCTGAGGTGCTTTATCTTGTTTCGCTGTCGCCTTTTGCACACCATTTGACGGTGTCGCTTGCTCTTCAGCGGGATTCTTTTTTGGGGGCTGTGACGAAGTCAAAGCGTTTCCTATTCTTTTCATTACAAAAACTGCGCGGATTGTATCACACAAGATCTGTAACAAGATAACCGAAACCGCATTCAAATTTTTCGAACATGTTCAGCGAATCCCTATACTTTTTAACCAACATGCCTCGCTTATAATGGCTCCCATAGTCAAAAGCACTTATTTAAGGAATAACCATTATGTCTCGTGTACTAGCTCTAAAATCAAGCATCCTTGGCGACTACTCTCAATCAAACAAACTGGTTGAAGACTTCATCAAAAATGTGGACCAAGACAAGCTAACTGTTCGTGATTTGGCTGCCAACCCATTACCAGTTTTGGACTTCGCCGTTGCCACTGCACTTCGCGCAACGGAAGATCTTTCACAAGAACAACAAGCGGTTGTCGAACTGTCGGATACCCTTATTGAAGAAGTAAAAGCCGCAGACACTTTGGTTATTGCCGCACCAATGTATAACTTTACAATTCCAACTCAGCTTAAAAACTGGATTGATTTGATTGCTCGTGCTGGCGTGACATTCAAATACACTGAAAACGGCGTTCAAGGCCTGATCGAAGGTAAGAAAGCGATTGTCATCACGACTCGCGGTGGTATCCATAAAGATTCACCAACTGACAACGTCACACCATACCTGCGTACCGTGCTAGGTTTCGTTGGTATAACTGATGTGGAATTTGTTTATGCGGAAGCGCTAAACATGGGTGAAGATTTCGCTGCGAAAGGCATTTCTGAAGCGCAGAGCCAACTTGCAGCGATAGCGTAAATTGGCCTAAGTTCAAGAACAAGTAGAATACAAATAACAAGGGATTGGTTCGCGCCAATCCCTTGTCGATCAAAATACCCTAATCGTGTTTAGAAGTTATCTTATTTCTCCCAGAGCGATTCACTTTCTCTAAGTTGTGTAGCGCTTCGTGATAGAGCTTTTCCAAAGACTGCTCAGCTTCGTTTATCATATTCTCAATCATCGCATCAAACGCGACATCACTCGGAATTTCGAGATCGTCTCCAACGTCAACCTCAAGAGAATTGACGTACAACACTAACCATTCATCACTCTCTAAATGTCCTTCCCCGTGGACGACAAAAAAGCGCTTGGCAAATTCATCGTTGGTACAGTTTATCGCCTCAATTTGAATATTGAATGAGGAGTCGATACTCATGGTGCTCATGCCATCCGATTCATCAGATGCATCACAAACAGCCTTAACTTTGGCACGATACACGAAGGTTCGCGTTGAAAGCAGCATTGTATTATTCATCATTACTCATAATGGGCGATAAAGAAGTCAGTTGCAAATCCGACCTATATGCATCTTACGATGCTCTAAAACTCGAACTGGAAGTAAATGGTATTGTAGTTGCTCCCGCCTTTAATGCGCCCAAACTGGGACGCACTTTCGAAAATTGCTGAGCGGTGATGCAATGAATAACCCACCCACATATTTTCCCAGTTTTTTTGGTTGAATAAGTCACCTATATTTACATCAAACGAGAAGTCTAAGTAGTTCAGTAGCTTACTTGGTGTATAACCCTTGTCTTCCATTTCGGTTCCTTCGATGTAGGTAATGTTGTCGACGTATGACATACCTTCCGCAACACCAAATCGCCAAGTCGTTGGCCAATTAACGGTATAATAAGCCTTAATCGCCATCACGTATTCTGTGCTCGCGGACTGAACACTGGACGACCAGTGATGAACCAAACCTGGCGTTAAATAAATATCAAGAGGAAAACCAAACAACTCGTCCGTTAGCGGGTGCCCATAAAACAATGAAGTAAGTTGATTGTCGTATGGGTCTTTTTCTCTCTCAAAGCTAAATATTTCACCAATATTTGAAGGCGTTGCCCAACCATGCGCGATACGTAGGTATGGTTTATTGCTCAGTGTTGATTTCGGAGCTTTGCCTTTATCGTTGAAAAAGCCAAAACCGACAAACACTTCACCTTGATATCGGTCCTCTACAAGCAGGCTGTTGTAGGCATTATCATCTAAGCGAGTGACACTCGTCTCCCCCAATAAATACAAGTTGGAAGTCACATGATAACGCGCTTTGATGCCGAGGTTGGCATCAAGTCCTGCTCCAATTCTTTCCCCAGTAACATCTTTAAACGCATAATATTCACTGTTGAAGTCAGCGTCTTTGTATCGAATCGTGATAGATGGCTCTAACTCCCAATCACCAAACGCATAATTAGCGGCAAGGCGATAATTAGAGTGAAACTGGAGTTCATCGTCCGTCATTAGTTCTACTTCTGCGCGCCAGTTGTCGTTAATGCTATAACGAACTTGACCACCAAAGTCGACTCTGTCCCCTTCATTGGCATTTTGTAGCGACATGGGAATATCAACAAATCTCAATCGCATGATCGCACTCGCGCGCCAATCAGAATCACTCTCGTCATACAGAAAAACGCCGCCTTCAATGCCATTGATATACAAATGCTCGTTTTCAAAGAACATCATTGGTACAAATGTACTCACCGTCGAGTCATTATCGGCGGTATAAAACGGGATCGATGCAGTGCGATACATCGCTGCAATTCCCCACGTTTGCTCTTCTACACCATACGCAGAAGAAGCCATCGCAGCTAAAGGCAAAGTGAGTGTTGTTAGAATTAATCTCTTCATGAGTTCGAAAAATGTTAGTTGAGAAGCAGGCAAACATCAATGATTTGCCATTTAAAGCTTATGTTCTTCTGATGATAGCCGTTACAATGACAAATGTTGTCATCCTCGTGACAGTTTGAGTCCCAAGATTATATTAATATTGCACGACTAGATGAGCTTATTTGTGAATATTTTTACTATCGTAACAAGCTCTTAAAACTCTAGCTTAGTTCCAAATCAAACATAATGAAGTAAAAAGTGAAAGCATCAGAACTTATCTCTACCTTGAATCATATACCCGCAGACACGGACCCAGACATTGTGATGGGAGAAGCATGGCTGCCTGAAAGGTTGATAGGGACTCAACTTGATGGTGACATGTTATTTTTGCACTTTGATAATGCTCCAGAAGATGGTCAGGGAGACGAAGAGGGACGCGGCTTCGTCGAGCACGAAATAGATCTAATCAGAACGCGACTTCAGCAGATTTTGGATGAAGACAGTGATAACGCGTCAAAAGCCGATGCCATGCTAGGTTTATTCCTTATGGGACATGAACTTAGCAGTTCACAAGTTATCGAAATATTAGAAGAAGAAGCTGACACATAAGGAGCCGTTTTGCCAGCATTGATGAACACGACTGAAACATCTTCACTTCCTCTTATCGTTGCAGGTCCGATTTTGCGCAAAGTGACCGCAACTGAAATCAATATTTGGCTAGTCACCACCCAACGCTTGGAGGGTATGGTGCAAATTACGGATGAAAACGCCTCCGTCATTCATCAAGCCCCCTTAAGTGAGCAAAAAGAACAGCTTCAAATCGGTCTCAATGCGTGGTGCTGTTTGTTGCAATTAAAGGGCGAGTTTCCGACCCATCAAACGTTACGCTATCAAATACAAACGCAACACGGCTCAGTAACGGAACTGCTTCCTCATCTGACTTATGAACGAGATAACTGTCCAAATTTGGGCGTTGAGTTCCTAATCAGCGAAAAAGCAGATTATGTTCTGCATGGCTCGTGCCGGAATCCCCACCACTTCAGTAAAGATACATTGGTCGCTGCGGATCATAAAATCGCATCTCAAACCATCGAAGAAAGACCAGATATGCTCATCATGAGTGGTGACCAAATCTACGCAGACCATGTTGCAGGCCCTACTCTGGACGCCATCGAACAAGTCATTGCCCTACTCGGTTTACCGGGCGAAGAATTCGAGCAAGCGCCGATAAAAAATACCAATGCCCTCTACCAGCACTCAGCTTGTTATTATGGTCGGGACAAATTGTTGCCTCATTATGTGAATGATGGCAGTTTACTGAGTACGTTTTTCCCGCACAGAGGGACGCCAATATTCAGCGCCAAAGAGTGTGAAAACCATCTAATAAGCTTTGCCGAATGCTTTGCAATGTACTTATTGGTTTGGTCTCCGACCTTATGGAAGCTTATTCGGACAGATCGCTTATTAGAAAATGAGTTTACTGTCGGCGGAGCAACTCTCGAACCCAAATGGCAACAGCAATGGCGCGAAGAAAAAGTTCAAATTGATAAATTCGTCGCAGGTCTGGACAAGGTTCAACGCTTACTCGCTCACATTCCAACCTACATGATCTTTGATGATCACGATGTCACCGACGATTGGAACCTTACCATAGGCTGGGAACAAGCCGCGTACAGCAACGTCTTTGCGAAACGTATTATCGGGAACAGCCTGATTGCCTACTGGCTCTGCCAAGGGTGGGGAAACGCGCCAGAAAAATTCAATGATGAGTTTATGAGTATCGCTCAACGCTTTTTCAACGAGGGTTCCTCACAAACTCAAGATGCATTTATTCAATATTTGTATCGCTTTGAGAATTGGCATTACACCATTCCGACGACGCCAAAAGTTGTCGTGCTAGATACGCGAACCAGACGCTGGCGTTCTGAGTCTAAAATGAACAAGCCCTCTGGGTTAATGGACTGGGAAGCAATGATTGAGTTCCACCAAGAACTTGTTCATCAAGACAAAGTTATCATTGTTTCTGCCGCGCCAATGTTCGGAGTGAAGTTTATCGAAGCACTGCAGCGAGTAGTGACGATGCTTGGTAAACCATTGATGGTCGATGCTGAAAACTGGATGGCGCACCCCGGAAGTGCGAATACGCTTATTAGTATTTTTACACATACTAAGACGCCGACCAATTTCGTTATTCTCTCTGGCGACGTGCACTACTCTTTTGCATACGACATTAAACTTCGCTACCGAAAAAATAGTCCGAATATCTATCAAATCACCTGTAGCGGGATTAAAAATCAGTTCCCAACCCAATTGCTCAATATTTGTGATGGTCTAGATAGGCTTCTATATAGCCCTCGTTCGCCTTTAAACTGGTTCACAAAACGTAAGCGGCTAAAGATCTACAAACGCGCACCAAGTTCGCACAATTTTTATCGCTTAGTTAACCACAGCGCCATTGGTGAGCTGCGTCTTGATGACGAAGGAAAGCCGAGCCAAATTAGCATTCTAACGAGCGATGGTGAAGAGGTACATTTTCCACCAACTCGTGCAGAAGGCTAAATCTCGCTCCCAAAATGACTTGCCCTTTCTTGAAGGCAAGTCATTTTGGCTGAACTTAAAAGTACGAGGGATTTGGGTAGATGAGCAAAGCTCTTGACTGTCAACGGCGTGCTAAATTTGATACCACACCTTGAGATCTACCGTATTTATGACCATGTTAACCAAATAAACAATAGCTCGGTGTTCAATATGTTTAACTCTCTTACCTCATTATTTAAACAGCTCATTGAAGGCTCTGATTTAAGCCAAACCAACACACTCTCTCCGAATATGGCTATCGCGTGTTTGCTGTGTGAAGTATCTGGCGCAGACCATAACGTCGATGATAAAGAGCAAGAAACAAAGCGTTCATTATTAATGAAGCTTCTGTCATTAAATGAAGAAGAATCAAATGCTTTGTTAGATCAAGCGCAACAGAAAATAAAAGACTCCGCGTCTCTGTACGATTTTACTTCTCAACTGAGAGAATTGACTCAAGAAACACGCTACAACTTAATCAAAAGCATGTGGGAAGTGGCGTATGCCGATGGCGAAATTGATCCACTAGAAGATGCAGTGATCCGCAAAACAGCAGAACTACTCTACGTTGATCACAGTGAGTTCATTCGAGCAAAGTTGCAATCTCAGTAAGGAAACAAGGTAAACATGTAAGTCGCGCAAGCTATTTCAAGTCTACCGTGAAATGATGGCGAAGATTGAGTTCTATAGCCACAAAAAAACGCGCATTACGCGCGTTTTTTCGATAAGCCAACGACATTGTTATTAAAATACTGGTCAAGATATGAATGTGTTTGACGAACTCAACACTAAACAGATTCCATGACAAAACGACAATGGTTGAATGACGATTTGATTACAAGTTTGCCTATCTATAGCGGACCATTAAAGCATAGTCAGAGCGAGCTTAGCTAAATTGTACGCATCCACATAACCAGAATGTTGGCGCCCTTCCCAATCAATGCCTTTTGCTTCTTGAGCGGCTCGGTGACCAATACGCTTATCCTTAAGACGATTTTGAATGCGATAAAGCGTCGCTAAGTTGATGAACTCCGTAAATGGCGCTTCAATACCTTTTTGCTTACACTCTTCAAGCAGGATGAGGTCATCTCGGCCCCATGATGCATAAATCTTGTTTCGACCACCAAAGTTCTTAACCATGGATTTAAGCACTTCTTCTAATGGGCGTCCTTGTTTTTCAATTTTACGCGGCGTAATACCTGTTAGCTCGGCACAAAACAGCGAAACTTCATCATGTTCAGGTTTTACGTAGTATTGAGCTCGCTTGACTATCTCGCCTCTAGACAAATCTATTTCAGCCAACCCAACTTCGATAATTTCACCCGTGCTGCCGACACCATTTTCGTTCCAGCAACACATTTCTAAATCGAAGCATACAATACGGTTATGGTTCATAGTTTGTCTTGATTCCTAACATAAAATTTTAAAGCGTGGGATTCTACCGTAACACGGTGTAAAACTCGAATTTGCGCGCCCATTTAATCGCCAATCGACACATTATTACGACCGTTTTTTTTACTCAAATAAAGTTGATTATCCATTTTGTGATACAAGCTTTCAGGATCTTCATCTTTATGGACAGCCGCGCCGATACTTAACGTGCAAATGATTGAAGCATCGCCATAGTCAAAAGCCGTACTTGCCACGATGCTCCGCAACTTTTCCAGATAAGCTTCCAGTACTTCTTTATCAATGACTTTAGAAATAATACAGAACTCATCACCACCAGCACGATAAAATCGGTCTCCAGGCTTTAGATTCGCACTAACTAGCTTAGTCACATGCTGCAATGCTTCATCTCCCCCTAAATGACCGTGCTTGTCATTGATAGCTTTGAAGTGATCGATATCAAAACCAACCAATGCGAAGCTAACACCTTTGTTTATCTGGCTAAGCAAATGATCGTTAAACGCTCGGCGATTGAGTAACTGAGTTAGAGGGTCACGTTCAGCCATCCTTTTTAATTCGACGGTTTTAAGCTCTAACATGACCGCCAAGCGCTCTTTTTCTCGTGACTGTAAATTCACAATCCAACTAATCAAAAAGGCGATTACCAACCCGGCTAATGTCGTGCCCGCTAAAATAGAACGCTCCCAAGCAGAGACGGCATCAGAAAGTTTAAAATCAATCCGCCACTCACGATTAGGCAGTTGAATGGTACGGCTTATAACCGTTCCTCGAATGTTGTCCCAGTTTGAACTTTGGAAGAGAACGGGGTCATCTGCTGCGTCAAAGCCTAAATCTTCTACGCGCACCGACATATCTAGCTCGGTCGCGGTTTTCGTGATCAAATCCTCAAAGTAAACCGTACTTCGAATCACCCCTGTCACTACACCTAATAAATGTTTATCCTCGAAGTCAAACACTGGATGGAACACTAGCAGCCCAGTTTTAGGGATGGACTTGTCATACCCATCTTGCAGTAAGCGAACTTTATCCGAGACATTCGCTCGCCCATTTGTGGATATATCATCCAAGATGAGATCAAAGCGTTTACGTGAAAAATAGAAACCTAGTAGAGAAAGGTTTTCTGGTGTTCTTGGATAAATATCCGATGCGATAAAAATTGGCTCTTTGTGTTCAAAAATGTACCCGTAGGTTTTGGGGCCATCTTTAGGAACGGTAAACGGTTGGAAATCAGGAAATGTTTGACGGGTCTTTAAAATATGCTTATCAAGGTCTTCGAATTCGACCTTTTGCATCCATTGAAGTCCAATTAGACTTCGCGAGCTATTGATTACTTGTTCCGCATACATTGGGAACGAAGACCAATAGGTGCGTTCAATCGAATGAAAAAAGTTTGCACCTGCACCAATGAACTTTAAATCATTTTCGACGTTCGCTTTCAGTGATTCTGCTTGTCGGTCAGCTAAAGTATCAAACGTCGTCTGCGTATACCGTTGCTGCATCGTATAAGCAGCACCGACCACACCAGCAGTGACACACAACGTCGCTGCAAAAGCTAGAATAGAGTCTGAATGTCGTTTGATAACGCTCTTGTGAGCGGTGCTTTGTGTCATATCGTAATTTTGATACTTCCGTAAGTTAAACTTCGGGATCTATTGAAATACTGCGTTAGCAACGCACAAACATCAAGCAACAACCTATGCTGGGCAGTCCGATCGTCGATTTTTCACGCTGTTCGTACGGTATAGTCACGAATTATTACAGCCTTAAGCCTTGAATATGCTACCATCCGTCATCATTTTAATGTCTAAACTTGGTGCAAGATCGCAAAGACGATCGTTTTAGTGAACACATATGAGCCAATACTGAGCACCAATAATCAATAGAAAGAGAAAAAACGTCATGAACATTGATTTGAACCTAATTCCTCAAACGTTCGATATGCTTCACGCTGGCCTAACCGCATCGAGCGTTTTGCTTCTTTTAGTCGCGGTCTCTCGCAAATCAAAAGTGGTTGAGAAAGTCGTAGAAAAACCGGTCGAGAAAATCGTCGAAGTTGAGAAGCCAGTTGAAAAGATCGTCGAAGTAGAAAAAGTCGTTGAAGTTGAGAAGGTCGTAGAAAAAGTCGTTGAAGTTGAATCGAAACTCGCAACAGCTTCTACTGATTCTGCAATGCAGCTACTTTCTATCATGCAGCAAGAAGCTCGTCTGATCGACTTCCTACAAGAAGACCTAACGTCATTCTCTGATGAAGAAGTCGGCGCAGCAGCTCGCGTAATTCATACTGGTGGCCAGAAAGTATTGAACGATTACGTAACACTTGCGCACGTTCGCAACGAAGAAGAAGAAACTCGTATTACGGTTGAAGAAGGCTTCAACCCACAAGAAATCCGCCTTACTGGCAACGTGACAGGCAGCGCGCCATTCCAAGGCACGTTAGTGCACAAAGGCTGGAAGGCAACATCGATGAACCTTCCTAAGCTGGCTGAAAACTACGATGCATCTGTGATTGCTCCAGCCGAGGTTGAGCTGTAATGGAACACATGAACCAAGAAAATCATTCTCAAGAAACGAATAACCAAGCGTTTGCTCAAGAACAACAGACGCCTAAATTCAGCGTCGGTATCGACTTAGGTACCACACACTGCGTGATGTCTTTTGTTGATACGCACGACGAAGATGCTCGCGTTGAAGTAATGCCTATCCCGCAGCTTACTGCGCCGGGCACAGTAGAGACTCGCAGCCAATTAGGCTCTTTCCTTTACCAGCCGCACGAGCACGAAATGAACCCGCAATCACGCGTTCTTCCGTGGTCGAGCGAGCCAAAAGCTCTAGTTGGTGCAATTGCACGTAACCTAGGTTCAAAAACACCAATTCGTCTTGTTGCAAGTGCGAAATCTTGGCTTTGCCACGGTGGTGTAAACCGTCGTGACGCATTCCTACCAGCAGGTAGCCCAGAAGAAGTGGAAAAAGTATCCCCTCTTCGCGCAACCGAGCTATACCTTGAGCACTTAAAAGATGCTTGGAATCACGCAAATCCAAATTACAACCTTGCCGATCAAGACGTTACCATTACGGTTCCGGCTTCTTTCGATCCTGCGGCTCGTGACCTTACAGCCGAAGCTGCACGCAACGTTGGTTTTGTGCACCTAACGCTTCTAGAAGAGCCACAAGCAGCACTTTACAACTGGATTGATAACAGCAACGACAAATGGCGCGACGAAGTTGAAGTTGGCGACATTGTGCTTGTGGTCGATATCGGTGGTGGTACAACCGACCTTTCTTTGGTTGAAGTAACTGAAGACGACGGCAACCTAACTCTGAATCGTATCGCGGTAGGCGAGCACATCCTACTTGGCGGTGACAACATGGACCTTGCACTTGCGTACCGCTTGAAGATGAAGCTAGCGCAAGAAGGCAAAGAGCTACAGCCATGGCAAGTTCAAGCGATGACGCACGCATGTCGCGATGCGAAAGAAGCGCTATTGAACGACAGCGAACTTCAGTCAGTACCAATCGTGGTACCAAGCCGCGGTTCTAAACTGCTTGGCGCAACGTTGAAGACAGAACTGACTCAAGAAGAAGTACAACAAACATTGGTTGACGGCTTCTTCCCTCAAGTTGCGATTACGGACCACCCTGTTCAACGTAACCGTGGCGCACTAACGCAAATGGGTCTGCCTTACGCACAAGATGCAGGCATCACTCGTCACATTGCTGCATTCTTGTCTAAGCAAGCTAATGCCCTTTCTGCTTCAGGAAATGGCGCAGAAGCAGCAGCTCAAGATTTCAATCCATTCGCTAACATGCCTGGTATGCCAGGTGCGGATGCAGCCCAATCGGCTGACTTCATCAAACCAACGGCAATCCTATTCAACGGTGGTGTGCTGAAATCGAAACTTCTAGCCAGTCGTCTAGAAGACACGATCAACGAATGGCTAATTGAAGCAGACGCAGAAATGGCGAAACGCCTAACAGGTGTGGATCTAGACCTTGCAGTTGCTAGCGGTGCGGCTTACTACGGCTCTGTGCGTCGTGGTCAAGGCGTTCGTATCCGCGGCGGTATTGCTTCGGCGTACTACGTGGGTATCGAAAGTGCGATGCCTGCGATTCCGGGCATGGCGCCTCCAATGGAAGCACTGTGTGTAGCACCATTTGGTATGGAAGAAGGCTCAAGCGTTGACGTACCAAGCCAAGAGTTTGGTTTGATCATCGGCCAGCCAGTTAACTTCCAATTCTTCGGCTCAACCGTTCGTCGTGACGACCTAGCAGGTACTCACTTAGACTACTGGGCACCAGAAGAGCTTGAAGAGCTTCCAGAAATTCAAGTAACGCTGCCTGTATCTGAAGGTCGTCGTGAAGGTGAAGTGGTTCCAGTTACCCTAGCCTCTCGCGTCACAGAGCTTGGTACGCTTTACTTAGAAGCCATTGCCGCTGATAACGGGCAAAAATGGCATGTTGAGTTCGATGTGCGCGAAGACGCGAAAAGTGACTCAAACGAAGAACAATAATTAGAAGTCAAACGGCATCCAATCGGGTGCCGTTTTTAAATACACGAAGGTTTGGTTTTGTATGGCATCTCCTCGTTTTCTTGTTGGTATTGACCTTGGCACCACAAACACTGTGGTGGCCTACTGTGAAATCACCGACAACCTTGAACAATCCGAAGTATCCCTATTTGACATCGACCAACTGATTGGTCCGGGCGAAGTCGTTCGTAAACCACTTCTGCCCTCTTTCCGCTATCATCCAGCTGTAGGTCAAATCTCCCCTTCTGACCTCACTCTTCCTTGGGACAACGAACCTGTTGCTGGCGACATTAACAATCTCATCGTTGGTGAATGGGCTCGTGAATTAGGCGCGAAGGTGGAAGGACGTCAGGTATCCAGTGCAAAAAGCTGGCTATCGCACCAAGCAGTTGATCGTAGCTCAGACATTCTCCCTTGGGCTGGCGCGCAAGACGTAGATAAAGTCTCACCCGTCATTGCCAGCGCAAGCTACCTTAACCACATTCGTCAAGCATGGAACTACCGACATCCTAGTAACAAGCTAGAAGACCAAGATGTGGTTGTGACCGTTCCAGCGTCGTTCGATGAAACCGCTCGTAAGCTCACGCTTGAAGCCGCAGAGTTGGCAGGTTTAAAGAAAATCGTCCTGCTCGAAGAGCCACAAGCCGTATGTTACGACTGGTACGCACGCCATCAGAAAACCGCAGCTGATGAGCTCAAAGAGTTACCGCTGATTCTGGTGTGCGATGTGGGCGGTGGTACCACCGACTTAAGCTTGATTGAAGCAAGTTTCTCTTCTCAAGATGAGCTAGCCCTTGATCGTATTGGCGTTGGCGAACACTTGATGCTGGGTGGTGATAACCTCGACTTAGCATTAGCACACCTTGCAGAAAGCCGCTTCAATCAAAGTAAGAAGCTCACTGCAGCAAGCCTAACAAAGCTAATTCAGCAAACACGTAAAGCGAAAGAGAACTTGCTTTCAGCGAGCGCACCTGACGAAGTGAAGATCACCATGTTAGGTAGCGGCTCTAAGCTACTTGGGGGCACAAAGAGTATTGCTCTAAGCAAACAAGAAGTGCACCAAATCGCATTAGATGGCTTCTTCCCGCTTTCTGATTTCAGTGAAGTACCAGACAAACGCCGCAGCGCGGTTGTCGAGTTTGGCCTTCCATACGTTGCTGACCCAGCAGTGAGCAAACACGTTGCCGAGTTCTTAACTCAGCATCAGCAAGTTGCTCGTGCCGCTCTCGGCATTGAAGACGATAAACAAAACGCGATTCCAGTTGGCGTATTGTTGAACGGAGGTGTGTTCAATAGTGAACTTGTGACTGAGCGAGTCACTACCCTACTGTCCGATTGGCGCGGTGCTCCGGTTACGGTATTAGATAACCCACATCCAGATTGGTCTGTTGCATTGGGTGCTGTTGCGTTTGGTAAAGCACGTCGTGGTGCACAGCTAAAAATTGGTGGCGGTGCAGCGCGTTCTTACTTCTTGCATCTTCAAGAAAAGAATAAGATGGGCAAAGCGCTCTGTTTGCTTGCAAAAGGCACAGAAGAAGGTCACGAGATCCGCTTAAGTGGTCGTCGTTTCTCGCTCACTCTTGGAGAGCCCGTTCGCTTTAATCTGCTGACTTCTACCCACGACACCTTAACCAATAACACCGCCATTCAAAATGGCGTGATGGTTGATGTTGACCCAGACTTGTTTGCTCCTCTGCCGCCTTACATCACGACACTTGAAGGTGAAGGCGCCGAACTGCAAGCTAACCAGAAAGAGCGTGTCGAAGTGCAATTGGCTTGTCAACTAACAGAAGTTGGCACTCTTAAGATGGAATGTGTCAGTGCAGAAGACGACAACAAACGTTGGGAGCTGGAATTCGAAGTCCGTAACAAGCAAACCGATGACAGCGAGCAAGTTAAGCTTCACCCTAAACTGAACGAATGTAAGGAGCTGATCGCTCGCCTTTACAGCGGTAACAAGAAAAGCGCAGAAGGCAAAGAGATCAAAACCTTAGCCAAAGACCTTGAGAAGAAGCTCGGCAAACGTGACGAATGGGACTTCACCACACTCCGTCAACTTTTCGATACTTTTGCACAAGGTCGTAAGCGTCGCCGTCGTTCTGAACAGCACGAGAAAAACTGGCTTCGTTTGGCTGGCTTTGCACTGCGTCCGGGCTTTGGCGATCCAACAGACTCTTGGCGTATTGAGCAAGTTTGGGGACTGTATCAACAAAATATTCAGTTCAAAAACCATCAAGGCTGGACAGACTGGTGGGTATTCTGGCGACGTATCGCGGGCGGTCTAAGCCAAGAACAACAAGAAACCATTTTGGCAGACATCGCAAAATATCTGCATCCCGGCGCGATGAAAAACCCACAATCCGCCAAAGCGACACAAGACATGGGTTACGAATCCATGGTACGTCTTTCAGCCTCTCTAGAGCATCTAGAAGTGGAAGATAAAGTTCTATTGGCAACGTGGTTCTTGAGTAAAGCGATCAACCAAAACCAGTTTGAACAAGCGCACTGGTGGGCGATGGGACGTTTGGCTTCTCGCACACCACTTTATGGCAGCCAGCACAACGTCATTCCTCGTGAACAAGCAGAACAGTGGTTGCCTAAGCTGTTAGAGCAGAACTGGCAGAAAGAGCCAATGATCGCGTTCGCAGCCGTAATGATTTGTCGTAAGACGGGTGACCGCCTGTTTGATATTTCTGACGATTACCGAGAGCAAGTTCTAACGAAGCTGAAACAAAGTAAAGTGCCCGAATCTTGGGTATCACTAGTTAAAGAAGTGAAAGAGCTTTCAGAAAGCGAATCAAAACGCGTCTTCGGTGATGCTTTACCAAGCGGTTTAACGCTGGTTCATCATTAAATCCACTCTACACAAGAAGACGAGTTAGACGTACAAAGCCCTTCCGACGAAGGGCTTTGTTGTATCGCATTCTTTTGGTTTTTATCGTGTACAACGCGCTAATTCATTTCTGTCGTAATCACTACATCGCGCGTTTCGTTATCCATATCGCTAATACCGACCACCGACACTTCTCTGTCCGATAGAGTTTCAATTAAGCTGTCTTCTAATCCGCCATCAGCCAGCCAAGTATAAAATTTATCCGCGATACGCTCCGAACCTTCCCCGACAAACGTTAATGTGACCTTCTTCATTTGTGACACTCCATCAATTTACGATTCAGCTACTTAAGCGTAGTATGTTTCGCAAATATCGACATAAACTAGGACTAACTTCTTTTATGAGTATCGAAAAATTTGACGCGATTTATCAACGTGCTGCTAAGCGAAAAGGCGGAAAAGATCAGCTTGAAGCGCTATTGTCTCACCCATTAAGTAAAGAGGAATTAGCAGCGATTCCCGATGACCGTTGGCTCGCCGCTTTTTCGATGAAGGTGTTCCAAAGTGGGATTTCGTGGAGCGTGGTTCGCAACAAGTGGCCGAACTTCGAAGAAGTGTTCTTCGGATTTAAGATTGAGCCGTTGTTGATGCTGTCAGACGAGCAATGGGAAACCAAAGCGACCGACAAACGCATCATTCGCCACCTCACTAAAGTCATGTCGATTCCGGCCAACGCTCGCATGATCCATGAAGCAAGAATCGAATATGGCTCGTTCAGTAACATGATTGCTGAATGGCCTCGGGAAAAGATTACGGATCTATGGGGCTACTTGAAGAAGCATGGTAGTCGTTTGGGTGGAAATACAGGCCCTTACACTTTACGCCAAATGGGCGTGGACACTTTTATTCTGTCTAACGATGTCGAAGCTTATTTACGCAACTGCAAGATCATTGAAGGCGGCAAAGACACGAAAAAGTCCTTGGACTCTGCTAATAAAGCCTTTATTCAGTGGCAGCAAGAAAGTGGAAGAAGCTTGACCGAAATCAGTCAAATTATCGCGTTTAGTACTGGTGACAACCGAATTTAAACAAGCACTTTGTAGCTCTGGGGGCGAAATTCCGGCCCCCTATAACGCATGATATTTGCGCGAATCACTCTACTTTAGCTATTACTGATATTACTACTTTCTCGATTCCTCCAAAAAATCCCTCCTTAAAGTGGCAAAATCCCCCTTCAAATCACAAAAAGTTATCATATCGACAAATTATTTTTCTTGTTCAATATTTTTATTTATCAAATATTTAATTACAAGTGCCCAGTTTTTAGGCACTAAATATTGATGACGCTCAATTGCATTGCGCTGACAAACTGACTAGGATACACGCCCTTCCTGAGTGAACTATCAGAAACTTGATCGAGGAATTTATTCAAATTTCTCAACACTTCGTGAGCACTCACAACAATTGCACTCACTTTATAGATTTAAGGATCAACAGATCCGTTAATACAAATTCGACAGCGCAATAGAGTGCTGACTAGAACAACCATGACGCGATGTCACATGAGTGACTATTTTCGTGGTTTTGTGCTGGAAGTTATTTATTACATCAAGGCTGGTTAAAAGGATGAGCCCCTTGAACGCATTTACTGGAGGACAAGAAATGCCAAAAGGTCTAATGCTGACTGACTTAGCCATCGCTGGCTTACTATTAATTGCAGCAAAAGTAATTCGTGTACATATGCCTTTACTACAACGCATGTACATTCCATCAGCTGTATTGGCTGGGTTATTTGGTCTTATTTTTGGCCCAGCTCTGCTTAACGTATTACCTTGGACAGATACTTTTACCGCAAACGCAAGCCTCTTAACTGCTGCACTTTTTTCTGCGTTGGGTTTAGCAACAGATGTCCCGTCACCAAAAGTGGTTGCTCAACGAGCAGGCTCATTGTGGGCGTTTAACCAAATTGCATCCGTGTCGCAATGGCTGTTTGCAGCAATGTTTGGTTTAGTACTTACCACCTTCTTTTGGCCTGACATTAATCCTGGGTTTGGCGTAACCATGTCCGCGGGATTCATGGGCGGTCATGGTTCAGCATCTGTAGTCGGTGAAATCTTCACAGGCCTTGGCTGGGAAGATGGTTTTACACTTGGTTTAACGTTCGCCACGGTTGGGATCTTTATTTCAATCTCGGTGGGCATGTTAATGCTTCAGTTTGCGTTGAAAATGGGCTGGATTCGTAGCTTTACGACATTCGACAGCATGGACGAACACGAGCGCAAAGGCTTAGTGAAACCTGACGATCAAGAACCTGTGATGAAAGATACGATGTCATCATTGTCAGTCGATTCTTTCGCGATTCACGCGGCGCTGGTTGTAGTGGTAACCGCTTTCTCTTATGTAGCAGCCAACTACTTATCTTCTTTCCACGATAAGGTACAAATTCCGACTTTCGTTACTGGCTTTCTGGGCGGTATGTTAGTTCGAATCATCGCTAAGCAAACCAAGGCATCTCATTACCTATGTGACGGCGCATTCAAACACGCAGCGGGTATTAGTACGGATTACCTGATCATCTTTGGTATCTCAGCGATTAAGATCACGGTTCTAGCGCAGTATTTAATGCCAATGGTAGTGCTCGCAATTGGTGGTATCGCGTTCACGCTATGGCTTATCTTTTGGGTTGCACCTCGCATCATGGGAGATGACTGGTTTGAGAAAGGCATTTTCTCTTGGGGATGGTTAACAGGTACAGTCGCTATGGGTATCGCGTTATTACGCATTGTCGACCCCAAAATGCGCAGTAAAGTGTTAGATGACTATGCTATCGCTTATGTTCCAGGCTCAATTACGGACATTTTCATCATCTCGCTTATGCCAATCGCAATGTATAACGGCATGCACTGGCAAGCGTTAGGTGTTGGTCTAACCTATATTGCCGTTGTCTTATTTATTTGGCGATTTGTGTTTAAGCGCAGCGGTCAAGCCGTCGCAAACGAGTCTTAATTGCTCATTTCGGGAGGTATTTTATCCTCCCGAATTTAACTCTCTCCCCTTATTCGATAGCCGCCTCCCACCAGCATGCAACAGATAAGCAACTTGTTTTATATTTAAGATCTGCAAGCTTGGTCACCCCTTCCCATCCTTTTTTAATACTTGACCTACGCATTTTTATATCAAAATAGCCGCCAAACTATTCATGACTCATGGAGAAAAGGCAGTGCATCGCTCTCAAGGATTTACCCTCATTGAACTCATTGTGTGCATCATTATCCTTGGTGTCGTTAGTGTTATTGCCCTTCCTAAATTTCTTGGTCTGCAAAAAAATGCCCGAGTGGCGGTTCTATATGGCGCGAGGGAAGCGCTCATGACTGCAAACAACTTTGTGTACACCAAAGCCGTTATTCAATCTCAAGAGACGGTAGATGGCGGCGAACAACATAACATTGATCTAGATAATGACGGCAATAACGACCTAATTGGTTACTTTGGATTTATTAAGAATGTCATTCCCGCAAAAGAGCTGGCAGGTTTCGACCCTCAACTCACTATCAATACTTGGTACGGGGTAGACAGCCCGGACGAACCCTATTTCCTTATCGGCTTTGCAAACAAACCTGTTGGTCCAGACCATATGTGTTATGTCGAAGTTTACTACCCAGAAACTCCAGGTGGCCAAGTCAGCTACAAAATACAAACTGACGACTGCTAGTTCCCCTAGTGAGTGAAAGTAACAGTTGCACTTTTGGTGCTTTCATCGCTTTTAGCAGAATACTGGCCCCAAAACCCATTATTAACAACTATTTCACATAATGTTGTTTCATAGTTAGCTTGCAGCGAGAAAACAAGTAATTCGCGACCGCACGCGCCCGTAATCGAAACAATCTATCGTTTTTCCGACCGCCAATAATTTGTGCTTGTAAACTCATCATTTCGCTCAATAATAGTTCTATAACAAATTCAATAATTTAAAGCGGGAGGCGTGATGAGAATATTCTGGCAGTTACGTTGGTATTTCCAACAAAAGTGGAAGCATTATGTCGGATCGATTTTGCTTTTCGCTGTGATATCAACTCTACAACTTGTTCCTCCTAAAGCGGTCGGTATCATCGTTGATGGGGTCGTAGATAACACGTTAGATACAAATACGCTGATTCTGTGGCTCTTGGGACTCACTGCACTGATCTTTGCCATTTATGGATGCCGTATCTTATGGCGAATTTGGCTTTTCGGCGCAAGCTGGGAACTCGGAACCATTCTACGTAATCGTCTCTATAGGCACTTATCGACACAACCACCCCGATTTTTCGAACGTTATAAGACCGGTGATCTGATGGCGCGTGGTACTAATGATGTACGTAACATCGTAATGACAGCCGGCGAAGGGGTTTTAACGGCAGCCGATTCCTTGATCACGGGTATTGCAGTTTTAATCATCATGGTAACGCAAGTTAGCTGGAAGCTCACCGTTATGGCACTTCTTCCAATGCCGTTTCTTGCAATCATCATCTTTTTTATTGTCCGTATACTGCATCAACGTTTCCGCATTGCTCAGGAAGCCTTTTCTACCATGTCAGACATGACGCAAGAGTCACTTAACGGCGTGCGAATGTTGCGAGCTTTTGGGTTAGAGAATCAAGAACAACAGCGCTTTGACGATGTAGTCGATGATACCGGTCAGAAAAATATCGCCGTCGCTAGAGTCGACGCGAGATTTGATCCAGCTATCCAACTCACCATCGGCCTCTCTTTCCTTCTCAGTGTCGCTGCTGGTGCTTACCTTGTCGATAAGGGAGAGATCACGCTTGGTGATCTAACAGCCTTTACGATGTATTTAGGGTTAATGATATGGCCTATGCTGGCCTTCGCTTTCTTATTTAATATTTTAGAGCGAGGCTCCGCAGCATGGAATCGCCTACAAGAGATCTTTGATGAAACACCAGAGATTGTCAGTGGAAATAAACCATTAGAAGATAAACCACTGCCATTAAAAATTGATATCGATGCTTTCCACTGGTCCAGTGATTTACCACCAGCTCTAGCCGAAATAAAAATCGAGCTCAAGCCCGGTAAAATGTTGGGAGTAGCTGGCCCTGTCGGAAGCGGAAAATCAACCCTGCTAACGCTGCTTTTGCGTCAGCACGACCTAACAAAAGGTTCAATTACATTCGGGGATGTTGAGATTAAAGATGCCCTACTTCCTCAGTGGCGCAACCGCTTTGCCGTGGTTAATCAAAGCCCGTTTCTATTTTCAAAATCTATCTTTGACAATATTGCCTTAGGCAACCCTAACGCGGGAAAGGAAGAAGTCTACAGAGCAGCAAAGTTAGCCTGTATACATGACGATATTGAGAAGTTTCCTGAAGGCTACCAAACAGAAGTCGGTGAAAAAGGCATTACACTCTCCGGCGGGCAAAAACAACGTATTGCGATAGCACGCGCTATGCTGTTGAATGCCCAAGTGTTGGTTTTGGACGATGCACTTTCCGCTGTTGATGGACGGACCGAACATCAAATCCTTAAGAATTTGGAAACGCACTACCGTGATCAAGCCCTAATCGTTATTGCGCACCGCCTCACCGCATTGGAAGCAGCAGACGAGATCATTGTATTGAATCACGGACACATTACTGAACGTGGGCAACATAGCGCTTTATTAGCGCATAAAGGCTGGTACGCCGAAATGTTCGAGTACCAAAAACTAGAACAGGCGATGGAGGAATAATGAATGAAGCAGACCAGTACGTTTAAACGGTTAATGTCTTACCCATTATCTCAACCAAAGCCAATGATTAAAGGACTCGCCTTGCTGTTTATTGCAGCGTTAGCCAGCGCCGGCGGCCCTTGGTTAATTCAATATTTCATTGATGAGCACATCGCTAAAGGTGACTATTCACAAAATATTCTGATTTCGCTAGCAGTAGGTTATATCGCTCTTCAGATCGTATCGGCAACATTCCAGTATTTTCAGTCATTGCAATTTAGCATTGTCGCGGCTAACACGATCAAAGCGATTCGTAAGCAAGTATTTTCTGGCGTGATTAAGCAGCCGTTATCTGCGTTTGATTACACTCCTGCGGGGAAATTGGTATCGCGAATCACCAACGATACGGAATCTCTACAGCAATTTTATGAGCTCTTGATCGCGACCTTGGTGAAAAACGTGGTCATGATTGTGGTGATGCTTGGCGTTATGTTTTTCATGAGCTGGAAACTCACACTTGTTGTGCTTGTATTGCTACCGATCGTCATCGGCTTTATGTACTTGTTTAAGCAGCTAAGTACAGAAAGCTACCGAAAGATGCGTGACCTATTGACTGATATAAATGCGAATCTGAGTGAATCCATTCAAGGGATGAGTGTCATTCAATTAATGCAACAAGAAGAGCGTTTTAATAAACAGTTCAACGAGCTAACCGCAGAGCATTTGGTGGCATCTAAACGAGTGATTCGGCTAAACGGCTATCTGCTAAGACCATTGATGGACTTGCTCGCTGGCCTCGCGTTACTTTGCTTGGTTGCGATCTTTGGCTTTAACGGTATTGAGTTGATTGGTGTGGGGGTACTGTATGCGTTTATCAGTTATCTTGCACGCGTTACTGAGCCATTAATTGAAATGACTCAGCAGCTTGCTCTACTTCAGCAAGCGTTAGTATCAAGCGAACGTGTGTTTGAATTGATTGATGCGAAAGAACAAACTTATGGGGACGATCATCAGCCATTAAGGTCAGGTGCTATCGAACTTAAAGACCTCACATTTAGCTACGATGGTAAACAGGACGTCCTAAAAGACATGTCGTTGAAGGCCAATCACCAAGACTTTATCGCGCTTGTCGGGCATACAGGAAGCGGTAAAAGCACATTAGCGTCACTGTTAATGGGCTTTTATCCAACGCAATGTGGTGAACTGCTCATCGATGGCCGTCCACTTAAAACACTAGGGAAAGACGTCCTTCGCAAAGATGTGGCAATGGTTCAGCAAGATCCGCACATTCTCCCTGCTTCAGTCAGAGAAAACATCTCTCTTGGTCGAGCGGTTGACGATACTCAAATATGGGATGCGTTAGACAAGGTAGGTTTGGCAGAGCAAATTCACCGTTATCCTAATGGGCTAGACACGCAGTTAGGTCAAGGTGAAACCAATCTATCTGCTGGACAAAAACAGCTCTTAGCGTTAGCGCGTGTGCTTGTGGTAAAACCTAAAATATTGATATTAGATGAAGCAACGGCCAATATTGACTCAGGAACAGAAGCTTTAATACAAAAGAGCTTGGCAGTACTCAGACAAGACATGACACTAGTCGTTATCGCTCATCGACTTTCAACTATTTTGGATGCGGACCAAATCATTGTTCTTCATCATGGGAAGTTAGTAGAGAAAGGCACACACAAAACACTGTTGAAACAAAATGGTCGTTATGCCCAAATGTATCAGTTACAGCAAGCAAACCGACATTTACAGCAGATTGAAGAAGAAACCAAGCAACTCGAAGAAGCGGTGTGATGTTTATACCCATGCCTTCTTTTTATTTGGTAGGCATGGGCATAATCGGCCCAACTTCAAAAGTTAGCCTGATTAGCTTCCAATTTCTTCATAATGTGAACTAATTTTCTATTTCTTACCTATTATTGACATAACCCCTCGCTATATCACGCAAGGTCGTTGTAAAATCGTACGGTACTTCAGTCTGGCGCCCTTTGCACTAGACTGTTTTCACTTTCTAATAATGCATATTAATCTCATGACACAAGTCCATGGACAAAGATAAGTTTACTAACATCTATCGCTTGCCTGGTTCGATTCAAATTCGTATCGGTAAATGGCAAAAAACGTTCCGCGGTACCTCTGATTTGATTTTACATCAGGCGCTAATGGAGCGTAATAAGCAGTTTAAGAAGCCAGACTTTTTACCTAAAGGCTGGTGCGTCACTCCTATTGACGAAAAAGATATTACTGTCACGCACCACGGTAAATATATCCAAACCGTCATGCGCACAATGTTGGACAGAAAGGTCTCGTACAAGCGATTATTCCTATCTCGAATGAGTGCGGAAGAAGGTGAAAAAGTGCTCCACAATTACAAACTGGAGTGGGTAAGAAAACATAACCAGATCGCCAAAAAGTACAATCAAATTAAGAAGAAACAGTACATGAACTTTGCAAGAGAAGAAGAGGAAACCCTCTACCCTTCGATTCCAAAGGGTGAGTTTGACAAAACGTTATGGAACAAGCTCGTCGTATCATCGTTTGGTCCGCAGAAAAAGTACAAAAACCCACATTTTGTCCGCAAAGCCGATTTCTAAATAAACACCCCTACACTAGGGGTGTTTATTTATCCGTTAAATCACCAATCGTAAGTTAAACTTGCAATAACATTTTGTCGATCACCATACCAACAAAAACCATCACATGTCGCTATGTACTCTTTATCAGTGATATTTTTGGCTGCGACTTGTAGCTTGTAATCTCCAATGCGATAGCTGACCGTCGCATCCATTAAAAAGTAACTTGGTACTTTTAGCCTCTCTTCATTATCTCCGTATGACTCACCTGTATAGCGCGCACCTAAGCCAACCGAAAAGCCATCAAGAGGTCCATCAAAGAAACGATAATGTGCCCAAGCTGATGATACGGTATTCGCGACTTGAGACGGTGTTTTGCCGACCCATGTCTTATTGACGTCTTCTTTTATCTCTGCATCAACATAGGCTATGTTTCCGATTAATGTTAAAGAAGGTGTCACATTGGCTACAGCTTCAAACTCAACGCCGTTATTTTCTATTTTTCCTATTTGCGTCAATTCACTCAAGTAGATACGAGCCAAATTTTCTTTTGTTGCCCGATACGTTGCGATATTGAAATAGCCATCGAATGAATCCGGTTGGTACTTCATACCGATTTCAAATTGATCACCGCTTTCCGGCTTCGCTGGCTTACCATTGTTATCTTCTTGAATAATTGGATCAAAGTACTGAGAGTAACTAAAGTATGGTGTGAAGCCAGAATCAGAAATATAAGCCGTTCCCACGCTAAACGTCCACTCTCCATTATCGACTTTCGTGCGAGCACCCGTGGTAACATTATGTACTTCGTTACTTGTATCATCGTAACGCGCACCCAATAACATTGCCCATTTATCGTTAATCAGCATATGATCTTGAAAGTAGACACCGAGCTGTCGGTTCTCGATTTTCGTTCTTTGCTTATCGGTTTCGCTCAATGGCTGTAGCGTATTCGGATCGAGTAACATTATATTATCCGAATAAGTGGGATTGAATACATTAAACCTAGGGTCAGGCAAAGCTCCCATTGGTGTGGTTAAGAATGCATTACCATCAGCAACGATAGGATCATTAGCAAAGTCCTTACCATTGATACTGATCATTTGAAAATCTAAACCCAACATCAAGTTATGCTCAACGCTTCCCCAATTTACTTGGTGCATCAAACGATTATCAATATTAAAAGCATCGGATGATCCATCTTCTGTTGAAGCGCCCCGAAGTATGGTCTTGCGTTCATTTGATGGATCTAAAATCGACCCCAACCCAGGCACATCAGCCGAGTAAACGTACGAATACATTTGTCTCAACTTAACATCCATTTCACTGTAACGAGCTGCTTGAACAAATGAAGTGGTATCATTAAACGCATGAGAAAACTCATAGCCTAAAGACACCTGCTCACGCTCAAAGGTCTCCCAGTTAGGATTACCTATCGCTAAACTATCACTGATCTTTCCATTTTTGTTTGGCGTTAACGTTCCTTCAACTGGCAAAAATTGCAGATAAGGATCTGAGTCGTCTTTTTGATAGCTCGTTAGAAAGGTAATTTCAGACGTCTCATTAAATTTGTACGTCATTGATGGAGAGAGAAGAATGCGCTCTGCTTCTACCCCACTAATTCTCGTCCCATTTTTTCTCGCTAACCCTTGAAAGCGGAAAGCTAACTGCTCACTCACCTCAGAGTTTACGTCAAGAGAAAGTTGTTTACGGTCTTCAGAACCGTACTCCAAAGATACAAGCCCAGAGCCTCCATCAAATTGAGGTCGCTTACTGACGACATTGATAACCCCACCAGGAGGGTTTTGCCCATAAAGAACAGACGCTGCACCACGTAACACTTCAACCCTTTCTAACGTAAACGGATCTATTTGCCAACTATAGAAACCAGAAGAATATAAACGGGTACCATCTTGATACAGCCCGCTGTTCGCCTGTTTAAAACCACGAATAATAAACCAATCTTGCTTGTTATCTTCGCCGAAATAATTAGTTTGAATACTTGGTGTGTACTGTAGCGCGTCAGAAATGCTAATAGAGGCACGATCATCCATTTGTTCTCGCGTAACAACAGATACCGCTCTTGGGGTTTCATTGATGGCAATATCAGTTTTCGTCGCTGCCCGACTCTTCGCTCCAAGATAACTAAAATCAGGACCAACTGCACTGTCTTGCTGCTGTCCAATCACAACTATATTTTCATCTTCCTGAGCCAAGACATTTGGCGTTGATAACGCTAATACAACCGCCATTGACGTTGGTGTCAGCATAAACTGCCGAGTCATATTATTCTCCTTTTTTGTCGGCAGCCAAACCAACCCTTCATGACTTCAGCGATCGCTGAAAGAAAAGCGAGTTACGGCATCACCAGTTGTTTCCATAAAAGACAAACCAGAGGTTTTGCATAAAGCACTCGCATAGGTTGCGAATGCCACTGCGAGTGCTTGTTTGTATAATTACTTTCTTGGTTGAGGCGTAGCTCGTATCTACAAACGACGTAATCCCCACATCAGATACAAACCGCCAATGAGAGACGCCATAAGCCCTGTTGGTACTTCTTGCGGGTAAAGAACTTGTCGTCCCAACCAATCGGCCAACAACATCACGCCGGAACCCAATATCGCGGCGCATAACATGTGTTGTGACGCTTTGTTAAAGCCAAATAAGCGAGCTAAATGCGGAGCCAGTAACCCAACAAAGCTAATAGGACCAACAACCAATGTCGCACTGACCGTGAGACAAGCAACTAAAAGCAGCAGTATCGAGCGTGAACGATCAACGCGAATCCCAAGTGCTTTAGAGGAAGCGGCGCCAACAGGAAGAATATCTAGCCATCTTACGCAGAGAAAACTCAACCCTATAAAAACAAGCGCAGATAAAGACAATGGGAGTAACGTTTCAACCGAAACATAGTAGGTAGACCCAGACAACCAAGCCAATGCTTGATAACTTCTTGGGTCACCAGTGGCTAGAATAAAGCTCTGTATTGCATTCATCAGTGCGGTAATAGCAATACCAGTCAACAAAATGCGCTCCGGCTGAAAACCTGATTTACGGTTTAGCAGCACAATGACCAATACCGTCGCTAATGCACCTACAAGCCCGCCTAAAGAAAGAGTGAAAATTGACGAACCTAACCCAGTAAACATCGCGATGATCAATCCCATCGCTGTCCCTGAACTGATGCCGATCACTTCTGGACTGGCCATTGGGTTTCCACTTAGGCGTTGAATCATGGTGCCAGCAATCGCTAACATTGCCCCCGCAATTGCTGCTGCAAATAATCTAGGTGCGCGCCATTCCAAAAAAATCCAATTTTGGCTAGCAAACAAGTTTGTCCACCCTTCATTTTGCACAGCAACCGTGGCAAAAAGAACAACGGAAATTAATGTGCCGATCAACGCCAATGAGATCGCTTTAGGGTTTAGCTTGTAAACATGTTGACGATGTCGAGTTAACACCGTTTGAGTATGACCCTGCGTCTTTTGTGATAAGCGAGGTAGCAGCCATAACAGTAGCGGAGCGCCCAGTGCAGCGGTTGCTGCTCCCGTTGGTATAAAACTCGCCATTAGCCCTGGCAGTTGCTGAATAACCAAATCGGTTAAAGTCAATAACATGGCACCAATCAGCATCGATACCCAAAGCTTATGCTGGATTTTATTGATACCTATCAATCGAGTAATCGCTGGCGCTGCTAATCCGATGAAACCGATGATTCCTACTGCAGAAACGACCCAAGAAGTGATTAACACCGCAAGCCCAAGACAGACAAAGCGCAGTTTGGCTAGCGAGACACCTAAACTCTTGGCACCTTGCTCGGAGAGTTCTAACAGACTTAACGGCTTTGCAAACACAAATGCGATAACCGTAGCAAGTGCGATTCGAGGTGCAAGATACGAGAAATCACCCCATCCGCTCTGAACAAGCGAGCCCGCTCCCCATATCATTAATCCATTCAGCTTTTCGGTATTCATCATCAGAATAACCGTACTTAATGATGCAAAGTACAGGTTTATCACTAACCCAGAAACGACGACGACCGTTGGAGATAACGCTCGTCGCCATGACAACAGCATCACCAACCCCATCGATGTCACACCGCCGATGAGAGCAACCAAATTAGGTGCTATATCCAACATCCAAGGGGCAAATAGCGTAGCTAACATCAAAGCAAAACTTGAACCGCTCGCCACACCTAATGTTGTTGGCGAAGCAAGAGGATTGCGCAGAACTTGTTGCATTAATACCCCAGCAACCGCTAATCCGGCACCAGAAATAATCGTGATGAAGACTCGAGGCCACCAGCTAAAGTGAAGTAAGACGGAATCGATAGATTGAAAGTTAGGTTTCCATAAACTGCTAAGAGCCAGTGAGAATGAACTTGCTTGATACAATTGGAAAGCACCAATAGAAAAGGTAAATGCCGAAAGTAACACCACAAGGCTTAAAGGCATGGTTTTCATTGTTCTAACTCCTCGACCTTACTCGCCGTAACTAACTCCGCGAACCGAAGCGCTGAAGGCATAGAACCAAAACTCCAAACAGGCGCGACTTGCATGACCTCCTCACCAGACTGTTGAACAACGTATTGCCAAAACGGATCTTGAGAGAGCCGCTTTTCGCCACCGTGAGGCAATGGCTCAACGATAACAATTTGGGCCCTTATACCTGCTAACTTATCGATGCCGACTAAGCTGAAGCCCCAGCTATTTGTCTCTTTGTTCCACGCATTACTCAGCCCAATCTTTTCGATAGCCTGAGAGTAAAGGCTATTCTGACCAAAAACACGAACGTGCTTCGTATCCATAAACTGAATCATTAAAAGCGGCGGCTGGCCTTTGTTTATGCGCTGTTTTAGTAAAGAGAAACGTTCTTCATATTGTTGGATAAGTGCCTCAGCCTCCGCTTCTCTTCCTAGCTCTTCACCAAACCTCCGAGTGAAACGAGTAAGTACCGACCAATCTGTAATCCCGCTTTCATATAAGTCAATCGTGGTAACGGGGGCAATATCGACTAAACGATGCTTCATTGAGGAGAAATACGGGGCAATAAAAATACGGTCAGGTCTGAGCTCGTAAATACGCTCTATATTGGGTTGAGTTCTTAACCCTACATCCTTAGTTTGAGGTGGTAACGGTGGCGATTTTACCCAAGCATCGTAATCTTGCCCTTGAGCGACGCCTACAGGCACGACCCCTAACGCCAACATCGTTTCAGTTTGTGTCCAATCAACCGACATCACCCGAGGTGACGCCTCAGCTACTGCTTGAAAGGAACTGACCAAAAGCGCATTAAGTGAGAGAGCGAAAGAGAAATGCTTAAGTCGAGTGTTTGTACTGCTCATTATTCAACCTCTAGCTTGGCATCGCCACCGGATAACCCGCAGGGTGGTCAGAGATCTTCATCTCTATCCCGTATATGTCCCTTAGCTTAGGTTCAGTAAACACCTGTTCAACATTGCCTTGTGCAATCAAATCACCTTGATGTAATGCAACGATATGATCGCAAAAGCGCGTCGCTAAGTTGATGTCGTGCAATACGATAATAACGCCCAAGCCCAACTCTTTACTGAGTTTAGAGATGAGCTTCAACATATCGACTTGATGGCTAATATCTAACGCAGACAAAGGCTCATCAAGAAGCAAATACTCGGTTTTTTGCGCTAATAGCATGGCTAGCCACACTCGTTGGCGCTCCCCTCCAGATAGCGTATCAACTAAGCGATCTGCGTATTTTAGTGTTCCTGTCATCGCCATTGATTCTTCAACAATGTCATGATCTTTCTTGCTCAAACGACCAAGTAAACCATGCCATGGGTAACGACCAAAACCGACTAAATCGCGACCTAAAATACTGTCGGTCACCGGAAGATGCTGAGGCAAGTAGGCAATGTGTTGGGCGAATTTTTTCGCTGAGAGATCGTTAATGCTCGTTCCATGCAGAACCACGTCACCAGCGGTGTATGGCTGTTGCTGTGCCAGCAACTTTAACAATGTAGATTTTCCTGAACCATTGTGCCCAACAAGAGCGTATGTTTTTCCGGGTTCAAATGTCACATCAAACGCTTTTAGCAATGACTTGCCTTCAATCTCAAACTGGAGTGCTTTAGCTTCCAACATCCCTACTTCACCTAATAGCCATTCACAAATGAAAGCTAATCAATCGCTTTCATTCGTTCATCACGTTTGCCGTTCTTATTCAACAGAACGATTAATAAGGGAGGTTTTATATAACAACAAAGATACAAATGCAAACCGTTGTCATTATCATTACATCAACAAGATCATTGAGAGAATTACTAAGCGTTAATGATTATTTGCTCGGCTGAACTTCATTAGTGGATTGTCGGCAGGTCAACGAGAGCAGCGGTCTACCACTGCCCTCGCATAAATTTGAATGAATACTGCGGCGCATGAAGAAATGAGAAATGCCGCAGTGAATAAATTAATGACGAGCGTCAGCGCCAAACTCTACTTCTTTATAGATATCGGCCAGCGACTTTTTACCTTGTTTGTCTTTGGCTGAACGCTTTTTCTTCGTTTGATAATGGTATTCTTGCTCCTGAAGTGCTTGTTCGTGCTCTTTTGCTGACTCAACAAACTCAGGATTTGCAAGTGCTTGTTGGCGTAAGCGGTTTACTCTTTCAAGGGTTTCCCACAACATACTTCACCTCCAAACCTATTACTGTATATAAAAACAGTATTGTTTAAATATTCCTCCTCGTCAACATTTCAACTTCGTTACTGCTCTTCACATTAACCCCAAGCCTGTATAGTGCTCCGGATATTTGTGGATGATTTTCTTTATATAACCTTGATGCTCTCGCAGAGCATTAACACATTCTCGAGATAACCATCCCTGATATACCCATTTTTCAAGTTCTAACAATGCGTATGGGATGGACCACGCTTGTCTGTACGGATGGTGTGTCGTCATAAAATCAAAGGCATTCGCGACAGCCGTAATTTGCGCGGCGATTGGTATATCGCCACTGGTTAAACCATACGGATAACCAGTACCATTTAAGTTTTCGTATTGATAAGTAACCATCTGCAAAAACAAAGTCACACTCGGGTGAACCGGATTTCCGATACGAGCCACTATGTCATCGGCCGAGTCGATGCAACGCTCAATATGTTGAATCAATATCGCCTCTTGTTCTTGAGTATAATTTGTTCGGCGACTAGCAATTTCAACTGGCAGCTGAATATCACTGAGCGCATGGAATTGAGCAAAAATACCAATATCTTCGACCATTTCATCATTCAGGTGATAACGATCCGCTAACTGCGTTGCGATGACTTGGCTGTAGTACTTCATTCGTTTGGTATGCGCGTAAAACTCAGGGGAGTAGCCTGGCATCATACATTGCATTCGGTTCGCCAACGTTTCTATCGCGCTAACGACGTGGTCTTCTGATTCAACCGCAAATTGAATCATTTCGAAATAAGGTTTGAGACTATTCAACGCTTCTAAGCTAAACGCATTGGGCTGAGTGGAATTTAAAAACACAAAGCCTGTAAATGCTTTATTGTCGTAACAAGGAATCGCAACCGACGACTGGTATCCGTGTTTGAGTAAGGTTTGAACCCGAGGACAGTGATTAATATCGTGAAGGTCTTCGACGATGCGAGGAATCGCGTTTTTGGAGGCAATATTGAGGTGGTGGAGTTTACGGAATGCTGACTCATGGTGGGCTAAACACCAAGTGTCGAACTCACTTTCTGCAAATGATTTGAGCACATCTTGGTCTGGGTGATATTTAGCAAATGACACCCTATCAATACACGGCAAGTGCGCCTGCATCCTGCCCTTTAGCGTTTGCAGTTGCTCATTAAGCGGTTTTGCAAACGGGTAAAAACTCCGGTGCGCCATACTTCACCTCCACACCCAAGCAGAGAAACAAGAGAAGCTCATTGTGTTGTAAATTCAATGGTATTTTGAGCGGTTTTCTCCACTTAAATTATCGATATACCACAACTTAAGTGTACGAAATAAAAGCACATTTCTACCAATTCTTTCACCGAATATCTTACGGTAATTTGATCCAGATTAAAAAAGCCAACGAGCGAAACTCGTTGGCTTAACAATACTGATTGATTACGATGAATTCAGTAACTAGAAGTTATTCAGAAAACGTTCCAAACAACTAGCCCAAAGCAGGAAGCACACCCAAAGTAATTAACACCTGAGCTAATACGATACCTGTGCCAGCGATACCCGTTATCACTAATGCGCCTTGGCCACCAGCTACTCGGTACTCTCCTGTAAAATCATCCGATTTACGAACCTTGATCACCATAACCAGAGGTAAAAAGATGGCTAAAATCGCTAAGGCAATCGCTGCATAGCCCAAAGCCATAATAAAGCCTTGAGGGTAAAAAAGTGCGAAGCCCAGCGGTGGGGTAAACGTCACGAGTGCCGCAACCAAGCGATTAGGCTTATCGTTGCTCCCTTTGATGGTGTCACCCAAAAACTCGAATAGACCTAAACTCACACCAAGAAATGACGTTAACAGTGCCAAATCAGCAAATACACCGACAATGTTGCCTAAGTTTGATTGGTGCACCGTCTGCGATAGTTGACCAATAAGCGCGCTCAACCCACCGTTTTCAATAAGTGTATTTTGGCTAACCACACCCAACGTCACGATCTGCCAAAAGATGTAAATCACGAGCGGAATCGTCGAGCCAATAATAACGGCTTTGCGCAAAGAAGAAGTATCGCCATCTAAGTAATTCACAATTGCCGGAATACTTCCGTGAAAACCAAACGAAGTAAAGATAACAGGAATCGCCGCTACAATAAGACCTTGCTCAATCGGCATACTCAATAAGTAAGATTCCGTAACGTTTGGAGCAAGAAAAGAAAGCACAGCAACCATCGCAACAAGTTTCATCGCGAACAACACGCGGTTAACTTTATCGACCGTACCTGTACCAACTGTCACAACTAAAGTCACAATCAAGGTAAAGATTATCGTTGATGTAGGCCCTGAAATATCAAGGTCAAACCATTGTGCAAGGCGGTCTCCGAACTGAGCACCACCGCCAGCGATGTATGCTGCACACAATGAGTAGAACAGAAAAAGCATCGCAAAACTTGCCACCCACTTGCCTTTTTGGCCTAGGATCTGTTTCGCTAAAGTATGAAGAGTTGCACTACTTTCTGCATGCTGATGAAGCTCAAGCATGAGTAAGGCAGTGAAAGCCATCAGAGCCCATAAACTGAGCATGATGATGATTGAAGTTGAAAAACCAATGCCGGCAGAGGCAAGTGGAAGGGCTAGCATGCCAGCACCTATTGTAGTTCCCGCGATAATTAGAGTACTACCGAATACTTTAGAACGACTCATTGTATATTTATCTTTACACTTTATTAGGAATTATCGGTATTAGATCGGGCAACGGCGTACCGAAACCAACACCATATTTGTAATGCTGTCGATATTGTAGGATCTTCAGCAGAAGATCAAGCAAAGTGTAAGGATAAAAAACCACAAGTGTAAATTAAAACTTACACAGTACTAATATCCAACAATAGCTGAGTACATTCTTCCCTGCTCATGAACTTAGGGACAGGGTAATTCCAGTGCGCCTCTTTCAGAATTAAATCTACAAGCGCATCAGCATCTTCGCGCTTAATGAGTGCACTTTTCTGCTTAATATCAATGCTTGCAAACAAAGACTCCACGTGCGTCAAAAAGTGTTGAGCACTCGCCTCACCTGACTGCCCTTCGGCCGTCAACGCATCGAGTTTTCTTAGTTGAGGCTCTATCTCTGACAATGAAAAGCGCAGCACAGGTAACAAGGCTAATCCGTTTGCCATGCCATGAGGTATTCCATATTTCGCACCGAATGTGTGAGCAAACGCATGAACATAACCCAAACTCGCTTTAGTAAATGCTAAACCTGCGTAGTAGGATGCCATGGCCATTTTATGTCGAGCTTCAACATCATCCCCTTGTGCTACGACCCGAGGAAGATGCTTAAAAATTAACTTAATGGCGGCAACAGAGTAAGCCCTAGTTTCTTGAGTAGCATTTCTCGACACATACGCCTCAATAGCGTGAGTTAATGCATCAACGCCAGTATCAGCCGTGATCTTAGGAGGCAAACCAATCATTAAGTTCGCATCTAAAGCTGCCATTAGTGGCACCAACTTTGGATCCATCAAAGGGGTTTTAATGTGTGAGGAGGGATCTGATACGACCGCGGCGATGGTGACCTCACTTCCTGTTCCTGCGGTCGTTGGAATAGCAAACAGAGGCGCTGGCATTCGCCATACTTTCAATAGTCCAGCTAACTTTTTTATTGGTCGTTTATTGGTAACTTTCGCAGCAATGACCTTTGCGCAGTCCATTGCCGAGCCACCACCCAAAGCTAATATGCCCTCACAATGAAAACGATGGTAAGCCTCTAGACCGCTTTCTACCTGATCATAGGTAGGATCGGGCTGCACTTTCGAGAAAACATCTAACTGTAAATCGTGTTGTGCTGCCGCCTTGAGCACCTTATCGACAATACCGACTTGGACTAACCCTTCGTCGGTAACTAATAAGACGCGTTTAAATCCCAGTTCGGTCATCGATTCTAATAGCTCATTCATCGAACCAGGGCCGGAAAACAAGGTTGGTCTCGGCATAGGAAGGATAAGAGCTGCTATTTTTAGCCCTGCGGTGTAAGTCCGATATAAGCGATGCTTCAACATACGAAATCCTTTTCATTTAGAGCTATCATTCTAGCTACTTTTATCACCTATGCTTACTTTGCAATCACACATTTTTTAATTAAGTCATTCCATCAACACATAAATGCTGCTGAGGGAGCAATACCGTTATCTTGATCTCCCTACACCACATGAGCTGTAGAGAAAATTATTTTTTATGATTTTCCATTAGCGTTACCTTAATAACTCACCCCCCTTCGGCTTTGCCGATCATAAAGTGGTTATTGAAGGTGCCTTATCATTAATACAAACTCAAAAATATGGATTCTGCTTAATCACATAACGGTACGGTATATCAGTAATCTAATCCGAACATCACTTATAAAAATACAAATAAGAATGCGTTACATCATGATTTATTGTCGTTTTCAAATAAGTCAATAAAAGCAACAATAATCTTTCAAAACTAATACTTAGTTCAAATAACTGACTCTTAATCATGAGCTTCAGGTGATATTGTTATGCAACTAGGATTATTATCCGCCCCATAATTAAAACTACGTCTAAACGCCCACCTTTTTGGGGTCTATTCGCTGTCGTACCCAATTTTCCTATCACCTTCTGATTTGGGTTTCGCGTGGGCTAATTAGCAATGTCGGTATAAACCATGAATCATTCTTGCCATTCCCATACGGACACGGGCTTTGAAGTCGATCTAAAACAAGCACTTATCTGGGTTGCTCGAGCACTCGATTATGTCGGTGTTGACGATACTCACCACAGCCATCGTGTCGCTTATATCGCTTACCAATGTGCTCGCGTCATGGGTTGGGAGCCAGAAAAAGCGGAGTTTTGTTACTTCGCAGGTATGATCCACGACTGTGGAGTCTCCGAAACACAAGAACATAAAATGTTACTTGGAGAGCTGGTGCCACAAGACGTGAAAACACACTGCTTAAGAGGGTACCGAAGCCTCAAGCAGTGTCGTTTGTTGCGCCAATTTGCGACACCAGTTCTTTACCACCATACACATTGGAGCGAACTAAAAAAGCTCGATTTACCGCCTTTTGAAAAAGAGGTGGCAGCCCTGCTCTACTTATCGGATCGCCTTGATTTTATGCGCTCAAAATACGTCATGAACTGCCACTGTGACATTGTCACGCTTCATGAGGAATTGATTGCTGAGTGTATCATGGCAAACGTTGGAACCTTGTTTAATCCAAGCATGGCCGAAGCAATGGTTAAACTCGTCATGACCGACGCGTTTTGGTTCGCGATGGAGTCGGAAAATATTGAAACCATAGGCCTAAATTTTAAAAGCATTGATTGGCTTCAAAAACAATTAACCATCCAAGATATGAACAGTTTGGGAATGTTTATCGCTCAAATTGTCGATGCAAAGAGCCCGTTCACTTATCAACATTCACAAAAAGTAGCGGAATTATCTCGTTATCTAGCAATTAAGCTTGGGCTAAACGAGCACGACCAAGAAATGTTATATATTGCAGGGCTGGTGCATGATATTGGAAAGTTAAAAACACCAGATGAAATCCTTCACAAAGAAGGCTCTCTAAACAAACAAGAGTACACACGCATTAAACGCCATACCATTGATACTCAGCTCGCATTGCATAAGGTCTTCCCTAACGCGAAAATAGCGGAGTGGGCTTCCAATCATCATGAACGTTTAGACGGGTCGGGCTATCCCTATCACAAAACAGGCGACGAGCTCGATGTACCATCGCGTATTATTGCTGTCGCGGATGTCTTCCAAGCCCTGTCTCAAGATCGCCCCTATCGAGGACGAATGACTCAAACACAGATCGCCGACATTATGGGTGAGCAAATAGCCAAAGAGGAGCTTTGCTCTAACGTTTATGCGGTATTAGAACGAAACATGACAGAGTGTTACGAACTCTCAACCGACGTTTAATCAAAACAGGGGCGAACACACGCCCCCTTTTTAGGATGATAAGACTAGGCCGACAAACAGCTACCTAGCAATATCAAGTAAATTATCTCGCACACCATTGATTCTGAACCAACCAGCGATACTAAAACGCTCGGCATTGGTTGGTAACACCTCATGTGGGAACTGCTCTGATAAGAATACGAACAAACGCCCTGAGCGTGGGGGAATGGTTGCAATTTTATTGTCATTCAAATCGTATACTACTAATTCACCCGCGTCTTCTTCCGTCCAGGATTCGTTCATATAAAAAACGGTCGTCAATCGACGGTTTTCGTTACCTTTGAAGCAATCTAAATGTTTTTGGTAGAAGTCCCCTTTCTCGTACTTGGCAAAATGAGCTTCGTACTCAAAAAGTCCAAGAAACAAGTGACGGTTCACTTCTTGGCGGATCTCTTCCATTTTATCCAAGTAAGAAGTAACAGCATGCCCCATATTTGGCGATAACCATTGAATCTTGTCACTACGAATAGATTCAATACGAGTAACATCATCGTTACGACCAATACGTGCTTTTTTCCAGTTGCTTGGAATGCAATCTCGCAGTTGAGCCACCTCTTGTTCAGAAAGAAAATCATCCCAGATGTAGTAGCCATTGGTTGCTAACGCATCGATCATTTTATTCATTATTTTCGTTCACTCGTGTTAGTTGGGCGCTCTATATAAAAAATCTGCGACACAACAACAAATGCGATTTTTTATCGAGACGACAACGAAGCAAAACGAGAATTAAAAATGACGATACAAGATACAAAAATGCCGCTCATGTGAGCGGCAATGTCGTTTGTTATTGACGAGCTTCTAATCTCGTTGCTCGAATTCGCAACGGACGAAGACGCTTAATGCTAGGACGCTGTTTGTTTTTTAGCTGGATATGACAAAGTTCCAGAATCAAACCAAATGCCATCGCAAAGTACACATAACCTTTATTGATATGAATTGCGAAGCCTTCTGCCATCAATAAGCCACCCAATAAAACCAGGAACAGCAATGCCAACGTTTTAAAGCCGGGATAGCGCGTCACCAGATTATTGATTTTTTCAGCAGTCATTACCATCACGATTGCAGACGAGACAATCGCCGCGACCATAAGCGGGACATCACTTGTCAAACCGACGGCGGTTATCACCGAGTCCATTGAGAATACCGCATCCACAGCAACAATCTGCAGCAGCACTACCGCTAATCCAGTACGAGCATGAGTCGAGTGGCCAGATTCATTGTGATTTAACCAGCTCCACAACTCTTTCAGGCTTTTTGCCAATAGGAATGCACCACCCGCGATCATGATCACGTCTCTTCCGGTAAACGCTTGGTTTACGACGGAAAACAGTGGTTGAGTCAACTGCATAATCCAAGAGATAGAAAAAACCAATGCAATACGAGCAATAACAGCAAGGCCGATACCAAGGTTTCTTGCCAGTTTACGTTGATGCAGTGGCAATCTTTCACATAGGACGGAGATAAAAACGACGTTATCAACGCCTAAGACAACTTCAAGCGCAAACAAAGTGGCAAAAATCGCCCAAGCCTCTGGTTGCATGAAAAGTTCTAACATGAGTACGCCTCCAGTGATGGGAAGACATACGGTGAAGGGTTCTGTCGACTAAAGGGGTCGTCCATTAATTATTTATACCTCTGTTACTTAAGGATCTTGAGTAAATCACCAAACAATCAACAACACAATGGCTATTTTTAATAGGTAATGACGGCTTTTCATTCGTACACAAACTATTCAGCCCTCGCACTAGAAAGATAAATAAAATAGAAATTCTAAAATTGAAGAAAGAAAAACGCCAAAGACCTAACAAATCCAAGAGAGTTCTTTAATCTTACAAAGCTCAAATTATTTTTACGCAACACGTTAAATACATTGAGCTCAAAGCGAAAGATGCTCATTTACGAGATAAACAATAGTAAAAATTTGTTTCATCCTGATATACTGCCAAAAATCATAAGAAACCATGCTATTTATGGACTACATTGCTCTTTCACGCATTAGCCTAAAACATCTCACTGTATTGCATATGTTGTTAACCACTCACAGTGTTACGCTTGCCGCAGAGCGCCTGTGTGTAACACCTTCGAGCGTCAGTAAAACACTTGGGCAATTACGTGAAACGCTGAAAGATGACCTTTTCTATCGCGATGGTACTCGCTTGGTACCAACGGCATTTGCGCTGCACATTGGCCCCTCGATCCATGGCATACTCTCTAGCATGAATGGATTATTACATCAGGGCTCATTTAATCCAGCTTACTATCAGGGCAGTTTCTCATTAGCTATGCGCGAAAGTTCGTTTGAGCTTTTTGCGCCAGTTCTACAGCATTTATCTCAGCAACTCGGCAATCACGCACATTTGAATGTGCATGCAAAAGAGGAAATGAGTTTCGATGCGTTGGTAAGAGGCCAAGTGGACTTTTTGCTGCTTCCACACGATCTTAGTCAGCCGCCCACGCAAAACAAAGACTTGGTATGGCAAACCATTCTGAAAGACGAAATGGTTTGTTTAATGGGACCATCAAACCCACTCTCTAAACAGCCTTTGTCTGTTGAAAGCTACCTCTGTGCAAGACACATTGGGATTCATGATAAAGATCTCTCACAACCTTATTTCGAGCAGAACCTCACACAAAGGCACTCGAAGCGAAATATGGCTATGCGTGTAGCGGATTTTGGCTCAGCTGCGGTGATGTGCCAGCACTCAGATTACTTGTTCACCTGTTCCAAGCTTTGGGCAAGGGCGGCCATGCAAGCAAAAGGCTTGGTTGAACAATCCCTTCCATTCGATTATGGACAGGTAGCCTACAGCCTCGTTTGGAACAAAGCGAGCTTGAACGATCCGGCTTTAAAATGGCTACAAAAACAATTGCTCGATGCCTGTGCCATGCTAGACGCGTGCGATGCGTGAGTAAGATAACGAATCAAAACTGCATTACATGAGTACAGTCGGCACTGCGATGGGGTTACTCACGTAACGTAAAAGTTCTGATTTTAAGCGTTCGATATCATGGCGCGAGCAGACATCCCAAGTTAGCGCCTCCCCCATGACTCCGTGATGTTGAAATGCATTTAAACGGATAAGCACCGATTCAGGCAAATTACTCAAATAGCGCCCAATCGCTACGATTTCTATATCTAAATCACTTTTCCCTGGAATATGCAGTAACCGAACTTCATACAATTTTTCATGCTTTGCGAGGTACTGAAGCGTTTTGAATACACGATGATTATCACGCCCAGTTAGCCACTGGTGCGTCTCTGTCTGCCACGATTTCAAATCGATCATCGCACCGTCCAGAAAAGGAAGCACACGCTGCCAACCTGTCACTGATAAAGAGCCATTGCTGTCGATGAAACAAGAAAGGTGCTGTAACTCAGGATCTTGTTTCATCCCTTTAAACAGCTCAATAATGAAAGGAAGTTGTAAGGTAGATTCCCCACCGGATACTGTAACACCACTGATAAAAAAGCGATGCTTGCGTATCAAATCGAGCATTGTTACCACAGAGTAGTCAGTAATTTTTGGATTAGATTGGTTCTGACATATCTCTATACAATGATCGCAGTGGGTGCACTCCTCTTTAAGCCAAACAACGTTGTTGTTTTCGTCGAACTTCAGTGCGTCTGCCGGGCACTCACTCACACAATCACCACAGTGATTACAATGGTTTATTGTATGAGGGTTATGACAGTTCAAACACTGATAGTTACAACCCTGTAGAAAGATGATTAGACGATTTCCTGGCCCATCAACACAAGAGAAAGGAAGGATACGAGTGACTTTTGCCAAAAGGCTTCCACTTCGTCTAGACATCTTGTTCTTTCCTAAACCGACCTTTACGCCTGCGTGTAGGTCGGTGTCATTTCATGACTCACCACACGTGGTGAGCGTTCTAAAATCCCAGTATTTCTTGCCGCCTCTGCTCCCAGAAACGTCGTATTGGTTCTCGAACCTTCTGCATCATATTTTGCGATATCAGAAAGTTTGACCATGTATCCCGTAACGCGAATCAAATCATTTGAGGCCACATTCGCGGTAAACTCACGATAACCAGCATTTAACGCCCCTTTGCACAAATTGAACATCGCTTCTGGGTTTGATTTCACCGTTTCATCAATCGTCAAAATATCGCTGATACCTGCACGATAATACTGGTGATGCTCAGCTGTTGCTTGTACATAAGTGACAGGGTCTGGCTCCGTGCCATAAGGAAGACGCACACCTGGCGTAACGCCAAGATCTAAGCTAATACCACCTTGAGCATGTAAGAGCGCTTTGCCATCCAAACCATATTTCACTGGGGTTGACTCCACTAGTTTCGCCAGTGTGGCTGAAACATCATGAGCAAAGGCATTCGCACGTTCATCTTTTCCGTACTGCCCCGTTTGGCCTTCTTTTTCGAACAGAAGATTCACCGCTTCTGCCATACCATAAATGCCATACATTGGTGCGAAACGGGACTCTTCAATCAACCCTTCTTGCGTCAAAAATCCTTGAAAGAAATTGGACTTTTCATGCAAGTGCGTACTTCTAGCGTCCATCAACTCAACCATTAATTGATGGTATAGAGGTAAAACACTGTTTAAGAAGTCGTTACAATCCGATGCTCGTTCTGCGACTTCTTTTAGGTTCATTCGCACCAGCGTGTTTGAACCACCAGCCAGTGGCAGTGAATTGTAGCAACTTACAATACCAAAACGTGAACCGCTGTAGGCTTTCGAGTGCACAGGGTAATTGGCAATATGAGGCTTACTACACTCGCAAATATTCTGCGTCGCTTGACGAAGTAAATCATCAGGCGTGACCGACTCGTCGTACATGAACGTAAGATTTGGCGCAATCTGCTTGAGCTCGGCGTCCACTTTTAAAATAGTGCGACAAATAATGTTGTCTGTCGGTCCGACATTCACGTGCATAAACGCATCTGGCAATGTGCGATCCAACATGATCCAAAAATGTTTTAACTTTTTGTAAATTTGATTCTCTGTTAGGTCGCCTATGTAAGGCAGCAAGACATCATCCAACTGACCTAAATACACCGGAATATTCGTTACCGATGGAACATGATGGTAAATGATGGTGAGCATATTCAGCGCATCATCGAAATCGTCAGCTGGAAGCAACTCTAGATACTCAGAGCCTTGCGATAGGAACTTAGCGTAATCAGGCAGCACATAGCGTGGTTTGAAAGGTGCATGGCCTTCAAACATATCACAGATGATTCCTTCATCCATTGCTTGTCTTAGCGATGGGGAAATCGACATGTAAGGAATACATGCTTCCGCCTCCAAGGCCAAAAAGTTCGACTTTTGTTTTGGAGAAAGACGAACATCAGTCGCAATGTCTAGAAAACGTTGTTGTAGTTCAGAAAGGCTTTTCATCTGAGATGTCCCTGAAAAAGTAACCACAAACCCACAAGATAAAACATGGATTCTACCCCTAAAGAGTAACGTGATTTTACTCCGGCTTACCTATTGCCACTAATGAAAATAAACAAAACGTCTATTTCCATAATGGAAATAAGCTAACGCTAAATTAGGTTATTGCAACTTACGCTATTGAAATAATCCAACCATGCACCGAACACGCGCTTTCTCATCGGTTTGCCGTCGACAACATGACGCCTGCGCTAATAAATACTCCGCCAGTCAGGCGATTGAACAACTTGGCTCTTCCAGCGACAAACAGCCAGTCTGAAGCTTTTACACCTAATAATGCATAAAATGTTAGCCAACTTAGCTCAAACACCACAAATGTAGATGCAAAAATCGCGTATTGAGCCAGCAAAGGCGCAGAGGGATCAATGAACTGAGGAAACAAAGCGGTAAAAAAGACAATCGCTTTCGGGTTACTAGCGCCAACAATAAAACCACTGGTGAACGCGCTGATCGTATTCGAGGAGCTTTGGACGGCTGCCGTTTTGTCAAAATCCGTTTGAGAAGAGCGCAGCGCTTGAATGCCTAACCAGATTAAATAAGCGGCACCACACCATTTGATGATATTGAAGACCAGCTCAGATGAGGCAATCACAACCCCTAACCCGGTAAAAGAAAGCGTTAATATAATAGTGATCGCTGATAAACTGCCTAGCGCAGTCATGAGGGCAATACGAAACCCACTACTCACACCTTTACTTAAACACAGCAATGAGCTTGGCCCAGGCGATGCAGTGAGCACCAAAATGGCCAGGGTGTAAAAAATCCATGTATCAATTTGCATTGGCATCCCTTCCCGCAAAAAGTAGAGGGTTATACCTCAATCTTTATTGAGATATTCCTAGCTCAGTTTCCATCCATGAAACTCGATTCTTTAATAACCACCTAGTCCCTACATTATTTAGAAACCATTAATAGATAGTTATGCAATCAAAATACGCTCTGCATGCAAGGTTGTAAAGCATGTTTATTTTTCTTAATCATAAAAAGGCTTGGGATCGATTTCTAACGATGACGGAGCGACTGCTCTTTCTATTTTGTGTAGGCTATTTTTCAAATCGACCATCGCCACATCGATATAACGCTGATATTTGCGTGAGTAAAAACACTTCACTTCTGGCTTTAAAGCTTGAGAGTCATTTGAGGACCAAACAATACCAACACGCCCATCACTCAACTCAACAATAGAGCCCACTGGGTACATCCCAACGCAATTAATGAACTTGTAGACTAGGTCTGCATCTAAATGAAATGGCGTTAAACTCAACAAGATTTTAAACGCTTCTGCTGAGCTCATGCCTTTTTTGTAGCAGCGATCGGCCGTCAACGCATCGTAAATATCAACAATACAACTCATGCGGCCGTGAATCGGAATCTCATCGCCTTTCAAGCCTCTAGGGTAGCCATTGCCATCTAACTTCTCATGATGCATCAAACAGACATCGCGACTCACATCACTAAGGCCCTTTACATGGAGGATAATTTCACCAGCGAACACTTGATGTAGCTTCATGTGTTCAAACTCTTCAGGCGTTAACTTTGCTGGTTTATGCAAAATCTTGTCATCAACTTTAATTTTACCTACATCATGAATGATGCCACCAATAGCGAGCTGCTTTAATGTCTGCTTATCTAACCCCAAGTACTTACCAAATGACACTAGAAGACAAGCCACATTGACGGAGTGTTCCAACAAGTAGGAGTCTTTTTTTCGGAGTGCAGAAACACATTGCAACGCATCTGAGTCGATAAAAACGCTTTCAATGACATCATCGGCCCAAGCTTCTACCTCATCAACTTCAATGATTTTGCCTTCAAAAGTTTGATTCAATAGTTTCTGCGCCAGATCTTTTGCTTCCGCAATTAGCTTTTTGGCTCGTTTATGTTGAACATCTCTCGAGCGATAGGCGCGTTGAACCTTCGAAAAGTCAGAGGACTTGGGCTCTCGCTCCTCTTCTACGGCAACAATGGATTCATCCACAGGCTTAAAGACACACTTCTGAGAAGATAATGTTTGATCTACCCAAACATACTTCACGCCGCTCGCGGTAAGCTTCTTAATGCCCTCTGGACTAGATATCCGCCCTGCATTGGCTAAATTTACGCGCTTGTTGTGCTCTATCGCGGTAACAAACATACCAACGCCGACATCAGCGAGCGCAATTTTGATTGAATTTTTTGGATCGTACTGCATAAAAAGAAAGCTTACTCGATATTAACGGCAGTATTATAAGAGATTTGATTAATTGGCGTGATAATAAATTAGAATTGATTACTATTAATGAGCATCCTGTCAATTAATAACCCATCGCGATCACCAAGCCCTTTTTGTTAATATGGTCTTTAGCCTAGCAAATATACAGATATGACACTCAAGAGCAGAACCTCTAACCGACACGTCTTAAAATAACTTGAGGATAATTATTCATAAATATTTATAGATTGCGGACAGCATCAATAACTGTATTTTATAAATGATTTTTACTGTTGACTATTTTTTATAAATGTCGATGATTAGCCGCCTAATCTTAGTATGTTATTAACCTAGTAGCGCATAAAATGATAGCCAAACAATTTGAACTGATACTTTTGTGATTGTAATGTACGCCAACAGATCAACTCTATGTTATCAACCCCCCACACTCATCTCTGATGCTAACACGCTCGAGGAGGAAATATCTTGACCACCATATTTGACCAACAAGCCTCAGATAGTGACCGAGAGTTCCTGAAAATCGTTGAAGAACGATTCATTCATATCTTCGACGTATTTAACGAAGGCCTCTTCTACATGGATGAGTTTGGTACCATGGTATTTTACAACAAAGGCTTCTATGAACAGCTCGGTATTAACGCTGGCCGAATCAGTTTAGAGCAGTGGTTAGAACTTGTTCATCCTCTTGATCGAGAAAGGCTGTCCACAAGGGTCGATGCGCACATCACGACCAACAATACGAGGGTTACAACCACTTACCGAGTTCGTAAACCCAATGGACAATACGTCTGGATAGAAGGCGTAGCCATGACCAAAGAAACAGAACATGGCCATTACATGGTTGGCAGCCATCGCGATATTTCTGAGCGTAAGCTGATGGAAAGTTACATCCATCAAGTTGCATTTCATGACAACGCGTCAGGCATGGCTAACCGCGCCCATCTATTGCTGGATATCGAGGACAGTGTACGTACCACCGATTCTTGCGCGTCTATTTGTTATATTCAGATCGAAGACATCAAATCTTACTTGAATCAATATGGCAGTGAACTGGTCGATGGGTTAGTAGAGAAGTTGCTACAAACTCTCAGTCACTTGCCCTCTCCAAACAGCTCGGTGTATCGCGTGCATGATGATGACTTTGCGATTTTGATTCACGATGAGTGCTCAATAGAAGCGCTACAGAGTTACGCTGAAAGTTTAAAACAAACCTACCATGAAGCGGTGATTGAAGAAGGCCAATACCTAGGTAGCAACATTAGCATTGGTTTGTATCCTTGTATTGACCCTAGTCACTCCGCAGAGGAAATTTTACGTAAAGCGGCAAGAACTTGTCAGTACGCGAGCGAACAAAATAGAGACCGCGTCGCGGTCTACAGTGAGAAGACGCAGCATGCCGTTGATCGCTACTTCTTTATTGAGCAAGGTCTTAAAAGTGCGCTAGAAAAACAGACATTAAGTGTTAAGTTCCAGCCAATTATTGACGCCAAAAGCTCAAAAGTGGTGAGCTTCGAATCACTAGTGCGCTGGCGTAGCAAAGAGTTTGGCGAAATTTATCCCGACGAGTTTATCCCTGTAGCAGAGAACAAAGGATTGATCGTCGAACTGGGATATCAAGTATTTGCCAAAGCGTGTGAATTCATCAAAAACTACCGTGAACGTTACCAAAACCAAGTTCGTGTTAACGTGAACGTTTCTGTACTTCAGTTGATGAACAGCGAATTCCCTACGCGAATTAAAGCCATGGCGGATGAAGCAGGCGTTGACCCCGAGTCTATTGTTTTGGAACTGACAGAAACGTTTATTTTGGATAATAACCAGACGGCTATTGCCCCCCTAAGCACGCTCAGGGAGTTAGGTTTTGCACTCTCGCTCGATGACTTTGGCTCTGGTTACAGTTCATTAAATAGCTTCTTCGACTTGCCGATGACACAAATCAAAATTGATAAGTCGATGGCATGGAAGACACTGACCAATCGCTCTTCTCAAGAGTATTTGAAGTTTCTTATCACTATGTGTCAGGAAAATAATATTGAAGTGGTGATAGAAGGCATCGAAGACGCAAAAATGTGTGACTTCTTTTCCGAGATGGGCGTCGATTATTTGCAAGGTTATTGGTTCTCTAAACCACTCTCTGTTGCCAGTGCCAGTCGCTATTCATTGAGCTAAACCGTTCTTCGGCGAAATAATCCCAGAATTAACGCTATTCCGCACGGCCACGTTAAGCATGCTGAACTACTCACAGTAAATTTCAGACACTAACTGGCCGTGACGAAAACAACCTTAGAGAGCCTTGATTAACGTAGGCGCTCAAAAACAACACTCTGATCTAAGTGTTCGTGATATTGAGTGTAATCTAAGCCCATATCAAAGATATATTGAGTCACCAAGTTTCTAACGCACTCAATCAATTGGCTCGCTTGCCATGGCTTCTCAAAGTAGCGATCAATACCTGCGGAGTTAATTGCATTAATGGTATCCGTGTGCGTCGCCTGCCCCGTCAGAAGCACTTTACGTGTGCGAACAAAACGACTGTCTTGTGATACCTCTGTCAGTAGTTCCACTCCTGTTTTACCTGGCATGACATGATCGGAAATTATTAATGCGATCATCTCGCCTTCTGCATCAAGCTCATCCATCAGTTCTAGAACCTCACCTGCGGATTCGCAGTCTTCGATATTCAACCACTGATGTAACGGCTCTAAATCTTGTAGAACCGCGCTTAATACCTCTCGTTGGTCATCAACGCAAATTACATTAAGCTTCTCCATGTTCACCCTCTACTGGTAACTTGATTCTAAAAATTGTTTTTTCACTGTCGCTCTTTACCACAATAGAGCCGTTATATCCGGCGATAATGCGTTTCACAATCGACAGCCCTAATCCTAAACCAAACGACAACCCACCCTTTTTAGTGGTGAAGTTTGGCCGGAAAATTTTTCTGCGTGTCGCTTCATCGATTTCTGGTCCGTTGTTAGCAATCGTGACCAAAATTTTCCCCTTACTCTCTCGAGTATGTATTTCGATCCCCGGATCTTCGGTTTGACCAAGTGCATCACACGCATTCTTTAAAATATTGACCCAAACTTGGACGAGTTCGGTTTGAGAGCCGACAAAGTCCGGCAAGTCCGCTGGGCTAAAACGTACGCTCACGCGTCTTAAGTCACTTTGCAATAGGGCCAGCGCTCGATTGATTGAGTCATTAATATTAAACGCTTCATCCAGGTCGATATCCGTACGCCCCAATTGTTTCACTGAACGTACAATGCCAACAGTATGTTTAGAGGCAATACGCAAATCATGAAGGTCTCGCCCCATTTGCCAGAAACGTATCGCTTCTTCGGGTCTTTTTAACCAATGCTCCGACAGGAAATTATTTGGAACGGCACGTGCGAGATCACGTGCGAGATCCTTAGGTAAACCGTAATATTTTTCGAAGTGACGCCCCCGCTTTCTCGCTTCGCTGGAAGAGACTTTCTGTCCTTGCATCAAACCAAAATCAAAAAACTGACTCGCTTCCGGATGAACTTCTTCAAGCAATTCCATGATGACCGACTCGAGTCGCTCAGATTTACTGCTTACCACACCAATAGCATTGTTCAACTCATGAGCAATACCCGCGGCAAGTTGCCCTAACGTTGTCATTTGCTCTGCGGTATGCAGCTTTTGTAACGCTTTTTCTTTAGCCAAGGCCTCTTGCATTGCACGCCGTTGACGCCGAGATAACTCGTTCACCATCACAGGCATAAATTGTGTCGTCAATGGTCCGTATGTCGCCTCTTCCACCGCGGGCGTATCACGCTGTATCCAAGCCAGTTCAACGTCGGTTTGAGCAATCACTGTCGAAGAGGCAGTCCATGTACCAGAAAAGAAACTATGTACGCCAATAAACGCACCTTGAGACGCAGAAAATACCTGAATTGGCTTCTTGTCGTCTTCCGCATAATAGCCAGCCAACTCTCCTGAAAGCACGTAGTACAACCGATCGTTGTAGCCAGCTTGCTCGATCAGTACCGATCCGGATAGGACCGTTAATCGGCGTTCAAGATGGTTAAAATAGCGTTGTACTAACGCATCTAGTTTCGTTTCGTACATGGGTTACCCAATATGCCCAACGGTATGTAAAATCCAAACCATAACAAAACTAAGTAATACACCAATCACGCCCAGCACTGCACCGATACGAGCCATTTGGCTGCTTTCGACATGCCCAGTAGCATGAGCTAACGCGTTTGGTGGCGTACTGATTGGTAACGACATACCGAGTGAAGCAGCAAATGTCACGACTAAGATCAGCGTCACTTCTCCACCCAATGGCGTTAACGAAGTCATCGAGGTACCTAGCGCAGCCATAATCGGCATAAGTAAGTTTGCAGTGGCCGTATGCGACATAAAGTTTGCCATTAACAAGCACAAGAACGCCGCACCAAGCAAGACCACATATGGCGAGAACTGATCAAACGGAATACTGTGTACCACCAGCTTCGCAAGCCCTGTTTTATCCAGAGCAAGACCCAGAGCGATACCACCTGACACCAACCAAAGCACGTCCCAAGAAATTTTCTTCAAATCTTCCTTGTTGATAATGCCCGTCAATGAGAATACCGCGACCGGAATTAATGCCACTGTGTAAGAGTTCATTCCATGTGCTGAACCCATCAACCAGAGAATAATCGTACCTGCGAAGGTGACATAGACAATCATCGCTTTTGGTGTTTTCAAAAACTTGCTCTTAATATTCAGATCGATGGTGGTTTGCTCGGCTTTATATAAAAAGCCAATCAGAAACCACGCTAGCGCCATCATCACAATGACGAATGGCACGCCAAATACCATCCATTCACCAAACGTAATTAAGTTGTCACCAACCAAATATTTCAGCGCGATAGCATTCGGGGGCGTGCCGATTGGTGTACCAATACCACCAATGTTGGCAGCAACAGGAATACACAAGGCAAATGCAATTCGACCGGGATCTTTAGGTCCAAATACCGCAATCACAGGGGTTAGAATCGACAACATCATCGCTGTTGTTGCGGTGTTTGACATAAACATGGAAAAGACAGCGGTGATCAACATCAAACCCAACATAACGAACTTTGGGTTTTGCCCAAATGGTTTTAGCAACACGCGCGCTAAGTTGACATCCAGTCTGTACTTTGTCGCCGCCATAGCTAAGAAGAACCCGCCGAGGAACAGCATAATAATCGGGCTAGCGAAAGTCGCCATTATCTCGTTATATTGCAACAGCTCACCAAAATGTGGCTGCCCTTCTTGCAAGCGAAAAAGTACGATGCTTTTATTCGAAACAAGCAATAATTCGAGCACAATGATAACGACCGAAGTCGCGTAGATTGGAATAGGTTCAAACACCCAGCAGAGTGCAGCAAGCAAGAAGATTGCGATCACTCTCTGCTGGACGATAGTAATGCCATCAAATGGGAATGCAGAGAGGGGCATTAACCAAATAAGCAATGGTATCAATGTTGGAATAATGTATTTGAGATAAGGGCGCATAGTACTACTTCTCTTCCTGAGATGGTTAGCCAGACACGTTTGGCGTTTGGAACGCCATTACCCACCGCAATACCGAGGCTTTTAGGCTCTGACTAAGCCTTCAGAGACGAAAAATGCAGTAATGGCTTGTTCCAGAGAAGATTATGCACACTGTTTTCAAACAAAACTTTGGTGCGAGATCAATGAACTTGTTTTCACATTGGAAAACATTTTATATCTGTGTTCAAGCTCACTAAATGCTCACGATTTCAGTGAAATATACTTTTCCATCATAAAGTTAGTTAAGGTTTCTCCCCTAACTTCAGCACGTTGCTGAACCTTAACTGTGAACCCCATTTTCTCGTAGAAAGGTCGTGCAGTGATACTCACCTCAGAGTACAGTCGCTCTATCCCCTGTACTTTCGCCTGTGAAAATAGAAAAGACATCAAATCACGACCAATACCTTGGCCTTGATATTCATGGTGACAAAAGAAATGGTCAATCAAGCCGTCACTTTGCAAATCACAATAGCCAACGACCTGCCCTTCTATTTCCGCGATATAGGGTTGAATAGCATCCATTGTGCGTTGCCATGAATTGAGATCAAAATCTGATGGGGCCCAAGCTGAAACTTGTGATTCGGTATAATCGCGACGATTAATGACTCGTACAGTGTGGTAAAAAAGTGTCCACAATATTGGAGCATCCTCTGTGCGATAGCGGCGTATTGAGAGCATCGGTTCAACCATTCCTATTCGATAAATACCAAGTATTAACGCAAAGTAATACTGGTGAATTCATCATTTTCAATACCAACCACTAAAGGCTTTTCAAGCTGATCGCTGTTCATCAATACGGTGGTATTCAGCTCTCGACTTGATCTGCGTATTTTGCTTTTTCTGATGATATGTATATTAACAATGTAATCGGAATATTCCTTCGTGACTCCTCCAGAAAACTCCACATGTTCACTTTCATTATCTTGGACCACATGAAATTTTCGATTTGCTTGAATATCAGCGCTGAGTGAAGAGTCACCATAGTTAAGTACAACGGACGTTGGTTCACTATCTTGATTGGCAAAACAGCCAAATGCGAAGGTGCATAATGCAAGTATACTTTTTGATTTAAACATTGGTTATTCAATTTCTAGTTATTTTTCTGCCATTTGCATTACCAAACAGCACTCTCAATAATCGCCCATTGTGCCACAGGTGTACGCAAGTCTCTAAATACAGTAAAAGGATGTACGATGAAATTCCGCTAAAAATGGGGGAATCACAATGCAGTTGAGGATAAACCAGCCTATTTAATCGCCCCCAATAACACCCAAGCAATTGTTTTTATTTAATTTTAAATTACTAAATAGTGTAAGCAATATACGTACAAGCTCTTACTTTTTCATACGCAACTAAGCAAGTTAATAGAGAAAGACAATATTTTCTATGCCACATGTTACAAATCTGCTTACCTCATTATTACGTATGATCCGATATTGTGGCGCTAGCCTTCCCTTCTTTTTAACGAAGGGAAGATTTAACAATAAGGCTTGCACCTATTTTATAGCTAAAATCAATAAAGCATTTCCAACATCGGTTGGTCTAGGAGCGATCAATGAAAAACTCTCTCAGTTTTACTCATCTATTAAAAGTTGGCTTGATATCAATCGCAGCTTTCATGGGTGGATGCACTCAAGGAGATTGGCGTACCGCAAGCAGAGAACCTGCCGGTATCGCGCCAGACCCTTCCAATGTGAAACATGCCGTAATTGAGTTTTATGCCGCAGATGCATTTGGTTGGCGAGGCTGGTTTGCGGTGCACACTTGGTTTGCGATAAAGCCTGAAAATGCGAACGAATATACCGTGTATGAAGTGGTCGGGTGGCGCGTGAATCGTGGACAACCCGCTCTGTATCAATACCAAACGGGCACACCAGATCGCTACTGGTATGGTGCGAAGCCAGAAAAAATACTCTCAATACAAGGTGAAAAAGCCGATAAACTTATCCCAAAAATACAAAGCGTTATCAACCAATACCCTTGGGCTGAAGAATACACGTTGTTTCCAGGACCAAATAGCAATACATTCCCGGCTTGGGTGGGCAAGCAAATTCCGGAGTTAGAACTCGACTTGCCATTTAGAGCAATTGGTAGCGGCTACGCCAACGAGTAAAACAAAAGCTTGGTAACTGGCGCGTTTTACGTTCAGCGCATAGCACTATACCTATTGTGCGTCTTCACCTAACTCGGTTCTGTTTCTTCCATTGCGCTTTGCTTTATACAGAGCGTTGTCAGCGTCTTTCATTACCGCTTCAATTGGCATATCGTTGCCTTTCCAGTGAGAAACTCCAAGTGATACCGTTACCTTACCAACGACCAGGAAATCGTGTTTTTCTACGTTATGCCTAATCCGCTCTGCGACATCAACCGCGTGATGAACATCCGTCGCTTCAAGGAACATCATGAACTCTTCCCCACCGGAACGGCAAAGATGATCATTCGCTCGGGCTTGCTCTTTCATCAACTGAGCGAATTCTTTGAGTAGATTGTCACCCACATCATGACCATAGTTATCATTGACGCTCTTAAAATGATCAATATCCAAAGCTAAAATAGAAAAAGCGGTGTTTTCTTGCTTAAACAAGCCTAGAACTTTGTCTAAGCCGCGTCGATTTAACAACCCAGTCATCGCGTCTGTTAGCGTATCCAGTTGCAGCTTATCAATGGTTTTTGAAACGATACCAAACGCTTTGAGGAAACTGAGCTTCAAATGTGAGGCCTCAAAATACCAAGACTTAACCAGCTTCAAATCATCGATGGATGAAGAGTGTTCTTCCACTCCTCGAACAGCGCCAGCCAGTTGCCATAATGGTCTTGAAATAAGTAGAGAGAAGAACCAGATTAACAGCAGAGTTAATAAACCAATTGGAATCGATTTGAAAAATACACTCCACATCTGCTCATCTAGCACCATTAACGTCATTGATTTCGGGCGCTGAGCGACAATTCCCCACCCTGATGATTCAACTGGTGTATACCCTGCAAGCATTTCAACACCGCGAGAGTTCACAATTTCTTTGTTACCACGCTGACCCATTGTCACGGCGTTAATTGCCATATTATCGTTGATCACTTCGCCAACCCGCGATTTATCTGGGTGGTAGATCAGCGTATTGCTTTCGTCCACAACGTAAAGGAAAGAGCCATCTTTGTAAGCATGCTGGCTAAGTAATTCCGCAAGAATATTGTCCTTCTCTAAATAGATAGTACCGCCGATATAGCCTAAATATTCATTGGAGTGAGAAAATATAGGGTATGAGATCGTTAACAGATAATTACCTGCGGGTGAGATGAATGGCTCAGTGACAACGGGCGCTTGAGCATTTAAAGATTGACGTTTTCTTTCACCAACGAGCTTTACACCTTTCACCTGAAGTGTCTCTGGTGATACAGAAATAATGACGCCTTTCGCATTAACGACAACCACAGAGTTGAATGATTTGGTTTGCTTTCTCAGCCTCTCCGCCTCTTCGTCAAGAAACTGAGCATCGTGCATCTTATCTTGTAGCAAGTTCGCACTGTATTTTAGCTGCGACATTGAGCTTTCTATGAAAGAGTCCGTCATTTCTGACATTTTTTGCGCATAAACGCGGTTGGACTCTAACGTGTTATTGATGATGAGATCTCGTTGCACTCGATAGATCGAATAAAACGCATTGATCAAAGTGACAAGCACACTGAAAACACACAGGATTACAATAAGGTTTCTAAGATTAAGTTTTTCTTTTCTTCTAAAGGACATTTGCCAACTGCCAGCTTCGATGGCTTTTTGTATGAATGAGCGTATAGGTTATATGAAATTGATTTAATTTTCAGGTAGGAAGTTGGGAGCAGTGTTAAATATTTTCTCACATAATAGAACACAAAATGAGCTAATAAGAGAATTCAGTGACACAAAATAAATGCCGTGCCACTGTAATATCGCACAACTTTAAGCAAGCTCTGTGCTGGTCATTACCATTGTCTTTAATACATCGACAACAAGCTGATGATCATCTAACTGCGGTAAACCCGATACCGTGACAACACCAATTAAACCAGAACCCAAGATTCGAATTGGGAACGCGCCGCCATGAGCACAATACTCACGCGCATCGAGATGTGGCTGATTTTCAAAATCACGCTGCTTTTGCTTATTGTACAGCGAGAGGTAGTAAGAGCTGTGACCATATCTCAATACTGAGTTTCGCTTTCTACGAACCCAATCCAAATGGTCAGCGCACGTTCCTGTCATCGCGTATTGAAATAACGTTTGTCCAAAACCGTAGACCTCAATAGCCACAGCCGCGTCACAGGCTTCCGCCGCTTCTTTTAAAGCTAAACCAATAGACCACGCAACTTGGTGGTTAAACTCTTTCAATTGAAGCTCATGCTCTTGTTGAGCGACGAGCTCAAGCGTTAAGCTCATGATTTCACCTGAATCGTTTTTCCCGTTTTGCTGCTTTCCAATGCCATCTCAATCAGAGCGATATTCTGTACTGCTTGAACGGCAGGAACCGGGTTATCAGTACCCAAACGAATGGCATCTGCTACACCAACAAAATAAGCTTGATACGCACCTCTCTCCGTTTTGATGGTTTGCGCACCGTCTTCGTCGTAGCGGACACCGTATAACGCCTCGTCCTCTTCCGACCAAGCATCGTTCTCCGGTAATCGGCCTTCTTTTAAGTAACCTTCTTGAGGATCTAATCCGAACTTTTCATATTTAGCCTCAGTACCCAATACTTTATAACGCAGGTTTGGTTCTGGGCTGTATAAGTTTGAATGTAAATGCACAATATGGTCTGGGTAATGAAGCACTAAGTTGTAGTAATCAATCGTCGTCGCGCCCGGACGCATCATTCGACACTGTGCGTCTATCGCATCTGGCAAACCAAATAACACCAAGGCCTGATCGAGAAGATGGGGAGCAAGATCGAATAAAATACCACCGCCATCTTGAGCCTGCTCTCGCCAGCGTTGACGAACTTCAGGACGGTAGCGATCAAAGTGCGACTCAAACAACCTCACACCACCTAACTTACCTTGTTCGATAAGCGATTTAACGGTGAGAAAGTCGCCGTCCCAACGCCTATTATGAAAAACGCTCAGAACCAATCCTTTTTCTTCTGCTAAGGCGATCAACTCATTCCCATCTTCTATGCGCGTTACAAACGGTTTTTCAACAATGACATGTTTCCCATTGTTCAACGCGCGCTTTGCGAGCTCGTAGTGCACGTCATTTGGCGCAGTGATGATCACAAGCTCAGCGTCACTGTCATCGAGTAAAGTATTGGCATCAGCAAACCACTGAGCATCTGGCCAATCATTTTGGACCGCTTCCTGTTGACGAGAACTTATTGCGCTCAACGTCAAGTTTGGCAGTGCTTTAATGAAGGGTAAGTGGAAAGTTTTTGCTGAATATCCGTAACCAATCACGGCGGTCTTTACGGGATCGTAAGCCATACTAAGATTCCTTATTTCGGTGAAACAACAATACATTCAATATCATTGTGGTCGAGAAGTTGTTGAAAATCTGATTGAGGAGCATGATCGGTAATAACGATGTCGATCTTTGACAAATCACATACATGGTGAAAATTGTCGCTTCCAATTTTGCGGGATTCACAAACGACAATGACTTGTTGAGCTTGCTCTATCATAGTTTGTTTCATGGTTGCTTCTAGCTCATTATTTGTCGTCAACCCTCGGGATGACAACGCGCACACACCAATAAACGCCTTATTCACATGATATTGCTTCATTTGCTGTTCTGCTTGTGCACCCAAGATCGCTCTGGCGTAGGGGTCAAAGTGTCCACCTAAGAAATGGACGTCCATTGATTCACTTTTTTCAGCAGCGAGCAGTACGTCAATACTGTTGGTGACCACGTTGAGCTTATCTTCTTCACAGCGTGCTTTTTCTACGTAAAGTGGGAGCAGAGATAAGATAGTACTGGTATCAATAACAAGGTGGTCACGCTCATCCAAAAGCTTAGCGGCCGCTTTAGCGAGGCGATGCTTAGTGTCACTAATTGGTCGATTAGAGTACGCCTCTGTAGAGGAAGATATCGGGGCAAGCATAACGCCACCTCGGATTCTTTGTAATCCCGGTAGTTGGCTCAACTTGACTAAGTCTCGACGCGCTGAATCTCGCGAAATGCCAAAATACTCGCAAACTTCCGATAACGTTATTTTGTTTTGTAGCTCTAGCTTGGCTCTGAGTTCTATCAATCGCTCTTCTTGCGTCATTACTTAAATTCACTTAAGTGGTTTTAAGCAATGATGCCACACAGCAATCAAATAACCAATACGGACGCACGCAATATTTGCTTATGCTGATACCAAACAGAATTGTTAAGTTGAGGAGATGAAGAGCGTTTTGCTCATCACCCCCTATCACAAAATGTTTGGTGTAGTGTTTACGTTGGCTGGGTCGCTATTTTTTCATCGCTTCTTTAAAAACTTGATTCCAATCTTGTTTCATATCGACAAACAGCCAACCTTGCTCTTCACCCACTTTAAATGATTTGTCTAATTTCCCCACGTGAGAGTCTTTATCATACGCCCATTCACGCTTGTCATCCGTGTGATGGATAACCGCTGAAAATCGTGGGCCAGACCCCGCTTTAGTCCACTCTAGCATTTGTAAGTCACCGTCAGAATTACCAAATGCCATCACCGGGCGCTTACCAATGAAGTTCTGGATCGTGACAGGCTTCACCGCTTTATCATTCACAAAATCAATTTCTGGCAAGCGTTGAATAGTTGGCTGTCCATCAACGACCTGATACTCCGCTTTTAATGTCGTCCCAACGATATTTTGCGTTGGGATCCCGTATACTTCTGGTGCCCAAACACGCATGAAATCAATACCACCTCCAGAAATTATATAGGTCTGGTAGTCATTTGCTCTCAAATAGTCGAGTAACTCAAGCATCGGTTGATAAACCATTTCAGTGTATGGCTTTCCTGTCGAAGGATGAACGGCCGTTTTCATCCACTCCTTCACTTCTTGATGGAACTGATCAGTCGACATTCCGGAGTGAGTCGCCATAACAAGCTGCATCACACCTTCAAGGCCTTGCTTGCCAACCCCCTCCAAGTCACCTTTTATTGCCGAAGCAAAAGGTTCTGTTGTTTTCCAATCAGGATGATCAGAGGACATCTCTTTCACTTTATCGATCGCAAAAAACAGCTGTAGATAAACGGGTTTTTCTGCCCACAGCGTCCCGTCATTATCAAACGTAGCGATCCTTTGGCTTTCAGGAATATAAGCGTCCGAGCCTTGAGTCGTCGTTTTAGTAACAAACGCCACAATAGCTTGCTTCGCACCGGTGTTGTTCCATGACGGCAGAGGATCTTGCACATCAGCAGCAATGCTATAGCTAGACAGAGCAAAACTTGTCGCAAGGACAATCACCTTTAACTTTATAGCCATTTTAATTCCTTATATTGAGGTACGGGATGCAAATCCAAATGAAAGTATAGTTCACGATTAACAAGCGCAATTCAGAGCAACATATGCAACGACACCAGAAAGTGACCTTGTAACTAGAAACGCGCTTTAATTAAAGAAGCTTACTGATAAAGTGTTTAGTTAGCTGGCGTCAACCTGCTCTGAAGTACTTTGACGTCCCTTTTTCTGATTAAGCTCATCAATCACGTAATCCGGAGCCACTTTCTTAAGTTCCGCTAAACACTGTTCAGACTTGGGGTTATCGTACCGAATGTAGATATCACACACTGCATAAAGCTGCTCCGGCGCGCCAGAGATCAAATAAGCTTTTTCAAAAGCGTGCACAGATTTTTTAAGATTTAACTCTTCTTGCAGAACACCATTCAAGTACCAAAAATAACTGTTGTTCTTCGCCATATTAGCGGCCTTTTCAATTTCGCTAGCGGCATCATGCTTCTCACTAAGTCTTACTAGCGCCAACGACTTCGAGTAATGCAAAGCAGCGTTATCAGGAAAAAGTGTGATTGCTTCATCAAGTACTTTGATAGCTTGTCGATCTTTTTGTTGCGCTCGAAAATTGTCCGCATAGCTTAACCAGACTTGCGGGTTACTTGGCATCAGCTTGGTTAGCTCTGGATAAATCAATGCCGCTTTGTCCCACTCTCGATGCCAACGATATACATCGGCAAGGAGTAATCTAGAAACGTTGTCAGTTTTCTGCGACAAGTAGGATGTTAAATCAGTCACCGCGCCTTCGAGTGACTGTTGCTGCTCCGAACTTAAACTAGCGTAATCTCGAACCAAGTTTATCGCTGCGGTAATTCGAACCATTGCATCGTCATCACTTAGCAACGGGGAAACCAGACGCCAGCGATGCTCTATCATATAGGGTTGAGCTCCTACAATTGCCGCTTCACGAATTCCAGCATCTGCATCTTTCAAACCACGAGCAACGGCAACCAAAGCGTTTTGGCTGGGGTAGTTGGCCAGTTCACGTAAAGCATCAATACGCTTTTCTGAAGACAACTTTTTGTTTTGTGCATCATAAGACAACTTTTCGACTTGCTGTGCTGGCGTCATAGGTTCTTCTTGAGATGCTATCTCAACGGGTGAAACTTTATCTGAATTGAGCAGAGGTTTATCTTGAGCCCAAACGCCTTGGCTTAACGCTACACTCATCGTGAACGTTAAAAGTGACTTCGTAAAATGCGTTATCTTTTGCATTGATTAGACCTTACTTTTATAAAACTGGACCAGTTGAATCTTAGAACTTAGTGTCAAAAACAGGTTGATTAGACGCTTTCAGGTGCAAAGCCTTATCACTGTATTTGCCGTGTACCACAGGGTTGCCCATCGCCCGTAAAATGTACGCCATTGATTTGTCAACATGCGCAAAAAACTTCTTCCAACCTGCACATAGATAGTTAAGGCCAGGCTCACCTTTTCTGGTGCGAATAAAGCGGTTTTTAGGGCATTCTCCAAAACATGCAAACTGATAATCGCAATTAACACACTGCTGAGGCAGTGTACGACTTTTAGCAAACCCGAATTTCTGCTGGTCAGGGCTATAAGCGAGAGTATCGAGTTTTTCGTGGTGAATATTTCCGATCTTGTATTCCGGGTAAACATAGTGGTCACACGCAAAGACATCACCGTTTGGTTCCATTGCTAAACCTTTGCCACAGATTTCACCTAGCGTGCATAGTGGGTTTTTTCTTCCCATCCATGTTTCCAAACTCGCTTCAAAATACTGTACAAAAACGTTACCAATATCATGCACGACCCACTCATTGAATATCGCGATAAGGAAGTTACCCCATGCTTCATCCGCCACACAAAATGGCTCGACAACCGAATCCTTGTGGCCGGGAATCAGACGTTTATCACCTTGCATTAGTTGCTCATTGGGCTTCCAAGTTTGTGGCGCTGTTATTCTGAAAGTTTTCTGCCCAACAATCGGAATAAACTGCATTTGAGGGGAACGTACTTCATCTCGTAAGAAGCGATACACTTCCAATGGGTTACGGCTGGTCAAGTTGTTCACACACGTGAGCGTTGCAAACTTCACTTCATGCTTATGTAATAGCTCAACGGCGTTCATCACTTGTTTAAATGTGCCTCTTCCCGCTCGATTTGTTCGGTAAGCGTTGTGCATCATCTCAGGGCCATCGATGCTTAAACCGACAAGAAAGTGGTTCGCTTTTAGAAACTCGCACCACTCATCATTAAGAAGCGTGCCATTAGTCTGAAGATCATTAGAGATCGTAATACCATGAGGGCGGTATTTATCTTGTAATTCAACAATTCTTTTGAAGTAATCCAACCCCAGCATGGTTGGCTCTCCACCTTGCCAAGAGAAGATAATTTCAGGTGTGTTCTGCCCTTCTATGTATTGGCGGATATAGCTCTCTAAGGTTTCGTCATCCATTATTGGCGAGCACCCTTGCTTATATTCCAACAAATCTTGTTTGCTTAAGTAATAACAATAAGTGCAATCGATGTTGCAAGCAGCACCAATGGGCTTTGCCATCACATGTAAACGCTTAGATGCTTTTCCGTTGAACTGCGGCCCTTGAGTTATGTGCATTCATCACCTTCTTAGTTGCTAACCTGTCCCCAATGATGTCAAACCTAATCATCGAGTTAATCGCCTAGGGTGATGATAATGTTCAATTATTCTCGGCGCTTGTTATAGTGTGTATAACCGTTTGTTATGGTTTTGCTTGCTAGACTTTTTGATCAAAGTCGTTGACGGAGTTGCCGAATGAAGCATCCCAAAAGTAAGATTATTTCCCTTGTCTCAGCCATGTCGGTCACGCTGATAATTAATGGGTGTGCAACAACCCCACCAAACTCTCTCGCTCAGAAAATCGATCAAGATATGGTTCTTGTCGAAGGTGGGCAGTTTACGATGGGCGCAGATAATCCATCAGCCAAAAAGTCAGAGGGCCCAGCTCGCACTGTTAACGTTGATGGATTCTATTTGTCAAAATTCGAGGTAACTCAATCGCTCTTTGAAGCTGTCACTGGCTCCTCTCTAAGCTACTTTCGAGATCCAAATACACCCGTCAATAATATTAGTTGGCAACAAGCCAATTATTTCATTAAGAAATTGAATGAAAAAACGGGAGAGCATTACCGTCTACCAACAGAAGCTGAATGGGAGTTTGCCGCTAAAGGCGGAATTTTAAGCAAAGGCTTCACTTTTTCTGGATCAAACAATATTGACGATGTGGCTTGGTATGCGAATAACTCGCACAATAAGGCTCATAAGGTAGGTCAAAAGCAACCAAACGAGCTCGGGTTGTACGACATGACAGGTAACGTAGGCGAGTTTGTGATTGATGCTTTTGACGAAGGTTATTACAAAACAGCGCCCAGTGATAATCCGGTAAACGCAAAAGAGGAAAAAGAAAGCCTTGCACACAAGTCTGTACGTGGCGGCAGCTTTGCTTATGACGCAGACGAATCTGAAAACTATCGCCGCGATTTTGCCAGCCAATCCGTCATTATGTCTGACATGGGCCTTAGACTAGTGAAAGACGCTGATTGAACTAAGTAAGAAAAAGTGGCGCGATAAAGGCTCCACTTTTTACTATTGGTGTTTAATCTCTACAGATTCGCAATAGATGCTTTCAGCTGATCAATAGTCTGCTTAGGAGCATAATTACTCAGCTCTTTTAGACACCTATCGAAAGCAAAAGCGACAGCGCCTTTTTTATGATTTCTCGCTAGAACTTCGCATTTAGCATATAAATGTTGAGGGTTCCCACCAACTTTAAACGCAGTCTGCAATGCCTTACTGGCTTCCAGAACGTCACTTTTTTCTAAAGCTAGACCATAAACATACCAGTAGTGAGCGTTAGTCTTTCCTAGTTCTGCGGCATGTTTAAGTAGAGCTTTGGCCTCATCTTCCTTGCCTTGGCGTAACAAAGAAAGACCGGCACTGTAAGGTAATGAGCTGGATTTAGGCTGAGCTTTCATCCCTTGTTGTAACACCCAGAGCGCAGCTTTTTCTTTCCCAAGGCGTCGATACAGGTCCGATAAATTCACGTAACTATTTTCGAAATAAGGCTCGATGCTTATCGCTTCTTGGTATAACGCAATTGCCTTATCGATTTCGCCTAAGCTGCGGTATACATTTGCCAAATTGGTTCTACCAAAACCACGATCGGCGTTAAACTTTTGAATGTCCATGTACTCTTCAAGCGATGGTTGAATCCTATCTTTTTGTAACGGCGTCATTTGCGCATAGCTGGTCACTAATACCGAAGCCGCCTCCGCCCTCACTGAAAGTACGGGATCATCCAGCAGTGGTTCTAAAATTCGCCATCGATCATGAAACTCATAACCAGACGAGCCCGCGACTGCGCCGAGCCGAATCATTTCATTCTCATTTTTAACGGCCCTTGCGAGCGAAACAGTCGTATTTTGGTCAGTATTGCCGCCCATTCGCTCTAATGCAGAAGCTCGTATGATGTCTTTTAATGATGAATCCTGAGCAGAGTAAGCCAGAGCATTCGCCGCCCCTTTGTGCCCAATTGCATCGGCATAAAACGCGACAGCAAAGTGTTGTTGATTGCGGTATTGAGAGTGAGGAAACCATTCGGCTATCTGCGCATCCGCCCACTGGTTACTCTTATCCTCATGACAAGACGTACATACATTGGGCGTATCGATGTGTTTGCTCAAATCAGGTCTAGGTACGTGCCAACTGTGGTCTCTACGAGGATCGACTTGCATATAAGTCGTTTCTGGCATGTGACAAGTCGTACATTGTGACGCTTTGGATCCCGCTTCATGGAAGGTGTGGTTTTCTGGGGTATATTCTGACGCAATATGACATTGTGAACATACCGCCTCTTCTGGGATGTTTAGTTTTGCCGAATGAGGATCGTGGCAATTGGTGCATGTTACGCCTTTTTCAGCCATTTCAGACTGAAGAAATGAACCGTAAACATAGTCTTCATCGTAAATTTGGCCATCGTGGTAGTAGAGTTCTGGAGTGATCAGGCTTAACCGATATTTATCGAAAAATGAGCCTTGAATGTGATCACCTGTCTCATTTAACTGCGTTCGACGGCTGTGACATTGTGCGCACGTCTGAACTTGATTTGTTTCTGCGATTGCTTTTGGTTGTAACGTTCTGTGGCCCTTCTCAAATACCCACTCGGTTACCGCTTTAGATAAATTTCGGTCAAAACCATAGTGACTATCTGTATCGAAAGAGCCTCCTGTAGATGCGGACTTTTTCGCCAACTCGATGTGTCCACTTGCAGGGCCATGACACGCTTCACAACCAACATTGATCTCGGACCAAGACGTGTTGTAGGTATTTTTGATTGCGTCATAGTTCTTCTTTACATTGGTCGAATGACAGTCTGCACACATGAAATTCCAATTTTGCCCAGTGTTAGTCCAGTAAAACTCATCTGTCGTTGCTGTCTCTGGATAGAGGTGAAACCAGCGCTGACCACCTTCCGATTTCGTCCTTGAATCCCACGCAAAAGGAATGAGCTGTACACGACCGTCTTCAAACTCCACCATATATTGCTGTAACGGTTCCCAGCCAAATGTGTAGCTAATTTTATAATCATGCCATTGACCATCAGGGCCTTGAATATTGACCCAATATTCCTCGCCTTGTCTAAAAAAACGGTTGGGTTGCCCATCATGCGTCACTGTGCGGTTATCAAAATCACCTTGAACAGATTCTGAGTTTGCATGTTTCATTGCCATATCGTGATGAGAGCCCTTCCAAGCCTCCACCTCTTGTTGGTGACATTCCGCGCACGTTTGCGTGCCGACATATTCCAACCCAAGCTTCGTAGTATTTTGGGGACTCTCTATCACTGATGCCTGGGAAAAAAACGAACCACTCACCATGACGATACCCAAAAATAGACACCGAAACCGACCTGCCCACTGACTCATAACTATCCTTAGTATTTAGATGGTGCAACTTGAATCAATATAGTCGCTAACCCCTTGGTTATACAAATAATTAGAAGTGAAAGGCCTTCAAAATGAGTGCTCCATTCTTCGTCCCCCGATTAGGGAGTATCTCGGTGTTTTTGCTGAAACTTTATTCGTCTCACCAGCAACCTGCTCTGGTATTCATTAGTGACCCATCTCTATTTTTAAAACCTCCCCAAACCATCAGAATGACAAGTATTTTTCTTTAGAAACAAATAGTTAAATACCCTCAATAACTTATGGTTATAAAGAGTATAAGAGGATTTTTCTATACACATCATTAACTTATGCAGCACCTAAGCACAAGGTTTACTTGTGCTTCTCGTTACTCTCAACCATCTGGAGTTTTTTATGGCAAACCAATTGAGAAAAATCGCAGTAGGCGTCGGACTGTTAGCAACGTCCAGCGCAGCGATGGCGGCAGACAAACCCAACATACTCGCAATTTTCGGTGACGATGTCGGTTACTGGAACATCAGCGCATATAACCAAGGTATGATGCGTTACAAAACCCCTAACATCGATCGTATCGCGAACGAAGGTGCTTTGTTTACAGACCATTACGGCCAACAGTCTTGTACTGCGGGTCGAGCAGCATTCATTACTGGCGAAGAACCATTTCGCACTGGCTTGCTGACGATTGGTATGCCGGGTTCCGACCATGGGATTCCAGATTGGGCACCAACTATTGCTGACTTACTAAAAGACCAAGGTTATATGACAGCTCAGTTCGGTAAAAACCACTTGGGCGATCAAGATAAGCACCTACCTACCAATCATGGTTTTGATGAATTCTTTGGTAACTTGTACCACCTTAATGCAGAAGAAGAGCCCGAAACCTACTATTACCCTAAAGACCCAGAGTTCCGTAAAAACTATGGTCCTCGTGGTGTAATTAAATCTTATGCCGACGGTAAGATTGAAGATACTGGCCCAATGACGCGTAAACGCATGGAACACGCGGACGAAGAGTTCCTCGAAAGCACTTTATCGTTTATGGAGAAAGCGGTTAAAGCAGATAAGCCTTTCTTCATCTGGCATAACTCTACGCGCATGCACGTGTGGACCCGATTACAAGAAAAGTACCGAGGTAAATCCGGTGTTAGCATTTACGCTGATGGCATGTTAGAGCATGACGATCAAGTCGGCGTATTGCTCGACAAACTCGATGAGTTAGGCGTTGCTGACAACACCATCGTTATTTATACAACAGATAACGGCGCAGAGACCATGACTTGGCCTGATGGGGGCGCAACCCCATTCCACGGTGAGAAAGGCACGACTTGGGAAGGCGGTATGCGTGTGCCTCAACTTGTGCGTTGGCCAGGTGTCATTAAGCCAGGAACGAAAATCAACGAAATGATGGCTCATCAAGACTGGTTGCCAACATTGTTGGCGGCAGCTGGCGTTCCTGACGTGAAAGAAAAGCTTGCTGAAGGTTACAAAGCAAATGGTAAAGACTGGCGTGTCCATATAGACGGCTACAACTTCATGCCATACTTCGAGGGAAAAGAAGAGAAAGGACCACGTGAGTCTCTGCTCTACTTCACCTCAAATGGTGAACTAAACGCAGTACGCTGGAATGACTGGAAACTTCACTTTGCAACTCTGGAAGGAAACCTAAGCGACGCCGTGCGATCTGTACCAAACTGGCCTAAGATCATTCACTTACGTGCTGACCCATTTGAAAAAGGTCCTAGCGAGTCACAAATGTACCTACGTTGGATGGCAGACAACATTTGGTTGTTTGTACCAATTCAAGACGTTGTTGGCGACTTCTTTAAAACGTTACCTGAATACCCAATGCAACGCGGTACAACTATGAACCCTGCTTCTTTAAATTACGACTCTTTGCAGATGCAAGAAAAGATGCAGCAGTTAGAAATGCTTAAACAGGAAGTGAATAAAGTTAAGTAATCTAATTAATCACTCTAGATTGCGTTACTGAGCCAGCAGAGTTCTGCTGGCTTATCTGTATCTCTACGGACACACTTAGCTCAGTAGTTTACTCCATGCAAAACGGGCCCATATTGAGAACACAGAAAAACAAAAAAAAAGGAGAGCAAACCTGCTCTCCTTTGTATTTTAACCGTGAATAAACTAAGCTACGTTAACCGATTTAGTTAAACTATTGCTCTGAAAGAATTCATCATGTAATGCGCAAATCGCACGCTGATATTCTTTATCACCCACTACGAACTGAACGTTTACATTTCTCATTGATGAGTGAAGTGCAACTGGCGTTACGCCATTGTTCATCAAAGAAAGTACACCTTTCGCTAGTGTCTTGTTAGTGTCAATTTGAGAACCGATGGCTGAAATCAGCGCGACCATACGGCCTTTAATCGACGCATTCGGATAGCGTTTTTCAGCTTTATACAATACTTTGTTCAAGCTATCAGTACTGCCACCTAGATAGTAAGTAATAGAGTTCGCGTTCATCTCTTTACCAACTAAACTTACGCGAGCATCAGAGATAATTTCCATTAATTCGTAGCTAACGTTATCGGCTTTTCCCACCATCGCTTGGTCAAACAAATGCAGTGCGAACACCTTTTCTTTACCTGCGATAATTTCGACTTTGTCTTCTCCTGGGCGGTAGCTTGAAGAGATCAAAGTGCCTTCGTGTTCAGGTTCAAATGTATTTTTAATCTGTAGCTCAATACCACTCTCGCGTAAACCTGCGGCTGCATTTGGGTGAATCGCTTCCATGCCAAGGTTAGCAAGTTGGTCTGCTACGTCATAGTTTGTACTACCAATTGGCAAAACTTTTTCAGGACCAACAACACGCGGGTCTGCAGAGCTCAAGTGATATTCTTTGTGAATTACCGCTAAATCCGCTTTTGTTATCGCTGCAATTCGGCTAAATGTCATCTCACTATAACCTCGGTCATAAGTGTGCATTAGGCCTTCCTTACAGTAAGCATAACCTGTAACGATTGGCAGTTCTTTTGACACATCGATATCAGCAAACGCATCACTGATCGATTCATCAAGGCTTCTTGGCGCTTGATTGTCCCAACCGGACAGGTCAACGAACTTAGCGTTAATACCCATATTTTTTAGTTTCAGTGCCGTGTTGTAAGCACTGTGCGCCTCACCGATAGACGACAGAAACTCTCGAATTTGAGGCAAATACTGACGTAGCGAAAACTGACCGTACTGACAAGTTTCTAAAATATTCGCAATACAGTTTTTCGCTTCAGCAATACGTGAGCGAATGAATTTATCTGCACGGATACGATTCATTGGGTCCGCGAAAATATTTTCATTTGTGAGCAGCATACGGCTTTCTACATATGCTAGCGCTTCTTCCCATTTGTCATCACGTTTCGCGATAAGCTGATAAACACCTGGCTTACTGGTTTTTTTACATTCGAGTAGCGCGTCGGTCATACCGCCGTATGCAGAGACGACAAAGATACGATTGTATGGCGATTTAGGACGAAGAATAATGTTGTCGAGAACAGCATCAAATGCTGTCATTGATGTACCGCCGATTTTTTCTACGGTAAATGTCATGATAAGCCTTTTTTGATTGGTAACTTTAAAAGAAAAAAGAAGAGATAGTTGATCGTGGGGCGACAAGCACCCCACCTCTATCTTTTAGTCAACGAGAGGATAAACACCGTTTTCATCGTGCACTTCAGCGCCGGTAATTGGTGGGTTGAATACGCACGCCATTACCATTTCTTTATTCTTATAAGCTCTCAAGTAGTGCTCATCGTGTTTATCAAGGATGTATAACGTACCCGGTTTAATCGGGTAAGTTTCTCCACCAACGACTTCAATTTCACCTTCACCGCTCATACAAAAAACCGATTCTAGGTGATTTTGATAGTGAATGTGTGTTTCAGTACCTTCATAAATCGTAGTAATGTGGAAAGAAAAACCCATGTTGTCATCTTTCAACAACATACGGACACTTTCCCAGTTATCTGAAACCACACGTCGCTCACTGTTGCGACACTCATCGAGTGTTCTGACGATCATAATTAATAATCCTTATTAAGATGCTTGTTTGAAATGTTTCGCAGCAATGGTTTCCACTGCACTTTCAAAGATGCTTAGTCCTTGGTCTAATTCTGACTCGCTAATCGTAAGTGGGCAGAAGAACTTAACGACTTCGTCGTCAGGGCCAGCTGTCTCAATTACCATTCCGTTTTCGAAACAGTTTTTCGCGATTTCAGATGCCATATCACCGTTGATACACTCAATACCAACCATCATGCCGCGACCTTTTTTCTGTACAAACATTTGTGGGAAGCGACGAACGCAGCGATCAATAACAGCACTTACTTTGTCTGAACACTGCTTGATGTGTGTTTCAAAATCATCATTTGCCCAATAAATTTCTAATGCTTTCGCCGCGGTAATAAATGCATGGTTGTTGCCACGGAACGTGCCGTTATGCTCACCTGGCTTCCACTGGTCTAGCTCTGGTTTGAGTAGAACGACGGCCATTGGTAAACCGTAACCACCGATCGATTTCGATAGCGTCACGATATCTGGTTGAATACCTGACGGCTCAAAGCTAAAGAAAGTACCTGTACGTCCGCAGCCAGCCTGAATGTCATCGACAATCACAAGAATGTCGTTGGCTTTACAGATTTTGCTCAAACGTTGTAACCACTCGTTTGAAGCAGCATTTAAACCACCCTCGCCCTGCACAGTTTCAAGAAGTACAGCGGCTGGTTTATCCATACCTGCAGAGTTGTCGTTTAGCATGGTTTCGAACAATGCTAGACCATCAACGCCAGCGTAACCTTCAAATGGAATACGAGTGACGTTACTTAAGCTAGAACCGTTACCTTGTCTGTGATGCTGGTTACCCGTTGCAGCTAGAGCGCCAGCTGTACAACCGTGGAAACCGTTGGTAAATGCAACGACGCTGTCGCGACCTTTTACTTTTTTCGCTAACTTAAGTGCTGCCTCAACGGCGTTAGTACCAGTTGGGCCAGTAAACTGAACTTTGTAGTCCAAGTTTCTTGGTTTAAGGATGTAAGTATCCAACGCTTCAAGAAACGATGCTTTCGCTTCTGAGTGCATATCCAAACCGTGAGTAATACCGTCCATCTCAATGTACTCAAGCAGTGCTTGCTTAAGTACTGGGTTGTTATGGCCGTAATTTAGAGATCCCGCTCCAGCAAGGAAGTCTAAGTATCGTTCACCTTGTTCTGTTTCCAGCCAGCAGCCTTTCGCTTTACGAAAAACGACTGGGAAATTGTTTGAATATGAGCGTACGTTGGATTCCTGCTTTTTGAAAATATCCATGATGAGACCGTTTTTAATTCCTATTGTTTGAGGATTATTTGAGAGGAATGCGATACAAATATTCTGTATCGTGTTTGCCTTTAAAGTGGGCTTCTTCATCCAAAAATGTGCTTACTTGGCCAGAGTTGCCGTTCATCGCATCTAACTTTTTGAACAATGCCCAAGAGGCTTTATTATCTTCCGTGATGGTAGTTTCTACCGATTTAACACCGCCCAATTCCTCTCGGGTGAGAAGTTCTTTCAACATACGGAATGCTAAACCGTGACCTCTAAAGCGAGGTGAGACTGCAACTTGCCAGACAAATAAAACGTCTTGCTCGTCTGGTTTCTGATAACCGGAAATGAAACCTGCGATTTCGCCTTTTTGCTCAACCAAAATACTGGTTTTGCTGAAATGCGTAGACTGTAGGAAATTGCAATAAGATGAGTTCATGTCCAATGGAGGACAGTCTGCAATTAAGCTGTAAATGTCGTCACCATCAGAGATTTTAGGCTCACGAAAAATCCATTTTTTACTTGAGTCTTCTCCAATCTCTGGATAAAGAACCCAAGGTGCTGATGTGATCATGTGGAAATACATATCCTTTGAGGTCTAATTAAATTTCCTTTTTATTATGGGCATTCCTCGCGACTAAAAATCAAATAATCCGCCTTTTTATCGATATTTTTGTGATGGAGATCACAAAAATATGCCATTTAACCAAATCTTAAAATAGTTCGAGGTCTAATTTATTAAAAAATCACTTAAAGAATAAGTATAAAAAACGAACAGAAAAAACAGTCCTCCATGGTCTTCATTTCTCAGCAAAAATTCAAAAATAAAATAAAGCGGCATGCTTTCGCATGCCGCTTTATTCAAATATTTAACTGCTGATGTTGGTTATTTCGATTTCTTCTTAGAAACCGCTTTTGGACGAGGTTCATCCATCAGGCCTTTTACTAGGGAAACCGTTGCAACAAGCAGAACAATCGTAAATGGTAGGCCTGTGGTCACGGCCATTGCTTGAGCTGCCGCTAGGCCACCACCAAGCATCAATGCAATCGCAACTAAGCCTTCAAACGTACACCAGAACACGCGTTGAGGCGTTGGCGCATCGACCTTACCGCCCGCAGCAATAGTATCAATAACCAGTGAACCAGAGTCTGAAGAGGTAATGAAGAATACCACCACCAAAATAATACCGACGAAAGATGTAATTTCAGCTAAAGGCATCACATCTAACATGGCAAATAGTTTTAACGGTAATTCCGCGTTGAACACGGCTTCATAACCATCGCTCACGTATTGGCTTATAGCGTTACCACCAAAAGCGGTCATCCATAACACACAAACAGAAGAAGGGATAAGGATAACGCAAATAATGAACTCACGAACTGAACGACCACGAGATACACGCGCAATGAACATACCGACAAATGGTGACCAAGAAATCCACCAAGCCCAGTAGAATGCTGTCCAACCTTGAGAATAGTTTACGTCTTCTCGTCCAAATGGCATTGATAGGGCAGGAATATTAGCCACATATGACACTATATTTTCGAAGAAGCCCGTTAAAATCGCGATCGTCGGGCCGACAACAATAACGAAAAGCAGTAAAAGCGCAGCGAGACCCATGTTGATCTCAGATAAGATTTTCACGCCTTTGTCTAGTCCCGCAACAACTGAGATTAAAGCGAGTGCGGTGATGCCAATAATCAATAGTACCTGCGTAGTATTCGTCATTGGGACATCAAATAGGAAGTTCAAACCCGTTGCGGCTTGAGACGCACCGTAACCTAGAGACGTTGCCAGGCCAAAAACTGTCGCGACAACGGCAAGAATGTCGATAATGTGACCAGTCCAACCCCATACACGCTCACCAAACAGTGGGTAAAAAATGGATCGCATGGTAAGTGGTAAGCCTTTGTTAAACGAGAAAATCGCCAAACCAAGAGCTAATAGCGCATAGATTGACCACGGATGAAGCGCCCAGTGGTAAATCGTCGCCGCCATGCCTAGTGCAGATGCAGCACTTGCATCGCCTTCTGCACCACCTAGAGGGGCCCAGTCAGTACGAACACCGTTCTCAACGTTCACGCCACCAATAGCAGAACTAAAATGAGACATAGGTTCTGATACACCAAAGAACACCAGACCGATACCCATACCTGCTGCAAAGAGCATTGCCAGCCAACCCGCATAGGAATAATCTGGCGTCGCTTCTGTACCGCCGATTCGTACCCGACCTAGCGGTGTAAAAATCAACCCAACACAGACAATGACAAAAATATTACCAGATGCGAGAAAGAACCAATCCAAATGGTGTAACAAACCCGCTCTTAGATCTGCGAAAAACGGCTCTACCTGTTCTCGAAATAATAGTGTTACTACAACAAATAGGATGATTGCTAAACCAGAAATTGCAAAAACACGGTTATGAATATCAAGGCCAAACGGGCCTACTTTTAACGCGACGTTATCCTGACCAATTTGATAGTCAGTGTCTATCGCGTTTACCTTTCCATCGGGGCGTTGAATGCCACCGTTATTATCGGTGCTCACGGATAATCTCCTTAAAAATACGTGACCAAATTTAAATTACTTTCGTCGGAGTTTGAGTGATGAAGCCTCTCATCACTACCAAGCACATGTTCAAAAAACATAGTTCTTATAAGCGGTTACTCAGTCCGCCATCATAATCGCAAAGCCCCCTACCTTTCATTGCATTTTATTGTCTTCATCATAAACAACGCTTATTGCCAAATCGAAGAGATTGGCATGCTTCGATTAAAATGATATTGCAACTGTGCTTGAAACAGTTCAGCAGTTGCCAGCGCATCGGTCAAAGCATGATGAGGTTGATAAGCAGGAAGGCGATACCTTTCACGAGCATGCCCCAGCCTGACAGAGCCTGGCTTCTTACCTTTTAACTTATTGAATAGGCCACTGCATTCACGGCGCTGTATCGCGTGTTCAATGTCTAGCGTATCGACAACGGGAAACTGTATCCCCTCCCCAATGCTATTTAGCAACGCGTTATTAAAAAACTGCCTTTCGATATTTTTATAATGAACAAGCACAACTTTGCCTGACAGCGCATCCAATATTTCCCCTAAAATGTGGGTTAGTTGGGGCGCGTTTTTGACTTCAGAATCAGTGATGCCATGAATCACAACTGACTCTTCGTTTAACTCACGATTAGGGTTAACAACCCAATGCGCAGAGCCACTACATTGAACACGATCAATGGTAAACGGCACAAGTCCAATCGTGAGAATTGCATCCTCTTCCGCATTCAAACCTGTCGTTTCAAAATCTACCGAGACAAATGGCACTTCCTCAATTGGTGTTTCCCCATTAACCATCGGTGTCGAGTAATAACGTTTGAGCCTCTCGTCTCTTGCTTCTTTCGCGAGCTGTTTGAATAACGTTGACCACTCTGGCGTCCGAGACGTATCCAACAACGGCTGATCTTTTGCTGCATTTTTTGAGAACCACATTATTTGCTACTTCTCTGGTATCGGAACTTGATGAAGTTCTGTGCATTACTAAGGATTTGGAAAGCAGCTTTTAAGTTTCGGCGCTCAAACTCTGACATGTTCTCTGGCTCAATGTTGTTATCTGGTTCATCTCCATTTTCGATATCGAGTGCTTGATGACGAATTCGAACCATGTAGATCAATTCCATTGCATCCCTCAAGTCCATTCCTCGACCTTTAGGTAAAATGCCCGCATCATTGATATCGTCTAAACGGTCAAACGAGTTTTGCGAACGGGAACCAATTGCCAATGAATGTACTCGAATCAAATCTGCCAATGGCGCAGTACCTCTTCTTTTCAAATTAATAGAATTGCGGTGACGACCATCTTTTTCCATAACAAAATCTTTGAAGAAGCCCAATGGCGGTGTACGACGTATCGCGTTGTAAGCCATACATGCAAGGAAGCGGTTGTTTCTTTTCGCGCGCCTAACAATAAAGCTGCTTAATTGTTCCGCCCACTTCACTCGCCCATGAACACCTAATAAATCAAAAAAGATATTACTGTTTAACAACCTTTCAGGAGTTGGGTTATCTATCCAGTTGCCAAAGCACTCCTCCCACTCCGCTCGGGTTTTTCGCCACTCTGGATTGGTTGCCATAATGTCGCCAGTACAGTAAGCATAGCCGCATGCTGCTAAACCATCACAAACAAATTTGGCAAACTTTTCAAAGTACTCCCCGTGCATCTCAACATCATAACTGTTGTCGAGAATAAGGGCGTTGTCTTGGTCCGTTACAATTAACTGCTCATCCCTGGCCATCGATCCCATAGCGACCAAACAATACGGAATTGGCGCAGGGCCAAGCTCTTGCTCTGCTAATTCAGCCAAACGCTGTTTAAAGCTACTACCAATTACCGACATGGCTCGACCAATCATATGAGCGTTGGCATCTTCATTCACCATTCGTACAAAGCAGTCTTTCACTTGTTCAGAAACTTGCTTGAGATCTTCAACGCTGGTTTGTTGGAAGATGGAGCTAACGAGTAACAAACTGTTTTGAGATTCATAACGGACAATATCCGTCATGCCAATAATTCCTATCGGCTTTTTATCTTTTAAAATAGGGAGATGGTGCACGTTGTAGCGCAACATGGTTAACATGGCTTCAAAGACATAAGCGTTGTAATCCAGAGACACCACGTCATAACTCATGACCTCACTCACTGGGATATTGGTATCAATGCCCTGAGCTAATACGCGAATACATAGATCGCGATCAGTCAATATTCCAAGTAGTTGTTCATCATCTTCTTCTGTGAGTTCTTCTGCTGGGCGAACAATAAGCAAAGAGGTGACATTTTCCTCCGCCATCAGTATCGCGGCTTCTTGAATCGATGCCGTCGCCTCCAACGTTACCGGATCTCTCGCTAAGATCTTACGTGCCTTGGCAGTGGTAAAGTCATTACTTTCTGAGCGGCTGGATATTGCGCTTCGCAAACGCGCGCTGTCTTCCAGTTCCATGTAGTCAGCAAAGTTTTCAAACTCATCACAAAGCTCGTTGAAAATATCCTCCGGAATACAGTAAACCAAGGTGTCTTCTATCGCTTTGGCAGGCATACGCACACGGTTGTTCATTAATAACCCCATCTGTCCAAACAGTCCACCAGCGTCAATCCTGTTATAGAGTTCGCCTTTACGTCGGTAGATCTCCACAGCGCCGCTTCTCACCATATATAAGTCGCGGATCGTGTCTCCAAAATTGAGTATCTCTGTGCCTTGCCGAAAGTATGCAACCTCGGCATTTAGAGCGATCTTTTTTAACTGCTCTTCGGGTAGATCATCGAAAGGTGGGTACTGGCTAATGAAGTTGAGCACTTCTAACTGTTCGGCTTCCATCTTTTATTCCATACGTTGCCTAAACTACAGCGATAAATATCACCAAGATTGAAATCAATCAATGAATAAATCTAAGAATAACAACACCTAACCTAGTTCGCAGAATAAAACTCCAACCAAAAATTAGAGCTCTAATGTTTTTAAATATAGACCTCTAATCTATTTCTCCTTATAGCTATGCATGTGGGCTGAGTTGAAATGTACTAAAAACTTCAAAATAAATTCAAACCAATGTCATGGAAAAGTTACGCAAAGACAAGACCAACCGTAAGTATCTATTTTAATTAATGAAAACACCATTTAGCCACACCTACTTAATTGTTCATTGTATGCACATAAAACCCAGTTAACCGAACCCCATTCGTTGAAAATTGAACTAAAATTAATTAGAGTACAAATCGTTAAACAGTTATAAACACACAAAAAAGGACAGATAACATGGATCCCATACTGGAAGTTAAGGGACTGTATAAAGTGTTTGGAGAAGACCCAGAAAGAGCCTTCTCGCTTATCGAAAAAGGTATCGATAAGGACGGTATTTTTGAACAGACAGGTTTAACAGTCGGCGTAAACGATGTATCTCTCACCATTAACGAAGGTGAAATTTTCGTAATCATGGGGCTTTCTGGTTCGGGAAAATCTACTCTCGTTCGACTCCTAAACCGACTCATTGAGCCAACGAAAGGCAGTGTTTATCTCAAAGGGAAAGATATTGCCCATATCTCTGAAGACGAACTTCGAGAAGTTCGTCGCAACAATATCTCAATGGTGTTTCAAAGTTTCGCACTTATGCCTCACATGACGGTGATCGAAAACGCTGCATTCGGTTTAGAACTTGCTGGCATTGATGTTAATGAACGTCAGAAAAGTGCCCTTTCCGCCTTGGAAAGAGTTGGCTTAGACCCTTATGCAGAATCTTTCCCTGACGAGTTATCCGGTGGTATGAAACAGCGTGTGGGTTTAGCAAGGGCATTGGCTTGTGACCCAGACATTCTATTAATGGACGAGGCGTTTTCCGCTTTAGACCCATTAATCCGTTCTGAGATGCAGGATGAGCTTATTCGTCTACAAAACGATGACAAACGCACAATTGTCTTCATCTCTCATGATTTGGATGAAGCAATGCGTATTGGTGATCGTATCGCCATCATGCAAAACGGTGAGGTTGTTCAGGTTGGCACGCCTGATGAAATATTGCACAGCCCAGCAAATGATTATGTCGAAGCGTTTTTCCGCGGCGTAAACATCGCAAGTGTCTTGACAGCAAAAGATATCGCTCGCAAGAAACCAGCCGCCGTCTTTAAGAAATCGGAAAATGATGGCCCGGGCTCTGCGATGCAGATTCTAATGGATCATGACCGTGATTACGGCATTGTCGTCGATAAATCTAGCCGATACTCCGGCATCGTGTCTCTTGACTCACTACGTTTGGCTCACAAAGAAAACCGCTCTCTAGCCAGTGCTCAATTGACGGATGAAGTCACTCTTCAGCCAGAGCAGTCAATCAATGACATTTTGGGGCTAGTTGCAGGCGTTCCTTATGCCGTACCTGTCGTTGATGAGCAAGGTACTTACTTTGGTGTCGTGACTAAATCACGTCTTCTACAAACACTAGATAAGGATTAACACGATGTCTTCAGAGCAAACTAACAATGATCCCTGGTCGAATACCGCTCCTGCACAAGATGATCCTTGGTCACAAGGTGCAGGTGCTGACGCTGCCCCAAGTAATGACTGGTTAAGCTCAGAAACTGTAGAGCAAGCGCCATTCGACATTATGAACCCATTCCAAGATGCGGTTCTACCACTTGATAGCTGGGTAGAATCGGGATTGAACTGGTTGGTGGAACATGGTCGCCCTGTTTTCCAAGCAATTCGAGTTCCAATCGACTTTATTCTTACCTCGTTTGAAACTGCTTTGGTGTCCACACCTGCGCCTATCATGGTGCTCATTTTATTTTTGCTGGCGTGGCAGTTTTCCAATGTAAAACTCGGTTTTTCAACACTTGTATCCCTTGTTTTTATCGGCCTAATTGGTGCGTGGTCACAGGCGATGACAACGCTCGCACTGGTTTTAACCGCCGTCTTCTTCTGTTTGCTTATCGGGCTACCGATGGGGATATGGTTGGCGAGAAGCCAAACCGCAGCCAAATTTGTTAGACCAATACTCGATGCAATGCAAACGACCCCCGCGTTCGTTTATCTAGTGCCAATCGTTATGCTATTCGGTATTGGTAACGTTCCTGGCGTTGTAGTAACCATCATTTTCGCACTGCCTCCCGTTGTGCGCCTGACTATTTTAGGGATTCAGCAAGTACCTGAAGAGCTGATCGAAGCGGGCCACTCTTTCGGGGCAAACAAAAAACAGATGCTTTACCGCATCCAATTGCCATTGGCGTTACCAACGATTATGGCAGGGGTAAACCAAACCTTGATGCTTTCACTTTCTATGGTCGTGATCGCTTCAATGATTGCGGTTGGCGGCTTGGGCCAAATGGTACTTCGTGGTATCGGCCGACTTGATATGGGTCTTGCTGCCGTCGGTGGCTTAGGCATCGTAATTCTTGCCATTTTATTAGACCGTATTACCCAAGTATTAGGGGTTAATGCGGGTAACACCAAGCTTCGCTGGTATCACACAGGTCCTGTTTCATACCTATTAAAACTGAAAACAAAGACGAACCAAGACGATCTAAAACTTAGGAGAAACATCAATGAATAATTCATGGAAGAAAGCGCTCTCTGTTGGAGCTCTAAGTACTATCGCATTTTCAACTTATGGTGTGGCAAGCGAACTACCGGGTGAAGGTGTGACTGTTCAGCCAGTTCAATCAACCGTTGCAGAGGAAACGTTTCAAACATTGATCGTAAACCGTGCACTTGAAGAGCTTGGTTACGATGTAAAACCGACTAAAGAAGTCGATTACAACGTAGGCTATACCTCTATTGCTAAAGGCGACGCCACTTTCTTAGCTGTAGGTTGGTTCCCTCTTCACGCCGATAAGTACACGATGTCTGGCGGTGATGATAAGTTTTTCCGCAAAGGTCAATATGTAAGTGGTGCTGCTCAAGGTTACTTGATCGATAAAAAAACCGCTGAAAAATATGGCATCACAAATATTGGTCAATTAAAAGATCCAAAACTGGCCAAGCTTTTCGATGCCAACGGTGACGGTAAAGCGGACTTAACAGGTTGTAACCCAGGTTGGGGTTGTGAAATGGTCGTTGAGCATCAGTTGGATGCGTTCAAGCTTCGTGACACAGTAACGCACAACCAAGGTAACTACGCTGCGATTATCGCTGACACGATTTCTCGTTACAAAAAAGGCGATCCGATTCTTTACTACACTTGGACACCTTACTGGGTAAGTGGCGTCTTAGTTCCGGGTAAAGATGTTGTTTGGTTAGAAGTGCCATTCTCTTCACTTCCTGGTGAGCGTAAGGACATCGACACAACACTAGAGAACGGTAAGAACTACGGCTTTGAGATGAACTCTATGCGCATCGTTGCGAACAAAGAGTTTACTGAAAAGAACCCAGCAGCAGCGAAGCTGTTTGAAATCATCAAGCTAAACATCAATGATGTTAGTGCGCAGAATATGATGATGAGCCAAGGTAAGAACAGCTCAGCAGACATCGAGTCTCATGTAAATGGCTGGATCAAAGCGAACCAGAAAAAGTTCGACGCATGGGTAGACGAAGCTAAAAAAGCAGCCATGTAATCGGCACAACCATTAAAATACGTGACACCTAACTTTAGAGCCAACCGATCACATCGGTTGGCTCTAATTTTATTCACCGTAGTAAAAAGGGTTACAACAATATTGAGCCCTGCTCCTAAGTATTTTCTTAAAGTTTCTACTTAATTTCATTCCTTAAGAGTTTCTTAAGTTTCGCGTTTTATTTTGTTGATAACCAATCAAACAAAGGAAGCGCTCATGAAACACCATGCACAAATTTCTGTAGATGGCTTTACTTTAGACATCGTCTATCCAATGCATCCGCTTTGGAGCCAAGTTATCGAGCATGTTTCTCAGCGTTATCAAGAAGCATTCTTTGCCGAGCTCAAACAGTTTATGCCGGCGTATTTAACCCTCATTGACGGCGGTCAAATTATTTCCGTATGCGGCTTTCGCATCGCCGAAGATGAACCTTTGTTCCTTGAACAGTATTTAGAAGACGACGCCCAAAAGCTGGTTTCTAACGTATTTAACTGCGACGTAAAACGTTCGAACTTAGTGGAGTTTGGTCACTTGGCATCTTTCGCTAAGGGCATGTCATCTCTGCACTTCTACCTGATCGCAGAAATGCTGGTCAATCTCGGTTTTGAATGGTGCATCTTCACCGCAACAGACCCTCTTCACGCCATGATGGCGCGCCTAGGATTGGAGCCTCATATCATCGCGCAGGCCGATCAAAATAAAGTCCCCGATGCCAAGTCCACTTGGGGGGCGTACTACGAGCATCAACCGCGTGTGTTAGCTGGCAATTTGCAAAAAGGACTCGAACGCCTTCGATTAGTCCAAGAAAAAAAACGTGAACAAGCCTAGATAGAAAAGTAAACGTCGTTAAAACCGCAAACACAACCAGAACAACTTGGTTAAACACCACGCCAGAATATAGGTGACGTATGAATATTCTCCTCGATGCCATTACAAAATGGGCAAAAACGACACCAGGCCGAGTAGCACTTGTCGGCTACGAAGCAAATCAAACCGTTGAACTGACTTACTCTGAATTGTTAAACAAGATCGAACTCGTTGCCGCCGAACTTATTGCACAGAACATCAAAGCACTCGCGCTACGCGCAGAAAACAGCATCAATTGGGCCATTGTTGATTTGGCGGCGATGGCGGCAGACATAGTCGTCGTACCTATTCCGACTTTTTTCTCTGATGCACAGGTTGAACATACGTTAGAGCAATCACGCGTCGATGCTTTAGTCGGCGATTGGCAAGCATGGTTGGCTTCTAACCCTAAGCAAAGCTTTAATCAGCAAGACCATCCGTTTTCCATTACCAATTTGCCTTTGCTGCGTCGTAACCAGTTGGGAGATGAAGATACACAGGCAGCTTATCTACCAGAAACCGGAAAAATCACATTTACGTCTGGCTCGACTGGTCAGCCTAAAGGCGTGTGTTTAAGCAATGATCATTTGTGTTTGGTGGCGAAATCGCTCGCCGATGCAGTAAACGGCACGGCACACTCGCACTTAGTGCTGCTTCCGTTATCGACACTTCTCGAGAACATAACCGGCGTTTATGTTCCACTCATGTTGGGCGTGACGTCATATATTTTACCCGGAGAGCAAACCGGCTTACTCGGTTCAAGCCAATTCGAACCGCGTCTGTTTGCACAAGCATTAGCGACCATCAAACCAGAAAGCTTAGTGCTAACACCGGCTTTATTGCTTGCGCTCATTCAGATCGCGAAACAGCAGCCCTCTCTTGTGGATTCTCTAAAATTTGTCGCCGTTGGCGGCGCAAGAGTGTCGTCTCAACTGATTAACGCCGCGCATGCACTGAACATCCCTGCGTTTGAAGGTTATGGCTTGTCTGAATGTGGCTCTGTTGTTTGTTTGAATACACCAGCCGCATTTAAAGCAGGAACGTGTGGCAAACCGCTTCCCCACGCTCAGATTCGTATCGCGGAAGATGGTGAACTGCTCGTCAAAGGCAACGTTGCTCTTGGTTATTTGAATGAACCGTTTACTCAAGAATGGTTAGCGACTGGCGACTTAGCCCAAATTGACGCACAAGGCTTTGTCTCTCTCTCGGGACGTAAGAAGAACCTTATCGTCACCGCGTATGGCAGAAATGTCTTACCGGAATGGATTGAATCAGAAGCGTTGGCGTTTTTGCCGATGACGCCACTGATCGTTACGGGCGATAGCCAACAAACATTATGCGCTGTCATTGCCAATAGCGAAGACGTCGAAGCAAAGGTTCATACATTAAACCAAACCCTACCCGATTACGCTCAAATCCGAACCTTGTTGCTACTTGACAACCCACGAGCCATCTCTGGTTGGTACACGGATAACGGCAAGCTCAAACGAAATCAAATCGAACATGATGTGGCTCAGTCATTAGCGAGCACAACGCCTGAATTAACGCTGCAAGCGCAAAAGCTCCAACGCATCGATTTGCCCTTCCAGCAACACATTACGTCTTTCCAAACTGCATCTTAGTTAACGGCTTCTTAAGGAGAAGGTTATGACTTTATTTTTCGAACAACTCAAACAAAGCACTGCCGCAGCTCAACAAGCAATGTTAACTGCGCCAGTCATCGCAGACGTTCAACAAGGCAACATTTCCAAAGATATGTATATCGCCTTTCTAACCCAAGCTTACCATCACGTTAAGCACACTGTTCCCTTGCTGATGGCGTGTGGAGGCCGACTACCTGGCGAATACGAATGGGTACGAGATGCCATTGCCGAGTACATCGAGGAAGAGAGAGGCCATCAAGAATGGATTTTAAATGACATCAAAGCGTGCGGCGGCGATGCCGAAGCAGTGCGCAACAACAAAGATGTAGGTCAAGTAGGAGCACCGATTGAACTGATGGTTTCCTACCTTTACCACAACATTGACCGCCACAACCCACTCGCGCTGTTTGGCATGGTGTGGGTATTAGAAGGCACCAGCGTCGGCATTGGTGGCCAAATGGCTGAAAAAATCCAGTCAACGCTAAGCCTACCGCCTTCGGCAATGACTTACCTAGTTTCACACAGCGTGTTAGACCAAGATCATCTGCAATTTTTTGAATCACTGATGAACAAAATCACCAAAGTGGAAGATCAACAAGTCATCATCGACTCCGCAAAAATGGTGTTCGCATTGTACGGACAAATGCTGCGTTCTTTGCCTTCTTTCTCAACCCAACAAGCGGCGTGAGGTGAAGCATGATCATTAACAACAGCACCATTCTCCTGACAGGCGCAACGGGCGGAATTGGGCAAGCCATCGCGCAAGAGTTAGCAAAACGCGGTGCCAGCCTCATTCTTGTTGGGCGAAACGAAGATAGCTTGCAAACACTACAGCGTGAACTGTCGAATCCAGAGCGCCATAACCTAGTCGTTGCAGACATCACCTCATCAGAAGGACTAACTGCGATTAAAGATCGAGCTCGCCAACATCAAAAAGTGGACGCACTAATTAACAATGCGGGCAGCAACGATTTCTCGTTGTTAAGCCACAAGCGACCAACGCAGATTGCAGACGAAATCCAACTCAATCTCGTTGCGCCGATGCTGCTGTGCCAATCGGCGTTGACGTGGTTAAAACAGCCTGGGGTAATTCTCAATATTGGTTCCACATTCGGCTCAATTGGCTACCCTGGCTATACCTCCTATTGCGCGGCAAAAGCGGGATTGCACCGTTTTACCGAATCGCTCGACAGAGAACTGTTCGCAACCGGAATCCGTGCGCTGTATTTGGCACCAAGAGCGACAGAAACCTCACTCAATAGCGATGCCGTCAATGAGATGAATCGACAACTGGGTAACAAAACGGACTCGCCGCAAGTTGTTGCCAATCACGTTGTCACCATGTTGGAAAAAGAAATTTCCGCGAAATGGATTGGTTGGCCAGAAAAGCTTTTTGCACGCATCAATCAACTGCTTCCAAGCGTGGTTTCTTCTGCGATTCGTAAGCAACAAGAAACCATTCACCAATACGTAAACCGGGTCAGTCATTGAAGAGGACATGGACGATGAATACCAAACAACTACTTTGCGCTTTGACGGTTTGTTCAACGTTAGCTTCGACCGCTGCGTTGGCAGGTAATGCTCCACTGCAACAGGTTCAAAAGAAATGGGCGGAATGTCAGTACAGCACGCCCGATGGTGACGAAAAGGAACAATGCTTCCATCGCGCGATTGCCAAAACCAGTATTTATCTCGACAGAGAACCGGGCAATCCCGAACTCACTGTTTGGCTGGCAATCAATAAAGCATCGCTGGCTGGTGCTCAAGGTGGCTTGGGTGCACTATCACTCGCCAAAGAAGCCAAATCTTTACTCGAAGGGGTAATCGCAACTTCACCGCAAGCGCTTGATGGATCTGCATACACCAGTTTAGGTTCTCTGTATTACAAAGTTCCGGGGTGGCCAATTGGCTTTGGTGATGACGGTAAAGCCGAAGAAATGTTGAAAAAAGCGTTAGAGATCAATCCAAAAGGCATCGATCCGAACTATTTTTATGGAGACTTCCTTGCAGAAGAAGGTCGAGACAAGGAAGCGAAAGTGTATTTGACTCGCGCAATGCAGGCGTCACCTCGCCCTGACCGACCTTTGGCTGATAAAGGTCGAAAACTGGAAATTGAAGCGACTCTTGGGAGATTGAAATAAACCATGCGCTTATTACTCGTAGAAGATGACAAACTACTCGGTCAATCCATGGTGACTTCATTAAGTCGCCATGGGTACACCGTGGATTGGGTGGAAAAAGGCTCTGGCGTGACTAGCGCACTCAAAACAGAAGCGTTCACTGCAGTAATTTTGGATCTCACTCTCCCCGATATCGATGGATTGGAAGTTCTGCGTAATATTCGCAAAGGCGGATTTAAGCTCCCAGTGATGATACTTACCGCACGAGACGACATTCGCGATCGCGTTCAAGGCCTCGACGGCGGCGCAGATGACTACCTCGGAAAACCGTTTGCACTCGAAGAGTTGCTCGCTCGCTTGCGTGTGTTGATTCGCCGTCAATCCGGTAGTGCAGAAGAAATCATTCAAGTTGGACAGTTATCTTTATCCTTATCGGAACAAAGCATTCGCTACGATGACGAGCCGCTTAAACTCACACGCAATGAATTTAAAATCCTCACCAGTTTGATGACGAACGCCGGACGCGTGCAAAGTAAGGAGCAATTGCAACAATCACTGCACGGCTGGGATGAAGGTTCAAGCGACAACGCTATCGAAGTTCATATTCACAATTTGCGTAAAAAAGCGCCCAAAGTGGTCATTAAAAATATTCGCGGTGTGGGGTACATTCTTGAAAGATAAGAAATCGTACTCGATCAAACGTCAGTTAACTCTATCAGTAGGCGTGTTGGTAAGTGTTCTCTTACTCATCTCACTTTATTTCAGTTTCCAATCTGCGAAGCACGAGGTCGAAGAAGTTTATGACGCTAGGCTTGGACAATCCGCAAAATTAATGTTGCTGACGCTCTCAATTTCAACGGAAGAGAGGACTCTCGCTAACCATCGAGAATTATTTAATGAGTGGATGGAAAACATTGAGTCAATGTCAAAGTCTGACGATGACAATGTGACAACGTTCGGCCACCCTTATGAACAAAACTTGGTTTTTCAATTCTATCGAGACAACACACTGCTCTGGAGCTCTGATCAAACCTTGCACGCACTCTCTACGTCCTTTGATAATAACGGCTACGCTGATATCGTAAAAGACGGTACACAATGGCGTACATTTCAGATTTCACTGCCACAAACAAAACATGATAATGAATACGTCGTGGTTGCAGAAAAATACAAGATACGTAAAGAGATCATCCACGAAATAGCCCTATCCACATCAATAGAACAATTGCTGATACTACCAACTTTGTTGCTTTTGCTGTTTTGGTTGATCGATAAACATTTCCGACCGATTAACGACCTGCGCACCGCCATCACACAAAGAAACGTACACCGATTAGATCGCATTCATGTAAAAGACAACACCGTTGAACTCGCACCACTTGTCGATTCGCTCAACTCTCTCCTCTCTGAACTAGAGTTAGCCTGGCAAAGAGAGAAACGCTTTACACGTGCTGCAGCGCATGAACTAAAAACCCCACTAACAATCCTTCGTCTTAACGTAGAAAATGCACTTGAAAGTAATGATCCGGAGCAACTGAGAGGAGATTTACACAACATTCTGCAAGGCATTGAACGCACTGACCGCCTTATCCATCAGCTACTGACTTTAGCTAAAGTAGATAGCTTATCAGAACGTGTATTCGACACCGTTGAGCTAACCCCTTTGTTGCAAACCGTTGTTGCTGATTTGGCACCGTTAGCATTGAAGCAGAAGCAAGACATCAGTTTATCATCTTCCAACATCGCTATATCCGGTGATCGAATGTTGTTAGAGGTGTTATTTCGTAACCTCGTCGATAATGCGATTCGTTACTCCGGCGAGCACAGTGACATACAAGTCAGCCTCACTGAGAACAATAATACAATCAAAGTCTTAATTTCCGATACTGGTCCAGAAATCCCGAAAGAAACTCGTGAAAGAATCTTCGAACAGTTTTATCGGGGTCATTCCGAACATGGCGACGGTGCGGGTTTAGGGATGTCAATTTGCAAAGACATTACAGCACTACACCGTGCAACACTTGAGCTCATTCCCAGAGAAAATAGTAGGAATACGTTTGTCGTCACTTTCCCAAAGTGCTAACAAAAGCGATACAGACCATAACCTGTTTAATTTATGTTCCAGCCGAACATGAGCTTCATTCCACACTTACATAGACATACCAACACTTACACTACTCGACCATAAACCCACATTATAATTCACGTTTATTTCACGCTTGCTTTGTTAAAAACAACACAACATAACAATTAAACTATTCGAATAAATATGAAAAACTTATCTAAGGGCTCTGTGTGGGGGCCTTTGCAGCCAATTGCTGCTTTTTCTTTGTTTTCACTTATATTTTTGTCTATCTCACGCGTTTTGCTCGCCTTTTGGCAACTTGATCGAATTGACTCTTTCAACGACTTAATTTACATCCTAGGCCAAGGCTTACGCGTAGACATTGCAACATTGTGCTGGTTATTCATCCTCCCTGCACTGCTTTCAGCCCTAATGCCATTAAACGGCAAGATTGGGCAATACTGGAAATGGATATTGCGCATATGGATGGTTTTAGGGCTTTGGATTCTCGTGTACATGGAACTGGCAACGGCACCATTCATTCAAGAATATGACCTACGCCCAAACCGTCTGTTTGTGGAATACCTTATCTATCCGAAAGAAGTCATGGGCATGCTTTGGACTGGCTATAAGCTAGAGCTGTTTATTGGCGCGTTAGGCACGGCATTAACTCTAGTTTTGGGTTGGAAGTGGAGCAAAAAACTGACCGACAATGCACAGCAGATCAACTGGAAATGGCGCCCACTATTAGCCATTTTTGTTGTGCTTCTTGGTGTTGCAGGCGCACGCTCGTCTTTAGGCCACCGCCCACTAAACCCAGCCATGGTGGCGTTTTCTAACGATCCACTGCTTAACGACTTAGCATTAAACTCATCTTACTCACTGCTGTTTGCTGTCAACAGCATGAAGTCAGAAAAAAGCGCAGAGCAGTTCTACGGCAAGATGGATAATCAAAAGATGCTGGAGCTAGTTCGCGCTTCGTCAAAAAAGTCCGACTTTGATCCAACATTGCTTCCAACCATGAACAGTAACCCCGCGACTTACCATGGTAAACGTAAGAACTTAGTGATCTTGCTACAAGAGAGCTTAGGAGCGCAATTTGTGGGTTCTTTGGGAGGTCTGCCTCTTACGCCAAACCTGGATGAACTCATGGCTGAAGGTTGGCAGTTCACGCAAATGTACGCAACGGGTACTCGTTCTGTTCGTGGTATCGAAGCCGTAACCACGGGTTTTCCACCATCCCCTTCTCGCGCAGTGGTGAAACTAAGCAAAAGCCAAACAGGCTTCTTTACCATCGCAGACTTACTCAAAGCACAAGGCTATCACACGCAATTTATTTATGGCGGTGAAGCAAACTTCGATAACATGAAAACCTTCTTCTTCGGTAATGGTTTTGATCAAATCGTCGAAGAAGATGATTACAATAACCCAAGCTTTGTTGGCTCTTGGGGGGTCAGTGATGAAGATTTATACAACAAAGCAGACGAAGAGTTTGAACGTCTTTCAAAAAGCGACAAACCTTTTTTCAGCTTAGTTTTTACGTCAAGCAATCACAGTCCTTATGAGTATCCGAAAGGTAAAATTGAGCCATACGATTCCGAACACATGACGCGTAACAACGCGGTGAAATATTCAGATTACGCTTTGGGTACGTTCTTTGAAAAGGCGAAAAACTCATCCTACTGGGATGATACTATTTTCATTGTCATTGCAGACCACGATGCCCGCGTGTCTGGCGCTAACTTGGTTCCGGTTAAGCATTTCCACATTCCTGCCTTGATCATTGGTAAAGACATTCAACCACGTAAAGATGACCGTATCGCAAACAACATAGATATGCCGCCTACGCTGTTGTCTCTTATTGGCGTAGACGCCAAAACGCCGATGATTGGTCGTGATTTAACGAAACCACTGGCTCGCGAAGATGAACGCGCAATGATGCAATACGACAAAAACTTTGGTTATTTAACGCGTGACAACCTAGTTGTGCTTTCTCCTGGTGAAAAAGTATCGACCCTGGCGTACGACTTTGAAAGCCAAACCATGAAACCGCTAGAAGTCGATGAATCCGTTATTGAACGCGCAAAAGCAAACGCATTGTTTGCATCTAAGGCGTATCAAAACAACTGGTACGCTTCGAAACGTACCAACTAATATCCGCTGATTCAGTGAAAAGGGAGCCAACTGGCTCCTTTCTTTATTCTTACACTCTCCTTCGAATCTTCTACTGACAAAACCTGTCTTAGCCTTCCGTTAGATTCAACCTCATACTTCTAGTAAATTGAGAAACAGACCATGCTAACTATCAATTCATTCGTCCTCTATGTTGAGGACATCCACGTAAGCCAAGCTTTTTACTCGAAACTGTTTGATTATGAGGTCACGTTTTTGTCTCCAACATTTGCTTCTATGCCACTCGCAAATGGCTTAAAACTGACACTCAAGCAAAGTGATGTTCTTTCCCCTTCCAGCGACATCAAAGGTGGTGGCACCGAGTTAACATTTGCAGTGCGTAACCGCCATACGTTAGAGCACGTTTACAACAGTTGGAAAAACATGGGCGTTGAGTTTGCTCAACCACCAATGACTTCGGTGTATGGCTTAAATTTTGTGGCTACCGATCCGGATAAACATCGCATTCGCGTTTTCATTAGTGAATAAAAATGCGTTAAAAATGCTTTTTACCCATTCCCAATGTGACTTCAATAAATTAGACTCAGGGAAACATCAAAAGCTGCGTTGTATATAAGAAGGAATGCCCATGAGCTCAAGTATGATCCTTAGCGAATCTCTAATCGAGAGTGGAAGAGATATCCCCCTCAAAGAACTGCTTTACGCAAAGCGCGTGCTGGATAACTACATGGCGGTAGCAAAAGAGAGCAGCCCACTTGAGCTGTTGACAGAGATGAAATCGGCAGCAAAGCAAGTGGAATACTTTACCACTACGAGTAACCCGTGTGAGGCTCGTAATGTCATCAGTCAGATGATTGATAAAATCGACACCGCGGAATCTTTTGAGTCGTTCAAGGCTTTAGCAGGCAAGCCCTCACTAGCTCTCAATGAGCTGATTGAAGATCGCGCCCAACTGATTAAACATGAGCGAGAATTGCTGCTTGCTTCAGGCTATGACGCCTCGCGTATCTAAGAATAAACGTTAGCTCCCGAGTTTAAAGCTAGCAACGAAAAAGGAGCTCTTAAAGAGCTCCTTTTACTTTCCAAAATCAGGTATAAAAGATCTAGAGGCCGATATCTTCAGTTATTGCTTTGATTTGCTTGAGATCCATTTTATAAACTTCAATCATTTGATCGACCTGACTTAGTCGTGAATTGGCTTCATCGTGTTTATCACACGCGTCCGATTTCACGTCCCAAGATTTACCTTCCAAAAATACATCACACTCTTTTTTGAGTTTCTCGATCTTAGGCAATAGTTTCGCCCTTTCTTTCTCTAGAGACTCCAATTCTTGCGAAATTTTCAGCTCTTTTTGAAACACCTCGCGCGATCGTTCAAAGATAGTCGCTTGCATATCCGCTTGACGACTCAGCTTCTCATTTTCTGATTTTGTCGTATTGATCTTATCTGCCTGTTGTTTCAATTGAGACTCTAGCGACAGGTTAACTTTCTCGACCTCAGTCAATTGCTTTTGTAACTTCTTAAGCGCTTTCTCGTGCGCTTCATCTTTCGCAGCGAGCAGTTCAGTGACTTTATCTTGTATTTCTTGGTCGAGCGCTTCTTCGCGCACTTTTACTTGAGACACCAACTGCGTTTTATCTTGCGTCAACGCTTGGTATTTTTCTTCTAGCACATGATAAGTCGATTCCCACTTGTTCGCAGTGACAATCGAACCAACAAGGCCACCAAATGCCAAGCCTAATACCGCAGCAATCGCGATATAGATATGAGTACGTTTGTCACGCTCTTCAATGACAACAACGTCGTCTTGTTCTTCCATCTTGTTCTGAGAACTCACCGTATACTACTCCAAGGACTCTTTTACTTTGCTAGCGGATCAATTCCGCAAACATAATCGATGCTGTATAAATCAGAAAGGCGCCAATTAATGTTATAACGGTCGCTTTTTGGACTTTTTCATTGGTTCGATAACGAAACAGCACAAATGCTACTGCAATCAACACCGCAATGGCTAATAATCTGGTCATACCGCCTCCTTGTCCACTTATGAAAAACTGCCTAGGTCCATAGACGGTTTCACAAAGATTTATTGTAACTCATTTATACGCCCCATAAGGTCAACTTAGCGTAGATTTTAAAATAAGTGCTTCGATTTTAATCAAATTTGTGTTCTCAATTGAATAACTTATGCCGTAATAATCGAAACACATTTATCGTTCTGAAGTGTGTTCTTGGTTCTATTCCCTAGCCCAATAAGTTTTGTTTTTGCAGTTACTCACACAAAAAACTTGGGTAAACATAGCTTCGTGAAAATTAAGTGGGGTTATTTCGTTGAAAATAAATTGACATAGGGTGTTGAAATGGACCAAAAACATGATAGAGTTCACACGTTAATGATGACCAGCATCATTAACTAACCTTTACTCATTTAATTGAGTAATTGTTCCGATGAAGACTGCAGGAGAGTGGTTATTAATCAAATTTTAACATTTGATTAGCATAACTCGCCGAAGAATTAACTATTTCAGGTGCTACCTAGGTAGCGGGGACTGTAGTTGGAGGAACCTCTGGAGAGAACCGTTAAATCGGTCGCCGAAGGAGCAAGTCTTGCACTCACGCAAGGTGAAACTCTCAGGCAAAAGGACAGAGGAGTGGAAAGTTACAACCTAACTATTTTGCTTGGCCTTCCCGCCTACAACCAATAGCTTAGTTCTTTTAGAGATCGTTGATCTCGTCCTTTCCCTCTTCTCCTTATTAGTTGTTTTATTAAGGGGAAATCATGAACGACCTACAATCTTTACTACAAACCATCGATAATTTTGTCTGGGGTCCACCACTGCTTATTTTGCTAGTGGGTACCGGTGTTTACTTCACTTTTAGCCTCGGCTTGATCCAGTTTAAACATCTCCCAACAGCGCTAGCGATGGTATTCAGTAAAGATAAGCCATCTGATAAACAAGGTGACGTTTCTAGCTTTGCAGCACTTTGTACTGCGCTCTCAGCAACGATTGGTACTGGTAACATTGTTGGTGTTGCCACCGCGATCAAACTTGGTGGACCAGGTGCCCTATTCTGGATGTGGCTCGCCGCCCTTTTCGGAATGGCGACTAAATACGCCGAATGTTTGTTAGCGGTTAAATACCGAAGAGTCGATGATAAAGGCCAAATGATTGGTGGCCCGATGTACTATCTGCAATACGGTGTTGGCTCAAAAGCCCTCGCGATCATGTTTGCAGTGTTTGCTTTGGGTGTTGCTTGTTTTGGTATTGGTACGTTTCCACAAGTAAACGCGATTCTGGATGCAAGTGAGATATCTCTCGGTGTTGACCGTGAGCTCTCTGCCTTTGTACTGACTCTTTTGGTTGCTTTCGTGACTTTGGGTGGCATCAAATCCATTGCTAACGTTGCAGGAAAAGTGGTTCCTACCATGGCTGTATTTTATGTGTTGGCGTGTCTAAGCGTGATCATCATGAATGCAGACCAATTGGTCAACGCCGTTGAATTAGTGTTGGTCTCAGCATTTACATCAACAGCAGCGACCGGCGGTTTCTTAGGTGCAAGTATCATGCTGGCAATCCAATCAGGTATCGCTCGTGGCGTATTCTCAAACGAATCTGGTTTGGGTAGCGCGCCTATGGCAGCAGCGGCAGCGAAAACAGACTCTTGTGTGAAACAAGGCCTGATTTCAATGACAGGTACCTTCTTTGATACCATCATTATTTGTACCATGACGGGCCTAGCCTTGATCCTTACTGGCGCATGGCAAAGCGACTTTTCTGGTGCAGCAATGACGACTCATGCCTTTGCGGTAGGTTTGAATGCGGATACATTTGGCCCAATGCTGGTTTCAATTGGTTTGATGTTTTTTGCATTCACAACCATTCTTGGATGGAACTACTACGGTGAGCGTTGCGTTGTGTTCCTCTTTGGTACAAAAGCGGTGCTTCCTTATAAGCTGATTTTCGTTGGTTTGGTGGCATCAGGCGCGTTCCTCCATCTAGACATGATTTGGCTACTCGCCGATATCGTAAATGGTCTGATGGCGATTCCTAACCTAATCGGTTTGATCGCACTGCGTCACGTCGTACTGGCAGAAACCAAGCTGTTCTTTAGCTCAGCATCGCAATCTGATGAAATTGAAGCAGTAAAAGCTTAGTGACATGACAAGTGTTCAGTAATGAACCGTCAATCGCTGAAAGTAAATTGGAAATGGTAAAAACATAAAGCCCGCTGGTATTCAGCGGGCTTTATTTTATCTTAAGCTAAGCGGTTAATCTCTCAACCATCGATGCTCAACATTTTCTCCACGTTCTTGAAAAAACTTCGCATTTTTTTGCTTGAATTGATCCGACTTCAGCTCTGATAGCGGCCAGTCTGAAAACGCCTCTGTCACGAACGAATCTCCAACCCCAACTTCAATCGATTCAAGATGCTTCCCGATGTAGCGATAAAAGTAGCTCTGCCCCAGTGCATCACAAACCATCGGCACATGTCTCATGCGTTGATGGTTGACGGATACTGAAGCCCAAGTTGTCGTTTTAGGTTCGCAACTTTGCTCTTTTACAACATCAACTTCAAATTTATTGTCCACTGTTGTCGAGACAAAAACGACAATACCGTCATTCATATACACACGTCGAAGTAATAGCTGTTTCGTATCTTGAGTTCGCGTCTGTTGTATTCCATTGGAAAATGGCTCGAAATAGCCCCAGTGCCAAGACCAGGTCATGCCACGTTGCGCAAACTGTACCTGTGGCCATGTCTGCCAAACAATGGCACCAACCACGCCAGTAATAAACACAACGAGCAATATCAAAAGGTGGTAAATATTGCGCATTACACGGGCTTTTCAATCAATAACTTTACGCCAAGTGCGACTAAGACAGCGCCCGTCGCCCCTTCCATCCACTTCATAAAGCTCGCATTCTTTAACAGGCTCTTAGCTGAGTTAAGTGCGCCAGCCAAACCACACTGCCAAACCATCGCAATAATAAAGTGCACGGATGCCATCATCATTGATTGAAGCAAAGGAGAACCTTCTGGATTCACAAACTGTGGCAAGAACGCCAAGTAGAAAACTGCCGTTTTTGGGTTCAAGACGTTAGAAAGAAAGCCCTCTCTAAAAGAGCGTTTGCCATTAAACACTTCATGAACCTGCTCAGTCACTGACAAACCATTCTTCGACGCCATCAGGGCTTTTAAACTGCTCAGACCAAGCCAAATAAGATAAGCTGCACCAATCATTTTTACGATTTGGAACAACTCTGCAGATTGCGCCAGAATGGCCGAAATTCCAACCGCTGAAAAGAAAGCATGCACAAATAAGCCAAAGCAAATCCCTAAACTGGTTGTACATCCGTCTTTTAAACCCGCGCGACTGGTATTACGGATAACAAGGGCCGTATCTAAACCCGGCGTTAGCGTTAAAATAGTGATGGCAATAATAAATGCCTCAAAATTCAAGATATCCATATTATCGTGATAATTAATTGTTAATCCGTCATCAATACCGTCAATCCACGAGATTCGCAAGCTTCTTTTTTAAGAGAGCTATACAACTGAGTGAATTTATGGACAATGAGTGAAGATTAATTGTTAATTATTAGTAAATTAACGCAGGTTGTTTCGTGCAACTCGACGTAAAGGACCCGTTATCGGGTGTTTAGGGAAAGAACAAAAAAATAAGAGTAGTCACATGAAAGCATTTACAAAACTCATTGAACATTCCAAAAAAGTGGCAAACTTTGAGCACCTCTCTTCCATCATAGGTTGGGACCAAGCAGCGGTCATGCCATCTGGTGGCGCTAAAGCGCGCTCCAATGCTATGGCAGAACTTGATGTACACATCCACTCATTGATGACTCAGCCACACTTGGGCGAGCTTTTCGCTCAGGCAGAAAAAGAGACGCTATCTGCAAGTGAAAAGTCCATCCTACGAGAAATGAAACGTGAATGGCAACAAGCTAACTTGCTACCAGAATCATTAGTTCAAGCTCAATCTCTTGCTGGCTCCAAATGTGAACATGCATGGCGTACGCAACGCGGAGAAAATGACTGGTCTGGCTTTGAAAAGAACTGGGCAGAAGTCGTCAAACTATCGCAAGAAGAAGCGCAAATTAGAGCCGAAGCAAACGGCACAACGCCTTACGATGCCATGCTTGATATTTATGAACCAGGCACAACGTCTGCATCGTTAGACACGCTTTTTGCTGACGTAAAAACGTGGCTACCTTCCTTGATAGACGAAGCGCTTGAAAAACAGCAATCAGACAACATCTTATTGCCAACTGCGTACTACCCTGCGGAAAAACAAAAAGCGCTGGGACTGGAAGTCATGAAGCTACTTCAATTCGATTTTGAACACGGCCGGCTTGATGAAAGTGTCCACCCATTTTGTGGCGGTGTGCCAACAGATGTGCGTATTACAACACGTTATGATGAAAGCGAGTTTGTCCAATCATTGATGGGGATCGTCCACGAAACTGGCCATGCCAGATACGAGCAAGGGCTACCAAAAGATTTAGCAGGAACACCAGCTGGTCAAGCCCGCTCTATGGGAATTCATGAGTCACAGTCGCTCTTCTTTGAAATGCAAATAGGACGAAACAACGCATTTATCGACCACCTTGCTCACATGGCTTCCAAGCATTTTTCTGGGGATGAATTTGAAAAAGACAATCTAGCCAAAATCTACACTCGAGTAGAGAAAGGCTTTATTCGCGTAGATGCGGACGAATTAACATACCCTGCCCACGTTATTCTTCGATACGAAATTGAACGTGATCTTATTAACGGTGCCATCAAGCATACAGACGTACCAGAGCTCTGGAACGAAAAAATGAAAGCGTATTTGGGACTCTCAACGGAAGGAAATTTCAAAAACGGCTGTATGCAGGACATTCATTGGACAGATGGAAGTTTTGGATATTTCCCGTCTTACACTCTCGGTGCGATGTACGCAGCCCAGTTCATGGCCGCAATGAAGCAAACAGTAGATGTGGACGCGGTTATTCGCTCTGGCGATCTGACGCCGATATTCGATTGGCTGTCGAAGAACATCTGGAGTAAAGGTAGCTTATTAACAACAGATGATCTCGTAAGAGAAGCAACGGGTGAAACACTAAATGCTAAGCACTTCCAAGCGCACCTAAAAGGCCGCTACTTGTAAATAGAAAAAGAATAGAACGTAAAAGCCCAAGGTTTGTATGTTCCTTGGGCTTTTTTAAGCTCTTTCTATGCTATGCCAAGCTAGGGATAAGTCTGGGCTTGTACAAACAATCCTCGCCTTCAGGTCTGGTTTTAAACCGACGGTGAAGCCACATATATTGGCTCGGACTTGCCATGATTGACGTTTCAACTATCTTATTCACGAAAACTGCCGCACCTTGAGGATCTTCTTTCGGGAAACCGTCGACTGGCGCACTAATCGTCAAGGTATAGTGTCCGTCTTTTCCTCTTACCATCGTAAAAGGCACGATGGCACAATCTGTCGAATCAACCAGCAGACTTGTACCTGTCGTCGTGCAAGCATTTTTAACGGCAAATAATGGCGCAAACGTTGAGCGTCGGTTTCCATAATCATGATCCGGTGCATACCAGACCCGCTCACCCGTTCTAAGCGCTTCAAGCATGGCTTTAACGTTCTTGCGGTCAATAAGCGTACGATTAGAGCGAGAACGCCCCTTGTATTGAAAGTAATCAAAACAAGGATTGTTGTTTGGACGATAAACACCAGTTCCAGACTTTTTAATGCCAAAAGCACGAGCACCTAACTCTAAGTTCATCGAGTGTACGGCCAACATTAATGCCCCCTTGCCTGATTTTTCTAAAGCCTCGAGGTGCTCCATTCCTTTTATCGTAACGTGTTTGTTTACCCGTTTATCAGACCAAAACCATGCCATCGCGGTCTCAAATAGCGCAATACCTGTATTGTCGATATTGTCTTTTAAAATTGCTTCGCGTTGGCATTCTTCCATCTGAGGAAAGCAAAGTTCAAGATTGCGCCTAATCGTAACTTGACGTTTTTTCATGATTCGCATAGCTAAACGGCCAATGCCACGTCCTAATGCTAACTGAACTTTGAAAGGAAGGAGACTGAGTAAGTACATTACGCTGATGATAATTAAGGTTCCCCAGTAACGAGGCAAAAGAAATTCAGCCTTGAATTCAGGCTTTTGGTATTTATTCATGTGAGTATTGTCAGATGTGCCCATCTATAAGTGATAAAAACAATGATAATGGACTGCACTTTTATCATTGATAGCGCTAATAACATAAATTAAAGCGCGCGGATTCTATGGTTCTTCGACACACTACACAATAAGAACTTTGCAGAAATATGTAGGGGGATGAAAAAGCAGCAAAGATGAATCACCACGTTAACATCGATTGGAGTGATTAATCTACCGCACTTTCATAAAGTTTGGACAAACATAACTTTGTGTTTTCAATGCGCTAGATAATGGTGTTTTTTTAACCCCATAATGCAGCTATCATGAAAATAACAATAAACATGATAACCATTACCCTGAACAAGTAAGACAACTTTCCGGTGCCACCTTTTGGCGCTTGGTTACAGCATCCCATTATGTTTCTCCATCGTTTCATTTCGATATGGCGTTAATGTACTCCTTGACCTTAGGGGAAAGTCAAACCTTTACCTAAAGGTTCTAATTTATCGCTATAAGTGTTTATTTATCCGACATATCACTCGTTTATATCCCATGGAAATAAAGCGCGTTGTTTTCAGCTCATTTTCGGATAAATACATACCGTTTTTCGCTATATACCCACTATTTATGAGGAATCTACAATACGCGAGTCTTACTTGTAGCACGCTACTTTTACAGCCTAGAAGTTGTGCGCTCATCCATTAAAGGTATCGAATGAGCAATATCGTTAAATCCGCCGTTAAATTGAGTGTTTTCTCTATCATCATGATCACCATAACTTCGGTCGACAGCATAAGGAACATTCCTGGGGCGGCTTTGTTTGGTAGCCATGCCATTTCTTTCTTCTTACTTGCTGGACTCTGTTTTTTTGTCCCTACAGCGCTAGTGTGTGCTGAGCTAAGTACCACTTATCCAAAGCAAGGTGGTGTATATCTTTGGGGCAAAGAAACACTAGGGCCAAACTTTGGCTTTGCCACCGTGTGGTATCAATACGCTGAAAATATTGTTTACTATCCACCGTTAATTTCATTCATTGTTGCAACGGGGGCCTACCCTTTTTTCCCAGACCTGGCGCAAAACAACATGTTTATGTTGGTGATGATTAATGTGATTTTTTGGGCGTTAACTTTAGTTAATATCTTTGGCTTGCGCCTCTCTTCCCTGATTACAAATGTATTCGGCACCCTAGGTTTGATATTTCCGATTCTATTGATTATCGGATTAGGCGGGTACTGGGCGTATACCCATCCTGGTGAGTCTCATATCTCGCTTCGCCACGTATCTGACTGGTTGCCGGACCTTTCTCAAGATGGGATCGGAGCGGGGTTTACTGCGGTAGTTCTGTCACTTACAGGCCTTGAAATCACGACCTCTTATGCAAGCGAAGTAGAAAATCCGCAAAAAGCCTATCCCAAAGCTCTGCTGATCTCCACAACCTTAATCTTGGTTTCTCTGACGGCGTGCTCACTGTCTATTTCTTCGGTCGTCTCAAGTGATCATTCTAGTTTGAGTGAAGGAGTGATACTTGCCTTCAAAACTTTTTTTGATGATCTGCACCTCTCATTCCTGCTGCCTGTCATTGCCCTTGCTATTGTTTTTGGCACGCTTGCAAGCCTGAATAACTGGATAATCGCCCCAACGAAAAGTCTACATGTTGCCGCAAAAGATAGTTTCATGCCGATGTCGCTCGCCAAAGAAAACCGCAACCAAGCCCCCGTCTCATTGTTGCTCTTGCAAGGCACGATTGTTAGCGTGCTCTCTTTGGTTTTCATTTTTGTTCCTAACGTCAATCAAGGCATGTGGTTATTGAATATCCTGATGACTCAGCTCTATATGGTGATGTACATCTGTATTTTTGTTAGCTTTTTGGTCTCACGCTACAAACACGCAGATATTGAGCGCCCATTTCGAGTTGCGGGCGGAAAAATAGGAATGTGTTTAGTGGCAGGATTAGGCTTGATGAGTTGCTTGGTGACGATTGTTGTATCTTTTGACGTGCCAGCAGGAATTAGCGCAAAAACTGGTGCATATGCACTGATATTAGGGTTTATCACATTTAGCCTCCCAGCGTTCGCCGCCGTGATGTATCGCAATCGAAAACATCGTCAACAAAGCAAAATGCTTGAGGTACTAGTAAGTTAACTATTGGATTGACATTAAAAAGCCGCAGCAATTTCTCGCTACGGCTTTTTATTTGGCATCACAAGTTGTGTTAGTTATCCGTGTCCTACAGTCTTGGATAACAGGTTAACAATCATCACACCAGTGAGGATAAACCCAATGCCAACAAGCGCCGGCAAATCTAGCCGCTGTCCATAAACAAAGTAGCCAACCGTCGCAACTAAAACAATACCCGCCCCACTCCATATGGCGTAAACAACCCCAACAGGCATCGTTTTTACCGTGACGGAAAGCAAGAAGAAAGCAATGCCGTAACCAATCAGAACGACTGTACTCGGCATCATTTTCGTAAATTGCTCTGTTTTGGGAATATAGGAAGTGGCAATCACTTCACATACAATCGCGATCGACAGCGCCAACATTGGCGGCATAGAGACAAGCATTTTGAACATAAGGCATTAACGCTCAACAGAAATGTAACCGACAACACGTCCGGATAATTAGGTCGCGCATTATACCCAACTCATCTCTCGATGGAATACCTCTTACTCAAGCAGCTTCAAAATGCAGGATTCACAGCGTGATCACTTGAATATAGAGACATTCACACGCCATCGCTTTCACTCACTTCTTGATGAGTAAGCGACAGGCCTGCTTTTTGGTGCTGCCGAGCAATTTCAAAGTAGATGTGCATATCAATTGGCTCTGGTGTATTGAGTAGCATCTTGCCCACTTCTCGTTGAAAGTGACCATAATTACCTAACTCATCCGTCAACCCTAACTGCTCGTAAGAAGGTTCATTGGCAAACATTCCATAGGCATACTGATAATGACTTAGATCCTTGCTATTATCATAACCAAGTTCTTGAAGGGCTTGATCAATTTCTTTCGGCGTATAAGTGTCTTTATCGCCAAACAAGCGCAATAGTACGCTAGGAACCTCTTGAGCGATGCTCTGAATTTTTGTCTTTCTTTTAAAAATACCGAACATAATGTCCTCCACTGACGATGTTTCCAAATACACACTTTAATGCATATTGGTGAGCTGATTGTTTTTAGTATGGCTCATTAATCTGAGACTTCCTTACAACGAAGTCACTTTCGCATATTAACGTGATCACATAATTACCAGCAAATAGTACGACCAGCGTTTCAAACATATCTCATCAGAAACTCCGCTCTAGTCACAATTGTGTGACAGCTTCGAGCTCGGTTTACCATAATGTAAAGAGTAGATTGAAAAGTCATATTTCGTATCGACATCTAAACTTAATTAAGTTAGCTTTAGAAGTATAGACGTCTAGATTGACTATACTTAGGGAGAGAAAGTCGTGCCAATTAGAATTCCAGATCAATTACCAGCTACCGATGTGCTAAGGACAGAGAACATCTTCGTAATGAGTGAAACGCGTGCTGCGAGTCAGGAAATACGTCCTTTACGAGTGCTGATCCTGAATCTGATGCCAAAAAAAATAGAAACTGAAACTCAGTTTTTGCGTCTACTCTCAAACAGCCCATTACAAGTCAATGTCGAGTTATTGCGCATTGATAACCGCCCAAGCAAAAATACGCCAACCGAACATTTGGATACTTTTTATCGTCAATTTGAAATGGTGAGAGATAAAAACTTCGATGGCATGATCATTACTGGTGCCCCACTAGGTTTGGTTCAATTTGAAGATGTCATTTATTGGGACCACCTAAAAACCATCATGGAATGGGCAAAAGATCATGTGACATCGACTCTTTATGTCTGCTGGGCAGCACAAGCAGGGCTGAAGTTGCTCTACGATCTACCTAAAAAAACGCGTAAAGAAAAACTTTCAGGCGTGTACCATCACCAGATTCATCATCAATTCCATCCTATGTTACGTGGGTTTGATGACACATTTTTAGCGCCTCATTCACGCTATGCCGACTTTTCACCTCACTTTTTAGAAGAACATACCGACTTAGACATCCTAGCCACATCGGATGTTGCAGGTGTTTACTTAGCGACAACAAAAGACAAGAGAAATGTGTTTGTTACTGGGCATCCTGAATACGATTCGCATACCTTACATAACGAATATATCCGCGATTTGAGCGAAGGCATGGAACCAGCCATTCCCGTCAACTACTATCCAAACAACAATCCTGATAATCCACCAATTGCCAGTTGGAGAAGTCATGGACATCTCCTCTTTTTAAACTGGCTGAACTACTGCGTTTACCAGCAAACACCTTATGATCTTGATCACTTCAGTGAAGACGCTTTTACTAAAGACGATTAACCTCAAAGCACGCAAACAAAGCGCTTATGATGCCTAAATGTAATATGTGAACCAAGCCGCCATATGGCGGCTTTTTCATACCAGTTTGCAAACCTGATCGCATAGTGTTTTTTCCTCCATAGGCTTTTGCTACGTAATTCATATCATGCTGGGAGATTCAGGGATGTAGGGACAAAGAATGAAAACAACAAAGCTCGGTGCACTACTATTAATCTCTCAGTTTGCACTTGTGGGCTGCGTGACGGTGAAAGAAGATGGTAGTCCTGTCGTTAAAGCCGATCCTGTAGCAATGGCAGAATCACGTATCGCACTTGGCCTAGGTTATTTAGAAGGCGGCAATATGATTCGCGCGCATGATAACTTGCAACAAGCCTTAACCCACGCACCTCAATACTATCGTGCTCAGTTATCGATGGCTCACTACTATGAAACGGTTGGCGAAGATGCTAAAGCCGAGCAAATGTATAAACGCTCTCTACGCCAACACACCAAAAACGGTAACGTGCTCAATAACTACGGCACCTTTCTTTGCAAGCGGGGTGACTTCGAGAAAGCCGATCAAATGTTTAATCGAGCCATTGAGCAGCCTTATTACTATCTCATTCCGGCCAGTTATGAAAACGCCGCATTTTGCGCGTTGAAGTCACAAGATAAAGACAAAGCGAAATACTACTTCGCCCGAGCTATTGATCATGACCCTCATAGGCCAAAATCTATTTTGCAGCTAGCCAAGCTAGAAATTGATAGCGGCAATTACACTGAAGCCAGAATTCGATTAATGAGATTTAATCAAATGTATGGCGTTAAGAAACCCTCTTTACAGCTCATGATTCAACTTGAACGTGCAGCAGGTAATGAAGCACTCGAGAAAAAATATCAAAAGCAATTGGAGATATTTTCTTAACACGACATCATGATAAAGAAGGTGTACTCGCTCACAGACACTACTGAACTTGACTAAGAATCCAGTGAATTAAAACCCACGGTGACACATTCATCCTGTACATAAACTTCAAATTCGGTACTATTTGAACGGAATAAGTGACCAAGTCACATTATAAAAGTGCGCTAGTAAAACGAAATTTGTACATCATACTGTTTCTACTATTGATTTGGGGCGCATTGATAAATGCTAAATATTACTGACATGCACCAGAAGGAAGTTGAAGCCGGATGAAACCTGCCTGCACTCTGTTATCACTCACTTTGCTGAGTTCGCCTTTTGTCGTCAGTGCACAAGAAAATATTGAAAAAACATTCACGTTTGGCATTGTTTCCAATAAAGCTCAAAGCAAAATCAAAAAGTCGACGCCTTTTACGCAGTACGTGACCAATGGTTTGGCCGGATACGGATACACCAAGGGTGCTGTAAAAGTATTTAAAAATTATCGCCAGCTCGCGGTGGCACTAAAAAATGGCACCGTTCAAATTGCAACAGCCACCCCCTTCAATGCAATGACCCTCGAGGCAGAGTCTGGTAGCCAAGCCATTGCCATACGCTGGAAAAAAGGTTTACAAAAATATCATACGGTATTCTTTACCCACAAAGAGAGTGGTATCGAGTCGATTTCTGACCTGCGCGGAAAAACACTTGTTTTTGAAAAGCGTACATCCACCAGCAGCTATTACTTACCCGCTATTACACTGCTTAATCAAGGGGAGAAATTAGAATACCTCCCCTCCTCCGATGACAAACCAGCCAAAGACAGTATTGGATATTTATTCCTTGACGAGCACTTGGCTCAATCGAATGAAATCAACCTTTCAGTATGGGTGTATAAGCAGAGAGCCACTGCAGGAGCGTTCAGCAATTTCAATTGGAGCAACCCTAAAGATCTTCCAGAAAGCATGAAAGACAAACTAACGATTTTCGCTCGCTCGGTAGAAATACCTAGAGACTTAATTCTCGCCTCTCCGACCTTAAGCCAAGATCAGCAACATAAAATCACGTCAATATTGCTCGGTATGGAGGCATCTCAGCAAGGTGCCCTAGCACTTAAACAGTTCCAAAACACGAAAAAGATCACCGCTCTAACGCCAGAAATGTCCGCGTCCTTAAATACCGTTCGAACATCTATTCACTTGTTACCGAAGGTGGATTGATGTTCCACAAACTCTCACTCGAAACTAAATACATTTGCTCGACCATTTTTGTTGTCCTGTTTGTCGTAGTGATAAACCTCGCACTATATATGCATGGTTACGATACGTACTCAAATAACTTAACCCGCCAAATCACCGAGAACTCACAAGAAAAAACAGAGTCTTACGTCAAGCAAAAAGGATTGGTTTACGCAGAGTTATTATCAAAGCAACTTTTTGACCCACTCTATACGGATAATATCAGCCAAGCATACGAGCAGATTAAAGCAACATTAAGCCAACCAGATGTCTCGAAGATACACGTTGTTGATAATGAAGGGCTAATCTTTCACGACGGTACGACTCAGCTGAGTATGTTTGCCCAGCCTCATTACCGTTCTCGCTTTATTTTAAAAGCAATAGAAGAGTCTAGAATTCTCATTTCTTTTTCTAAACATCAATTAGAAATTGCGGCACCGATTCAGCAATCGAATATCACACTGGGCGCGGTGTATCTTGAACTCAACCTAGCACATCTATTAGAAGAGAAAGAACAAAACATTGCTCAAGTACAAGCGCTTACCTCAAACGATAAGCAAAAGATGTTTAACTTGCTGCTCACGATCAGTGCGATATCCGTTCTGCTCGGAAGTGCCATCGCGTATGCTTTAGGTCGCTCATTAATAAAACCACTCAAACAACTTAAAGAACAATTTACAGAGTCAAATACTCAAGCACTGCCAATCACTGATATAAAAAGTAAAGATGAAGTGGGTGATCTTATTTCGGCGTATAACAAAATGTCGAACAAAGTGAACAGATACACAAGCCGGGTGGAGTTCATGGCGTATCACGACATTCTTACCTCCCTGCCTAACCGAGAAAAGTTGCTCATTGATATCCAAAAGCAAATAACGAACCGCAGATCTCCCTCACTCGCGGTTGTTTTTATTGATCTGGATGACTTTAAACATATTAACGATAACTACGGGCATAGCATCGGAGATAAATTGCTAGGTCATCTCGCATCAGAACTTCAAGGTCGTTTGCCGAGTTACTTCCAGCCTCTTTACCGTCTTTCAACCATCGTAAGCCGAGTCGGCGCTGACGAATTTGTGCTGGTCTTTCCATGCAAAGACAGCCTCCACGCTAGAGAAAAAGCGGACGATATTCATCGCCAATTGCTTTCTCCTTTTAATTTGGAAGAGCACGATATTCAAATTACGGCAAGCCTTGGAGTCGCGGTGTATCCGGAATTTGGCTCAAACGCAGAGTCTCTTTTACAACTCTCCTCACTGGCGGCGCAAGAATCTAAACGACGCGGCAAAGATATCATGACGATATACGATTCCGCGTTTGATGAGACCGTGAAGCAGCGCTTATACATAGAAAAGGAACTGCGCCGCTCAATACGTGATTTATCTCAGTTCGAGCTTTGGTATCAACCCCAGTTCGACCTCAACACCTACCAGTTGATTGGTGTCGAAGCATTGGTTAGGTGGAATCACCCAGAGAAGGGTTATATCAGCCCAGAATTATTTATCCCGATTGCAGAACAAAGTGACTTAATTTTAGAGCTTGGTGAATACCTCATCGAGACAGCAATTAGCCAGCGAGCACAATGGGCGGGTCATTTCACTGCTGATTTTCATATCGCATTAAATTTGTCTCCTAGGCAGATCTACCGCCAAGATTTAAGTCAGCTCTTTTCGAAATATTTACAACAATATCAAGTCCCCCCTCAAACCATTCATGTTGAAGTGACAGAGTCTCTGTTTATTGATGATATTGAGAAAGCGCAGTACGTGCTCAGAAAATTACAAGCTAACGGCGTAGAAGTGTGGCTAGATGATTTTGGAACTGGGTACTCAGCCCTCGCCTACCTACAACAAATGTCGTTTGATGGGCTTAAAATTGACCGTTCATTTATCGCTCAAATCCAAAACAATGAACAAGATGATTCATTAGTCCGTGCGATTATATCCATGGCTCATAACCTAAGAATGAGAGTGGTAGCTGAAGGCATAGAAACCCAGACCCAACTAACAAGGATGGAATCGCTTCACTGCGACGTTGTTCAAGGCTTTTTCTTGGGTAGACCGGTGCCGGCAGAAGAAATCATAGAGTTTGAGCAACAACGCCAAGCAATAGATGACTCAACCGCCAGCAACTATGCTTAACTGAATAATTTATCGCGTTCATTGAATTAAAGGGGATTCGTTCTGCAATATCGGTCACACTTCGCCATCTCGCAAGTATGAATTTCCTCTTAAAATCTAACATTTGAGATAGGTACACTACACTTTTCATATCAACTCTTTGGATATGGAAACGCGTGTGGTCGGGATATTTGCTTGGAACAACCTATCTGTAAAGCAGAAACTTTTTGGATTGGTCCTACTACCAATCTTATTGTTATTGCTTCTGGCGGGCAAACATGTACAAAACCTCTCTATCCAAGCTCAAGAACTTCAAAAAGCACAGCTCTTCTCCCAATATATAGATCGTGTTTCCTCACTGTATTATTTGACGAGCGATCCAAGGGTCGCGAATAACGCTCAAGAAACCCGCCAACTCGTTCAAACTTTACAAGATACAGCTTCACCTGTTTTTGGTGACAATGCCGATATATTAAATCAGCTCACGAATTTCGAAGAAGCAACACTGTCAATGCTCTCGTCCAATAATGCAGAAGATAAGTTAGATGCTGCTGAGTGGCGTGCCGACACATTCAAAGAGATTCTTTTGAGTTTGGATAGAGTCTATTTCAGCCATGTAAGTTATGAAACCAACACTCACCTCTCCTCATTGATGCAGCTTGAGTGGTTAATGTTTTGGTCAACAGAAGAGCATAGACTCAGCAAATACTTAGTGGAATCCACAGAACAGGGGCAGATTTACGATCCAGCTATCCAAGCCAGTATTCAATCATTAATCCAGAACCAACAACTGCTGTTCGAACGTTTTGTCACACTTAATGCGAATAAGCAGCAAGTCCATCTTCTCATCGAAACCTTTACCGATAATGTGTTTGTTAAAAGCCAAGCATTTCGAGCCAATTTGTTGCAGCCATCAAACCTTAGCGTGTTGACCCCCGCTCAAATAGATGACGGGTTGTCTGCGCTTTATAAACGCTTAAGTTTATTACGCAACGTTGATGACCAGATGGAACGACAACTTATTGAGGATATAACCAAGACGATCAGTGAAACAACACAGCACCGCATTGGCTTCATTGCGCTAATGAGCCTCGTGACATTGCTGGTTGTGAGTTTGACACTGAGGTTAGTGCGTAAGGTCACTGGCAACTTGAATTTAGTCCTCGAATTCCTAAGTCGAGACACTTACGAAGAGGACAACAATGAAAACTCACCACTGACAGAGTTGACCAAAGGGAAAGATGAGCTCAGTAAGTTTGCTAAAGAGGTAAAAAAACTGAGTTACGAACGTGAGCAGTCAAGACAAAAGTTAACTCAAGCCAAAGAAGATGCTGAAAAGGCGAAAGATGATGCCATCGAGGCAAGCAAAGCCAAAAGTAGCTTTCTGGCGAACATGTCTCATGAGATTCGAACCCCGTTAAACGGCGTTATTGGCATTTCAGAAGTTTTGTCAGACACGCCGCTAACGGCGACACAGCGTGATTATGTCGACACGATAGAAACCTCCTCGCAATTACTGTTGAGCCTAATAAATGACGTTCTGGACTTCTCTAAAATTGAATCTGGTATGTTGCTTATCAGCCCTCATTCAACCTGCGTTCGTGAATCCATCTACGATATTGCTTCTATTATTTCCCCGAAAGCGAAAGAAAAAGGCATCGATGTTCAAGTCAGCATCAGCCGCAATACGCCCTATCACGTTATGTTGGATGATCACCGTATACGCCAAATTATGATGAACTTCATGTCCAATGCCGTAAAGTTCACTAAACAAGGCTGCGTTGAACTCTCTGTCATCACTAGAGAAATCAAAAATGATGAAGCGAGTATCGAGTTTTCAGTCAAAGACTCAGGGATCGGTATTGATGAGCAGCAACAAAAGAAGATATTTGCTCCTTTCGCCCAAGAAGATAACTCCACCACCCGACAGTTTAGAGGGACAGGGCTTGGGCTTGCGATTAGCACGCAGCTGGTAGAATTGATGGGCGGTGAGATTCAGCTTGAATCCGAGAAAGGCAAAGGTAGCCGATTTTTCTTCGAACTTACGGCTCCAATTGTGACTCAAGAGTTCAATGGCTATCACTCCCTTAATCACAACGATATATGGATAGTTTGCAACAACCCTACTTTGGAGCAAAAGCTGCGTGACGAGTTGAGCTTTTTCCACATCAATGTTCAGCAATCAGTAAATACACTGGATGCTCTGCCAACGTGGATTGATAACGAGCGCATCATTGTTATCAACGTAGAAACTTCTCCAAATACCGCAGCCAAACATCTAGGTGAAATGAAAAGACTTTGCATGCAAAATGTTCGAGTTTGTCTTATTAAACACCTTCATAGTACCCAACGTGATTTTGGTAACAGCATTAGTGCATTGGTAACTCAACCCCTCTTAGGACAGCGCTTAGTAAAAGCACTTGAAACTTGTGCTGCAAACTTCCCTCAAGCAAACCAGGAGAACACGACAACACCCAATGCTAAGACTCTCCCAAAAATCTTGGTGGTCGACGACAACACCGTTAATCAAAAAATCGCTGGATTACACGTCACAAAAGCGGGCTTCGACTTTGATATCGCCGTAAACGGAGAAGAAGCCGTAGATATGTTTCAACAGAATCAATACAGCTTAATCTTAATGGATTGCATGATGCCTGTGATGGATGGGTTTGAAGCAACCAAAATGATCCGTCAAATTGAAGCAAAAGAAAAACGGACGATCAGAATCCCAATTATCGCGCTAACAGCAAGTGTAGTCGATGATGACATTCAAAAGTGTTTTGATGTTGGAATGGATGATTATGTGCCCAAACCTTTTAAAGCGGGTTTGTTGAAAGAGAAATTAGATAAAGCCATTGGACTACGCATTTCCAATATTGTTTCTGATGAAAAGCGACTGGCAACAAACACCACTCACACTCCTGAAAAAACCTCGCATGCTGAACAATCAGAAGCGACCGTGACGCCTATTCGCTCAGAACGGATTTTGCTCGTCGAAGATAACAGAGTAAATCAAAAAGTCGCTTCGCTGCTGTTATCCAAAGCTGGTTATCAATTTGAAGTGGCCGAAAACGGACAGGTTGCGGTCGAAATGTTCCAAAAAGATGGTGGGTTTGACATAATTTTGATGGACTGCATGATGCCGATCATGGATGGGTTCGAAGCCTCACGACAAATACGCGCCTACGAAGCAAGTAAAGGTCTTCCTAAGACTCCCATCATCGCGCTAACGGCAAGTGTTGTGGATGATGACATTCAACGCTGTTTCGATTCAGGCATGGACGCTTATGTACCCAAGCCTGTTCGTAGAGAAAAGCTGTTGTACCAGATTGAAAATGCGATATAGGTAGCGATGATGAGCGGCGACATATCTCTCCTCTGTTTTCTTTTGCGCTGCATAAAACGCTACCTATTCATTGTTGTTTTCCTTCTACCCATAGATAGTCAAGTACTTGCTGCAGAGAGCTACGCCGTTTTCTCGTTTAATAGTGAGTTCTCGCCCCTAACCATCAATAAAGCGCGAAAGTTGTACAGAGGAAAAACGCAACTCTTACAAGGGCAGAGAATTGAGCTATCTGACTGGCCAGCGACATCAGCGGAGAGAGCGGAGTTCTATCGCTACCTTCTCAATAAAAACTTGGCGCAAATGAACGCGCACTGGGCGAGCTTGTCTTTTTCAGGCAAAGCGAGGCCACCCAAAGTGATTGCAAACTCTAGCATTGATGCGCTGATCACGTGGATGCAAGAAAAGCCCAATCGGATTGGTTATGCCCCTGCTTCGAGCGTGCCTGGAAATGCTCGTATTTTGTGTGTGGTGAGCTCGGAGGATTAATATGAAAAAATATTTGACCATGTTATCACTGAGTGTTGTCGCCTTTCCGAGCTTAGCCACCATTGAGTTATCAGATCACCTGTCTTTGAGTGGTTTTGGTTCGACATCTTGGTCTAAGTCGGATAACTCCACAACGGTTCTCGTCAACCGCTTTATTCATGATGAAGCCTGCTACGATTGTGACACAACCTTCGGCCTGCAGCTTGATTACTTTTACAAGGCATTTCGAGCATCCGCACAGATAGTCAAGCGTCCGCAAGATCATTGGAGGTCGCCCCAATTAGAGTGGGCATATTTAGCTTATACCTATAAAAATGTAGAGATACGTGGGGGACGATTGAGGCTGCCGCTGTTTTTGATGTCTGAGTATAATTATGTCGGTCACGCTTTTACCCAAGCTCGACCACCAAATGAAGTGTATGACAGCATATTAGGCATCACCGCTTACAATGGTTTATCCATTCGCTGGAATCACGACCTCAATGAGCAAATCATGCTTACTGCAATGCCGTTTATAGGGTTTAAAGACAGCAGTGATGTCACCCTCAACGAAGATACTGAACTGAAGATCGAATCAGACAACACAGCCGGAATAAACTTAACACTCAGCGGAAATGCCTACCGTTTGAACTTTTCTTATCTACATGGCGATTATGACCAAACTACGGTTCTCTCCAATACCAAGCAATCCACACCTGAAGGGGGAGCCATGTTAATTGACCGCTTGGTTCTAAAAGAAAAAGGCAACACGATTGACCAGTTTTCTCTAGGAGTAAGGTATGAGCTTGATAACCTTGTGATAATGGCTGAAGGACAAAACAGCAACATTTCCTCCTCTTGGTACGCAACAACGAGTTACAACGTGAATAAATTGACCCCCTACATAGTTTACGGCCAGCAGTTTAATAGCAGTGATACAAAGAATGGGGACAGCTATCTGTTTGGAGTGAGATACGACCTAGATTATAACGTGTCACTGAATGCTGAATGGCAAAAGTTTAACGCCCACAATAACGATACTGGCGCGTTTTCATCAATACCAGAAGATAACAGCGCCAGTCTTTACACCCTGATGTTAAATTTCGTTTTTTAACTTTTCTATACTGACTCCGTATAAACCATGGGCATTTACCTTTGTTATCGTTGATACATGTTGTGCGTGATTTGACGCTCTTTGTAATAGAATTCTTTGTCATGTTCGCCTATCTCTCGCAATACACGACACGGGTTCCCTACCGCAACAACATCACTTGGTATATCTTTCGTTACCACGCTACCAGCACCAATTACGCTGTTTTCTCCAATCTTGACGCCAGGCAATACCACTGAGTTAGCGCCGATCCATACATTATCACCAATATGAATAGGGATATTGAATTGCGCAACTTCTCTTCTGAGCTCCGGTTCAATCGGGTGGCCTGCCGTTGCTAGTGTCACATTGGGTCCAATCATGACGCTATTGCCAATGTAGATATACGTATCATCGACTAGGGTTAAGTTAAAGTTTGCATACACGTTATCACCAACGTATGTATGCCTCCCCCAATTCGCTCGAAGCGGCGGCTCAAAATAGCAGTTGTCACCAACAGCGCCGAGCAAACGTCGTAATATTTCTGTACGCTTTTCAGATTCAGAAGGCCGAGTTTGATTGTAATCGTAAAGAACTTCTAAACACTGTGTTTGCTGCTCGACTAACGCTTCATCATTACAAAAATATATTTTCTGACTATGAAGCATTGATTCACTATCCATAATATCCTCCGTTCTATCTGCCCAGTAGCCTCAGGCTGCTGGAACACCTCGCAGTACGAGTTCCTGTCAAGATTGGCTAACAGAATGCATGATGTCGTTTTTTGCAATAAGTTTAATGACATGCTTGCGAGGCCTAACGCAAAATACCGAATAACTTGAAAGAAATATGTGAATCAGACGAGTAAATAACACAAAGCTCGATGCAGAGTTAGCTTTGTTTATCTCGTTTCATTTTCAAGCGCTTTTCTTTACGTCGTAACGCTCGGAAAAACTTCGACTCCTCGTGATACCAGCCGATAACACTAACCGGGAAGCCCACTAGCATCATGATAAAAAGATCCGCGGGCAGTTGCTCCAAAATATCACTCAGGGAGTGCAGCTCACCAAAAATGAATAAACCAATGACTTTACCAAGCAATAGTGCGCAACAAATCATAAAAAAAGACTTCATGATGTAATGCCATTTGCCTTTTTTACGCTCTTCTCGCCAATAGGCATATTTATGTTGTCGGTCGTACATTCATCCCCCAAGTGACAATGTCACTAGCCACAAACATTCAGGCAAAGTAACAGGCTTTAGCTGCACTCTAATGATAGTGTGAATTAGAAGCGAATGCTTGTCATGGCAATGAGAAAGCGACACATCATGCTGCGCATTTTACGACCTTATGGACGCTAGCATGATCGCGCAATACAGGGAGATATCAGCTTGTTAATTACGGAGTGAGTTAATGTTTTCGGAACACCCAAATTGGACCAATAAGAAGAAACTGCAAATCTTCGAAAAAAGACGGTTTCTTCCCTTCTATTTTGTGACCAATGAACTGCAAGATCCACAGTACACCGAATAGGAGCATCGAAATATGCAGTACGGGCAGCGCCAATACCTCCAAAGACCATATCAGGCCGATGCACGCTAATGTATACCCTAACATCATCATAAAGACGCTGAGAGACAAACGAAAATAGAAAACCCATACGGGTATGACAGCAATCCAGACCCAGTTAAACTCGAAACCCAAGATGGAGATTTGAGGAATTGACCAAATTAGACCGACCACAGATAGGTAAATACCCGGAACTGCGATTGTGTGAATCTTTTGGTTGATGGGGTTTTGATGGCTCTCCCCATATTCTTTTAGCCATTCAGATAATGCTCGCATATCATTCCTACTTTTCCGCCTACTTATTCTTATATAGCTTGAGGATGGAAAAGGTGCGAATTTTTCTGTAATAGCTATTACTGACCAAGCAATGCTCGTTGCACTTTTGGTAGTTTGGCAACGACGAGAGTATAAGAGCGTTCACATAAATCCTGAATCAATCCATCTTCCACATCACCATTAAAATAAACCGTTATCCAGTGACGCTTATTTAGGTGATAACCAGGAGTGATGTCCGTAAACTGCGATGTTAAGACTTCTCCATCTTCTGGTTTTACTTTTACGCTGACATACTCCCGACCGTTTCTCTCTGCAATAATCGCAAACATTTTACCTTTGATTTTGTATACAAGCGCTTCTGGCCCAAATGGGAAATCACTCTCCGCACACATAAAGGTACTTAAATAACCTTCTAACTCTTTGCTTCTCATTCCGTCCCACCCTTCCTGTATCTTTTACTCAAACAAAGGCAATAGTAGTCTTAACGCCTGGTTAACCTGCGCTTTCTCATTGCCTTCTAAACCATGTAGCAGCGATTGCTGAACGTCCACATGCTCTAAGATCAACTTGTCAATTAAGGTTAAGCCCTTTTCAGTTAACTCAACGGTGACACTGCGTCTATCTTCTTTACTGTGTGTTCTGGTAATAAAGCCTTTCTTCTCGAGTTTATCTAATCGGTTCGTCATCGCGCCCGAAGTGAGCATCATCGAATCAATTAGCGCTGAGGGAGTAAGGCAATATGGTGAACCTGCTCGGCGAAGTGTCGCCAACACATCAAATTCACCCATCTTAAGATCGTACTTCTTATGTAGGTCAGCGACCCGACATTCCATGTGCTTAGCAATTCGCATTAGCCGACCCATAATTGCCATCGGTTCAGTGTCGAGCTCTGGCTTCTCCTTAGCCCACTGCTCTACCACTCTATCAATTGCGTCCATGGTTTCTCTCCAAACGTCATTTAATTTTTATTTTAACATAAAGATACTTTACAAAAAGTAACCTTACCGATATCTTTACAATTAATTATCTCAACGTAAAGATATTTAACATGAATATTTTGCTTGCAATGATCCCGGCTTTTTTTTGGGGGACAACTTATGCTGTTACTCAGTTTACGCTTCCGGACTGGCCTCCCGTTTTACTTGGTGCGCTAAGAGCATTGCCTGCGGGTCTTTTGCTCCTCGCAATAAAGCCATCTTTCCCGAAAAAGAGTGAATGGAAAGTGCTGCTTGTTTTAGGAACTATCAACATCGCTTGCTTCTTTGGTCTCATTTTTGTCATGGCGTTGACGCTTCCTTCTGCGATCTCAGGTGTCGGTATGGTATCAGTGCCCGTTTTTGCGATGCTATTTGGCTGGGCAGTCTATAAGCGCCAGCCAAGCGCAATACAGGCAATAAGCGGAGCGACTTTGATTGCTTTGGCTTGGTTCTTATTTGATCCTAGCTCTATTTCGCTCAACCCTATGGGTTTGCTGGCGATGATCTCCGCCATCATGTGTATTGTGGTAGGTAGTAGCGTAACGAAATCACTAGGAACGAAAATGCATTGGTGGACAGTATTAACATGGCAGCTCATTTTGGGTGGTGTGATTATGTCTGTCGCAACAAGCGTGCTAGCAATAAACAATCCAGAGCCATACGTTACAGCCATTCAAAACTTATCAATGACGAACACCCTTGGGCTGCTGTGGGTGATCATTCTGAACACTGCATTAGGCTACGGCATGTATGTTTGGCTATTGCAGCGTATGTCGGTCGTTGACTTTACTTTTGGTGGCATTGCCAACCCCGTTGCGGGCATTGTGTCAGGTTTGCTGCTATTAGGTGAGACTTTCACCCCTCTCCAATACAGCTTGATGCTAGGGATGATTGTTATGTCATTGCTCCCTCAATTGATCGCTTCATTAAAAACTAAAAAAGCCGCCCTTTCTTCCTAAGTAAAATCCTTACGCCCGATGCTAAAATCGGGCGTTCATATTCTCTGTAAACTCTGTTTGAATTCTAAGACTTCAACAGGTTTTTTATGGAACAGTGAACCCAAAAAGGTTCAGCAATAAAAAAGGTGCCGAAAGACACCTTTAATAATGAATACGCCCCATTATGCCTTGCTTTAAGTCATCACAAGGTTGTTAATAGGCTCTGGTTTAGCGTAGACATACCCTTGAATAAGGTAAATAGAATGCTGAGCCAAATACGCGACTTGAGCCTCGCTCTCTACACCTTCTGCAATCATCTCACATTCCGCTTTCTTTGCTGCCGAGACAATAGAATCTAACACTTTCAATTTTTGGTCATCAGAGCCTATTGGATCGATGAACATCTTATCCACTTTTAAGCATCGGATACCCAGATCTTGCAAATAAGAAAAGCCGCCATACCCAGTCCCAAAATCGTCAATTTTGAACTTGTAGCCTTTATTCGCCAGATACAAAATCTCTTTTTTCGCTGCCTCTGTATCTTTTACAGGAATTCGCTCGGTCAACTCAAAATGCACTCTCTTCGGACATGGCCAATTCAGTTCTGACAGTAACTTAGTGAGTTCACCTGATTCTAAATGGGAAGAAACAATATTGATGCTGACCCACACATGTTCAGGCAATACACTAAGATCTTGTATGATTTTACGAATAAGCTGATTCGTCATTGGGACAATCAGACCACTTTCTTCTGCAGCGCCAATGAACATGTTTGGCGACACCATACCCTCACGACGAGACCACCGAATCAGTGCTTCATATCCCACTGTCGCACCATCACGGCTATCGACAATCGCTTGGTAATAAGGGACAAATTCCGCATTATTAATCCCATTCTGGATCAAGCCTTTGATAGACTTTCTCAAGCTCTTACTGGACACATATACAAACGCAAAAGCCAGCCCCATAAGCACACTGACTAGGCCTCCCCATAGAAAGACTCTTTCCTGAGCATAGCTCTTCAGTTTCTCGCCACTGTGTATTTTGATGAGCATATTGGCTTGAGAATCAGCCGAGAAGAATAACTCCTTTGAAACTGCCGCTTCTTCTGCTGCAATGGCTGGTTTTCCTCGACTTATTGTTAAATCTCCAAATACAGGCTCATCATATATAAACTCGACGAACAAACAGTCTTCACAAGGCGTTTTGATCACTTCTTTAACCCAACTATTATCGAGAACCCAGATAACTTCGACATGTTCATTTTCATAAATGACCATCCACTCAACTTGATCTTGGTGTTCCGGTAAAATAAGTGATACAAAAAAGTTTTCGCCAAGCTGAAATCGTTGCGCATTGGATAAATGAGATACTTCGCGACCAATCGTGGAGCATGTTTTACCGTCATTCGTTTCCATCGCAATAAAACGGATGTAACGATTATAAAAACGTGGGTCGCGTAATGTTCTAACATCACTATTACTGCACGTGAAATCTAACTGCGAAACCTGCTTTACAATCGCCTCATCCAAATACATGGATCGTTGGTGTAAATAATCGACATAGGTGTCTATTTTAGTCTCTTTGATATAGCTGATGTAAAAATTGGCTATTGAATTAAAAGCCACAACAAAAACTGCAATGGGAACTAGGCCAAGCAAAATGGCATTTCTTGTTATCTTTGTAATCAAAGTTCCTCCTAACGTTCAGCCAAACAACTTAAATTAAAGAGTGACATGAACACTATCTCACGTTCACACACCAAAAAGTGAGGATCGAATCTCAATAAGAAGTATAGAAGCGCAAGGCTTGCCACAGAAAATAAGAGTACTGCTGCATATCCAAGATAGCAACTCTCTTGAGTGAGACTTACCGACGATAATCGCGAGAAAAGAGGGGCTTATGCTCAACATAACCAATGTATAAAACGACTTTTTTGCCATCCAATGACTCGCCACAGTCACTAACTTTCTAATTGACCTTTGAAGGCACTCGCAACACACTGCATGATAAAATAGGAAAAGCTACTTAGAGCTTTTTACCAGCATTACAGGCTTATCGACCAGGGAGGGTCATGAAATGAAATTAGCTCAATTAAATATTGCGCTTGCTAAATATCCTTTGGATGCACCAGAAATTAAAGATTTCGTAGACAATTTGGACTTAATTAATGGTATAGCTGAAGAAAGTGAAGGCTTTATCTGGCGTCTAAAAGACGACTCCGGTGATGCAACAAGCATTAAATTATTTGATGACCCGAACATGATTGTAAACATGTCTATTTGGGAAAGTACTGACTCACTTAAAAACTTTATGTTTCGTACCGGTCATAGAGATTTTATGCGCCGAAAAAGCGAATGGTTTCATCGTCTAGCGGAGGATAGCTATGTTCTGTGGTGGGTAGAAGACGGTTATATACCAACACCACAAGAAGCCTTGTTACGCCTTCAGCATTTGCGCGAAAACGGAGATACGCCATTTGCTTTCACATTTAAAACAAACTTTACAGAAGCAGATCTTGTGTAAAGTACACGTATGCCAAAGAACCGGCGTTCAAATTTACACTGACTATAAGGTTAATTGGTGTGAATCACTGTCAGTTCTACCGACTTACTCGGAAAGAAATACAAGTGAACGCATAAAATGCGTTCACTAGGTTTATCGTTCATAGGGTGTTCTATTTCAGAAATAAAGTTCATTCGTGCTAAATTTACGGTACCATGCACAATTGACCAAATTGTAGTTATTCATGATTATACCAACTAAGACTCCCTCTCCCCTGCCCTCTGATGTATCTTGCTCTAGCTGTAAGGCTTGTTGTTGCCGTCTCGAGGTTATGATTATTTCAGATACTGGCGTACCTGAAGAGTTTATTGCGCGTGACCAATATGGAGGCGAAACAATGATGCGGCTAAATGATGGTTGGTGTGCAGCTTTAGACAGAGACACATTAATGTGTACGATTTACGAAAATAGGCCTTGGATTTGCCGCGAATTCGAAATGGGCTCCAATGAATGTTTAGATGAACGAGTTAAATTCTTGTAAAACCACTCAAATTTACACTGATGGCAATGCGGAGTATTTGTAGAAAGTGTGCAAAGGAAAAGTAAGGTGTTTAAATCTGAGTATCAACAAATTATGGATACAAAAAAGCCCACCGTTTGGTGGGCTTTTTCTAAAATTTGGTGGGTCCGGGCGAACTCGAATCGCCGACCCCTACCATGTCAAGGTAGTACTCTAACCAACTGAGCTACGGACCCAAATTTTGTGTTCCTAACCATTCAATTCAGAATGGTGCGTCCGAGTGGACTCGAACCACCGACCCCCGCCATGTCAAGGCGATACTCTAACCAGCTGAGCTACGGACGCATTTCTCTGGAACGACGAGGATATTAGCTATAAGCGAACGACGGTGCAAGCACAAATTTACCAACTTTGAACCGTTTGGCGAAAATGTAAACTCAACACGCGTTTTCAGATGATTTTATCGACAAGGACTGAGCCTGCAGGGTTTAAAAGTGTGATCTATATAACTTTTATTATCTCACTTAATTGTCGTAAGGCACTTCACTGAGCATCCAAATCTGTAAGGTTTGCGATACCTTAGGGCAAGTACCAAATAAAATCTGATATTTAGGTTTAAATGGTTCGCCGATATAGGTTGTACGGATCAACTCTCCTGTTTTGACATCCACTTGAGTGCTCACCCTGCCTTTGAAGTTTTGAAATATGACAAACTGCTCACTGTGGTAAACCATTTGCTCTCGGTAAAACAAGAAATGATCTTGGGGTGTCTCCGTTAACTCACACTCCAGAGGTTTCAAATTAGGTATCGCACTAACATTAGATGCGATGAACAACGCTGACAAAATCCATCCGTATCGCATATGGCTTCCCTATTCTGCACTCTTTTTCAAAGTATAGGTCTTGCCTTGGGGACTGATACAAAAAAGGCTTTGATCATCTCGAATCAAAGCCTCATCCGTTTTGCTGTTCAACTGTCGTCTTTAGTCGTCCGAATCAAACACCACATTGTAATTCTCGGTGTAAGTACAATTTGGTTGGCGGCTGCAAGTAAAGAAGCGTCGACCTTTGAATTCACCTTGGCTTGCGGTTTTAATGATCATCGGACTGCCGCATTTTTTGCAAAAGCGCACTTCTTTATCAGGCTCAATCAAATCTATATGCGCCGCAAGCAAACGACGTAATCGCCCAACTTGATAACTGTGCTTTATCGAAGCGCCGATTAAAGGTAGGTTTGCTGTCTTACAAACATGGATCAGTAACTTTTGTCTTTCTACCTTGCCCTTGCTTAACTCTTGCCCGTTATCCAATTCAACGATCACACGCGGCTCTAGCGTCCTAGGATCACAAATAACGTAATCAAAATAACTTCGAGATATGCGATTGTTCGCGACAAAAAACTGCTTCTTATTTTTGATTTCTTTTGGCGTAACCAAACTGGACATGTTTACTTTCGCGAATACCACCGCATGTTCACCTACCGCTGCCCTCAACGCATTATAGAATGCGCTCTCTTGCCCCCTGAGTAACGGTCCTTTCGAGCGATAAGGATAATCACGCGTGTCGTCGTGCTTAATCACGTACTTTTGAATAACAAAGAAGAATAAAACCAGAAGAACAACAATGATAAAAATGTTGGTCATAAATAAAGTGCATCCAAAACAACTCGTTGCTCAAAGCGTAAATGGAAATGCTATGCAGAGCAACAAAACCTCGCAATTTTGAGGAGCCACGACGATAGCGAGAAACAGAAAATTTTGCTCCCCAATAAAAAAGAGCCAATCACACACTCTGATTGGCTCGTTTAAATTTTGTTAGTACATTATGATGCTAAGAATCAACTATTAGCGTCTGGCTGATTCTCTGGCATCGCATCAATAAAAGCAGGCAATTGATTACATGCTTGCACAACAGCGTTAATGGTTGGGTAAAGAGAAGTATCTACACCAAAGCGTTGTGCGTTATAAAATTGTGGTACCAGACAAATATCGACAATAGATGGCGAGCTTGTCAGGCTAAACTTACAATCACCATTTAGTTTACGATGCTTCTGAAGTTTCTCTTCTAATGCCGTAAAACCTTTGTGGATCCAGTGATGAATCCAAGCGACTTTGCGCTCTGGCTCGCAAGCTAACTCCCCCTCTAAATACTGTAGAACTCTTAAGTTATTCAGGGGATGAATCTCCATTGCAATATCCTGAGCCAAAGCTAGCGCTTGGTATCGAAGCGGCGTTTGCTCGGGGATCACAGTGACATCCGGATAGTGTTCTTCTAAGTATTGAATGATGGTCAGTGACTGGGTTAACTGAACCTCCCCATCCACCAGCACAGGAACCAGTTCAGAAGCGTTTAACTCATGGTACTCGTCACTGTGTTGTTCGCCACCATTGCGCACCAAGTGTACCGATTTTGAATCATACGATAACTCTTTAAGATTCAAACAAATACGCACACGATACGCCGCCGATGATCGCCAGTATCCGTATAAAATCATGCCATCGCTCATATCATCTCCCAACTGGCGCTCTTAATGCTTGAGATATTGGCTAACTTGTTGGTCAATCGAGCCAAAGATGTTGTTGCCATCCGCATCAAACATTTCCAGTTTGATTGAGTCGCCAAACGACATGAAGTTAGTCGACGGTTTACCATCACGAATGGTTTCAATCATGCGAACTTCCGCGATACATGAATAGCCAACGCCACCTTCTTCAATAGAAGTGCCATGTTCCGTTCCCTGCTTGTTGGATACCGTACCTGAGCCTATAATCGCCCCAGCAGATAGCGGGCGCGTTTTAGTCGCGTGAACAATTAAGTCTGCGAAATCAAACGTCATATCGATACCTGCATTCGGGCGACCAAACGGCTTGTGGTTGTAGGTCGAGACCAATGGTAAATGCACTTTGTTTTCGTACCACGCATCGCCTAGTTCGTCAGGTGTTACTGCCACAGGAGAAAACGCAGAAGAAGGTTTAGATTGGAAAAAACCAAACCCTTTAGCTAATTCTGCGGGAATTAGCCCACGCAGTGAGACATCATTCACCAGCATGATCAAACGAATCGACTCCTGAGCCTCTGCAACACTTGCGCCCATTGGTACGTCACCAGTTACCACAGCAACTTCGCCTTCGAAATCAATACCCCATTCATCACTCGCAAACTCGATGTTGTCACAAGGACCAATAAAGGCATCAGAGCCTCCTTGGTACATCAGCGGATCCGTCCAAAAACTCTCTGGCATTTCAGCGCCGCGAGCTTTTCGAACCAACTCAACGTGGTTTACGTAAGCACTGCCATCAGCCCACTGATAAGCGCGAGGAAGCGGCGACTCACAGTAGTGCGCTTCAAACTCTTCATACCCTGCGACTGTGCCATTATTCAGTGCAACGTATAGCTCTTCCAGTTGCGGTGCTAGCGCATCCCAGTTATCAAGTGCCACCTGCATCGTCGGTGCCAAATTCATTGGGTGGAATATTTCTGTCGCAGGTACGCAGCGCGTTAAGTCTTTGCTCACGACCATCAACAAACCGTCACGAGTGCCATTTTTCTTGGTTGCTAATTTCATCCTTGCCTCTTACTTCTCTTGCCAGCTATAGACGTATTCTTTGTTTTCTACTTTTTCCAGCTCATCCGAAAACTGAAGTGCGTGACGCGTATCTATCATCACCGCGACTTCGTCGGTAAAAGTCTTCTTATGCTCTCGCCCTGCTTTGAAAGCTTTCGGGTGAGGGCCATGTGTAAAGCCTGCTGGATGGAATGTCACCATGCCTGCTTCAATGTTGTCACGGCTGAAGAAATCACCTGCATGGTAGAACAAGACTTCGTCATAATCGTCATTGTTGTGATAGAACGGTACCTTGAGCGCTCCAGGATCACTTTCAATTGGACGAGGAACGAAGGTACACACCACAAATCCTGCTCCTACAAATGTAGTATGTGCAGAAGGTGGTAAGTGGTAACGATGTGACATAAGTGGACGAATATCACGCCAATTCACTTTTACCACCGCCAAATCACCATGCCAGCCAATCGCATCCAACGGGTTGAATGGGTAAGTGATAACACTGACTTTATCGTGGCGTTTCACCTGAACCTGTGTTTGATTCTCAGAATATTGAGCACGGAACTGATCGTTGATCGACGGCGTTTCTAAAACCGCCGGATCAAACACCGCGTGGTTTCCAACCATGCCTTTTTCAGGCAATGTATAGGCCGCATCGGTGTTTTCGATCATCAGAATGAACATCGGCTCGCTTGGTTCTAAACGCCAGCTCGTTGAGCGTGGGATCATGACATAATCCCCTTCGCTCACTTTCAAATGACCATAATCACAATACAGATCTGCCGTACCTTGGTGGATGAATAGCAGTTCGTCGCCATCAGCGTTTCTCACCAAGAAGTCCATTTTTTCATCCATACGCCAGACACGAACTTTACAATTCGCGTTGTGTAATAGATGTGGGACTGCCCAAGGGGTAATATGGCTGGCTTTCTCGACTAGATTAAAATCGAACGCTCGTGGACGTAGATCGCCCTCCCACTCAGACCATCCCGTTGGGGCATGTTGATGATGAAAATGTGTTGCGGGGCCGAAGAAGCCACTTCGACCTGCCTCACGTTCATAAATTGCCTCTTCCGGGAAGTCAGCATGCGCTTGTTTAGAGCACACTCCCTCCCGGTGAGGGAATGTGATCCATTTATGCATCGCTCAATACTCCTCGGCGAATTTGGTCTTCTTCTATCGATTCAAACAACGCTTTGAAGTTACCCTCGCCAAAGCCTTCATTGCCTTTACGTTGGATGATTTCGAAGAACACAGGGCCGATAACGGTTTGAGTAAAGATTTGTAGCAAGATGCCATCTTTCGTTGGCGCGCCATCAATAAGAATCTGTAAATCACGAAGCTTGCTTACATCTTCACCGTGGCCTTCAACACGCTGATCGACTTTCTCGTAATAAGTATCTGGCGTTGGCATAAAGTCCATGCCTCGCTCACGCAAGGTTTTGACCGTTTCGTAGATGTCGTCAGTGGTCAATGCGATGTGTTGAATACCTTCGCCATTGTATTCACGGATAAACTCTTCAATCTGTGATTTATCATCTGACGACTCATTGATAGGAATTCGGATTTTGCCGCAAGGTGCGGTCATCGCACGGCTGACAAGACCAGTCAGCTTACCTTCGATATCGAAATAACGAATTTCGCGGAAGTTACCAATGCGCTCATAGAAACCAGACCAGACATCCATGTTGCCTTGCTTAACGTTGTGCGTTAAGTGGTCGATTTCGTAAAGACCAACATTCGCTTTTGATAAACGCTCATCAGCATCATCATAAAAACGAAAATCGACATCATAAATACTCTGCTTTCCATAACGATCGACAAAATAAAGCAAGCTTTCACCGATGCCATAAATAGCAGGAATGCTTAGCTCCATCGGCCCAATTTCCGTTTTATATTCTTTACCGCCATTCTCTAACGCATGCGCCAGAGCAACGGTCGCGTCTTTCACTCGAAATGCCATGCCACAAACCGACGGACCGTGGACTTTGGCGAATCCCTCAGCTTGGCTATGCGGCTGCGCATTCACAATAAAGCTAATGTCACCTTGTCGATATAACCACGCTTCTTTTGAGCGATGCTTTGCAATTTCCGCAAAACCTAACGATATAAACAGATCTTTAAGCTGTTGAATGCCTTTGTTGTCAGCAGCGGTATATTCAACAAACTCAAATCCGTCTGTTCCTAGTGGGTTATATGCATCAACCATGACTTTCTCCTTGTCTCAGTAGCTTTTGTTTGGACTTATTTTTCTAACTTGGCGCAGGTCTTGAGAAATTGGAATACGTGGGGAGAAATCTTTACCTTGGCGATTTTTACGCACAATTGTAAAATATATGTTACACACAGTAGGCACATCGAACCCACTTTCGTAAACATCAAACAAACTGCTTATTTTCAATATATTAGATTGATATTTTCGGCTTTACGCCAACACACAAAATGTAAACAAGTTGTTACTTTGGCATTTTATCTTGGCAACGTAGCTCAAAAAGTAAAAGGGGATGGAAAGTCTATTGCACCCTATCTCTATCCGATTTATTCATTTGATCCTGCAAAACATCAAAAGTAATGTTTCGTGACGCTTCATACAGTTCGAAAGGCTCATCGGTCAGAATCGTGTCATGGATACTCCTTTATTGATTCACCTCAGTTTTATTCAAAAGTAACTGTGCCATAAGTGGTGCTCTGTTCCCTATCGAGCCCTAGCCACAGTGCTTCACGCTCGATCAGAAAAAGAGACATCTAATGACACACATCAATCAAGAACGCCTAGTTGAACACTTTTGCCAACTAGTACGTATCGACAGCGAATCAAAAAACGAAAAACAAATTGCAGAAACACTGGCAGAACAGCTAGGCGAGCTAGGCTTTACCGTGCACAAGCTTCCAGTGCCTGAGCATATTTCTAACGGTTTTAACGTGTACGCCCGTTTAGACGGCAAAAAAGACGGCTCTATCCTAATGAGCTGTCATATGGATACGGTCACTCCAGGTATTGGCATTGAGCCAATCATCGAAGACGGCGTTATCCGTTCAGAAGGCAATACGATTCTTGGTGGCGATGATAAATCTGGTATTGCTGCCATCATGGAAGCCGTTCGTTGTATTCAAGCGGAAAACCTTGAGCACAAAACGTTAGAGCTTGCTTTCACCGTGTATGAAGAAGGCGGTTTATTCGGTTCACAATACTTCGATATGTCACACGTCACTTCAACGGAAGCAATCGTGTTAGATACGGGTGGTCCTATTGGCACTATTGTGACCGCAGCCCCAGGCCAGCAAAAAATCGTGGCAACAATCAAAGGTCGACCAGCACATGCAGGGCTTGCGCCAGAAGAAGGCATCAGTGCTATCATGGTGGCGGCAGATGCCATCAACCAAATGAAGCTGCTTCGCATCGACGAAGAAACGACAGCCAACATCGGTATGGTTAACGGCGGTCAGGCCACAAACATTGTTATGCCTGAATTAAGAATCGTGGCGGAAGCACGCTCCCTGAATGGCGATAAACTAGATGCTCAGGTCAATCATATGATCTCAACATTAGAGTCTGTCTGTGAAAAACACGGTGCAGAAGTCGAAATTGAATCTAGCCGAGCCTACGACGCTTTTGTTATTGAAGAAAACCACCCACACGTAAACGCTATACAAGCAGCGTTTGCAGAGTTGGGAATTGAGGCTTTCACAAAAGGCACTGGCGGCGGTAGCGATGCTAACAATTTTAACAAGAAAGGTCTCACAACGGTCAATCTTTCAACTGGCATGGCAAAAGTACACACGACAGAAGAGTTTATCGCGGTAAGTGATATTGTCAAAATCACTGAGTTCGTAAAACATTTCCTAGTCAGTTAACGTCGTACCTTTTGAAGAGCAGACGACCTACCCTCCCCTTTTAGCGCGTGCTTGAAGGGGATTTTTTATTTGCGCGAAACAAAGCCTACCCCGTAATGCGGACTTAGTGCCGGCTCCATATCAATCCCCCAGCTCACTTTTTGAGACCAAATAGCCCAACATTTGGCACCCTGTTACAACATTGTTAAAACTCGATTGTGTGGACAATTTATACAATATACATTTCTAGCATCTTTCAGGATGAAAAGTGTGAGACAAGGATGAAATTACCTAAGTTGCTTCTGTTAGCATCGATGATGAGCCCAATACTGGCAACATCAAGCTATGCCGCGCCGTATCCCGCAGGTGTGACCCTCGATGAGACACAAGAAATTACGCTAAACAATGGGGCTGAAGTTACTTCTATTGACCCAGCCAAGCAAGCCGCAGAGCCCGCTTTTAATCTCGGTCGAGACCTATTTGAAGGCCTGGTAATTCAAGATAAGCAAGGTAAAACCATTCCTGGTGTTGCTGAGTCTTGGTCAGTCAATGACAACAATACGGTTTATACCTTCCACTTACGTGATGCAAAATGGTCAAATGGCGAAACGGTCACTGCACAAGATTTTGTCTACAGCTGGCAACGCTTACTGAATCCAAGCACTGCTTCACCGTACGCTTGGTTTGCCGCCATTCCAAATATCGAAAACTCGCAAGCCATTATGAAGGGCGAATCCGATCCTGAGTCCTTGGGCGTGAAGGCGCTGGATGAAAAAACGTTCCAGGTAACACTCGAAGCGCCTATTCCCTTCTTTACGAAACTATTAAGTCATCCCGTGCTTGCACCCGTTCATAAAGCGACCGTAGAAAAACATGGCAACCGCTGGACCCAGCCTGAGCATATCGTTACAAATGGTGCGTTTACTGTCTCTGAATGGAAAGTTAACGAAAAAATGGTGATGGTTAAAAACCCACATTACTGGGACGCAAGCAATGTAGTGCTGGAAAAAGTCACCTGGCTACCAATTGGTGATGCAAACGTAGTGCTAAACCGCTACCTAGCCGGTGAGATAGACCAAGCGGTTTCCATTCCTGCCGCTCAGAAGAAAAAGTTAATTCAACAACGCCCACAAGAAGTGGCAAGCACCAGTGCGTCTCTTGGCTCCACATTCTATTACCTCAACACTCAACAAGGACCAACAAAAGACGTGCGGGTCCGTAAAGCCCTCTCATATGCCATTGACCGTCAACTGTTAACGGGTGCTATCTTGAGAAACGGTGGGGTTCCAATGTATACCCTTGTGCCACCTCAAACAGATGGTTTTAAATCTCACACTCCTGAGTTCGCAACTTGGAACCGTCATAAACGTATCGAAAAAGCGCAGCAATTACTGTCAGAAGCTGGATACGATAAAAGCAATCCGCTTAAGTTGACGTTTACCGTACCAACTTTCTCGATGGACGTAAAAATGGCAACGACCATGTCAGGTATGTGGAAAAGCCGTTTGGGTGCGCAAGTCACAATAAAACAGCTAGAACCGAAAGTGTTCTACGCACTTAAAGAGCCGACCGACATTACTCGCGGCGGCTGGACGGCCGACTACAATGAAGCCTCTACATGGTTAGATATCTTTGTTTCTAATGGCGAGTACAACGATTCTCGTTACAACAACCCGCAATACGACGAGTTAATGGCTCGCTCAAAGACCATGAGCAACCCATCAGAACTGTATCTACAAGCAGAAAGCATGCTGATTGAAGACATGGCCATTATTCCTATTTATCGTCCGGGTAACGATCAATACCTCATCAAGCCTTACGTGGGCGGCTACGAACTGACAAACCCTGAGTCGTCGTACTACCGCAAGAATGTCTATGTAAAAGCCCACTAAAAGCATGTTTTCGGTCTGAGTCCGCAAGTTCAATGTTTACTTGTCGTTCCTCATATCTCTCGGTGGAGAAGGCAACCTGAGCTCAGACCATTTTTTATTCATAACCGTTCGAAGTGATTTCGGATGACCAAAGGATGATGGATCATGATTTGGTACATTGTTAAGCGATTAGCTATCGCTATCCCCACGCTTCTATTCATCGCACTCGTATCATTTTGGCTGATGCACATTGCACCAGGGGGACCATTTGATATGGAACGGCCTATGCCAGAAGTGGTACGTGCGAATATCGAAGCAAAATTCCATTTGGACCAGCCCTTCCTTACTCAGTTTTGGATTTACATTGGTAATTTCATACAAGGAGATCTCGGTCCGAGCTTCGTTTATCAAGACTTCAGTGTTACACAGCTCGTCGCACAATCATGGCCAGTTTCAGCAGTATTAGGCGTACTCTCTTTTTGTATCTCCGTTCCACTTGGCATGTTACTTGGCACCATTGCGGCATTGAACCGAAATAGCCGCCTAGATTACGGCCTGATGACACTTTCGATGACTGGAGTTGTGGTTCCGGCTTTCGTGCTTGCTCCAGTTTTAGTCATGATCTTCGCTATTCAGCTCGGCTGGTTCCCTGCTGGTGGTTGGGAAGGAGGAAAGCTGGCTTTTCTTGTTCTTCCCGTGCTCAGCCTGGCGATTGGTTCCATTGCGAGTATTGCACGCGTCATGCGTGGCGCAATGATTGAAACGCTCAACCAGCCATACATTCGAACGGCAAAGGCCAAAGGTTTGTCCACAACCTACATTTTATTCCATCACGCTTTGCGACCATCCTTGATTCCCGTCGTTGCAATGCTCGGCCCTGCGTTTGTGTCTGTCGTGACAGGCTCGGTGATTATCGACATTTTCTTTGGTACAGGTGGCATGGGACAACACTTTGTGTCTGGGGCTCTCAACCGCGACTACGGCCTAGTAATGGGCATTACTCTGATTGTCGCTTCACTCACTATCTTCTTTAACCTTGTGGTCGACTTGCTATATACGATTATCGACCCTCGTATACGCGTTTAGGAGTCCGGCATGTTAACGATCAAAAAACTGGATACACAAGCTCTTCAAGATCAAGTCGTCGACAATATTGAAGCCGTCGAAGGTCGCAGTCTTTGGCAGGATGCATGGACTCGATTTCGTAAAAACAGAGCCGCGATGACATCAGTGTATGTTTTGGCGTTCATTACCTTATGCATTACCTTCGGCCCCTCTCTTGCCGCTTTTGGCCATGATGAAATTGACTGGGAAGTGCTCATCGATCCATACGAGCTAGGGAAACCTTCACTGAGCAGTGGCCATTACTTTGGTACTGATGACCTCGGGCAAGATGTCTTTGCTCGCACGATGCAAGGCGGCAGGCTTTCTATTTTGGTAGGTTTTGTTGGTGCCTTAGTCGCCGTTGTTATTGGTACGATTTGGGGAAGTATTTCCGGCTATCTTGGCGGCGTTGTCGATAGCGTAATGATGCGCATTATTGAGGTGCTCGATTCGGTGCCATTTATGTTTATGGTTATCCTGTTTGTTACCCTTTTTGGCAACAACATCTATCTGATCTTTATTGTGATCGGAATGGTATCTTGGTTAGGCATTGCCCGTGTTGTACGTGGTGTCACCTTCGGTCTCAAAAAGCGAGAATTCATCGAAGCCGCACACTCTATTGGGGTTTCTAAATTGACAATTGTCCGACGCCATGTTCTGCCTAATGTGCTTGGTATCGTGATGGTTTATTCCTCCTTAATGGTGCCTGGATTCATTATGTTCGAATCGTTTTTAAGCTTCTTAGGGCTTGGTGTTCAACCACCGGATACAAGCTGGGGAATCCTAATCTCCGAAGGCGCAAAAACGATTGACGTTGCATTGTGGATGCTGCTTTTTCCCTCTCTGTTTTTAGTTGCCACCCTCTTTTGTTTTAACTTCATCGGCGATGGCTTGCGTGATGCTCTTGACCCGAAAGACCGATAAGGACAAACCATGCTATCTATTGAAAACATGAACGTGCGCTTCGATACGCCAGATGGGCAAGTGCAAGCGGTCAGTAATCTCTCCTACTCGATTAAAGCAGGCGAAACTCTTGGGATTGTTGGAGAGTCAGGCTCGGGAAAAAGCCAGTCTGTCTTCGCGTTAATGGGGTTAACCGCGGATAACGGCGCCGTGTCTGGCAGCGCGATGTTCCACGGTGATGATTTACTCGCGATGTCGAAAAAGCAGCTCAACCGCATCCGTGCAGAGAAAATCGGAATGATCTTTCAAGATCCGATGACGTCACTTAATCCATTCATGAAAATTGGCAAGCAGCTTTGTGAAGTTCTCATGATTCATAAAGGAATGAGCCGAAAACAAGCAAAAGTTGAATCGATTCACATGTTGGATGCGGTGCGTATTCCCTCTCCCGACACTCGGATGAATCAATACCCTCACGAGCTATCTGGCGGAATGCGTCAGCGAATCATGATAGCGATGGCGTTGTTGTGTAAGCCTGAGTTGTTAATTGCAGACGAACCAACCACCGCGTTAGATGTAACCGTTCAGGCTCAAATTTTGACGCTATTACGAGACTTACAACAAGAGTTCAACACCGCAATTTTACTGATCACTCACGACATGGGCGTCGTCGCCGAGATGTGTGATCGCGTATTGGTCATGTATGGTGGTCAAAAAATGGAGCAATCAGATACCGAGACATTGTTCGCTCAACCTGCTCACCCCTATACTCAAGGCCTGCTAAAGGCTATTCCTTCTATCACTGAAGATATGCCACGTTTACCAACCATCCCAGGTAACCCACCAAGTGCGTTGATTAACCATCAAGGGTGTCCGTTTAGAGAGCGGTGCGAGCATCGAGAGACGCGTTGCCAATACGAAACCCCACGGTTTTCTCCATTAAACACGAGCCAGTCCATTGCCTGTCACGTTAACGCACCCAGTGTTATCACTCCTATTCAAATAAAAGCTTAAGGAGGCGTTATGAATAAAAAAGAAGTCCTCATGTCTGCTCGTGATTTAAACGTCCACTTTCCTGTGTCGCGTCACCTTATTCCAAGTCGACGTAAAATCGTGAAAGCGGTCAATGGTATCGACTTAGATGTTTATCGAGGCGAAACACTTGGCATTGTGGGGGAATCAGGCTGCGGAAAATCAACGCTTGCACGCGCCTTACTTCGCTTAATTGAACCTACACATGGCGAGTTGACTTGGAAAGGTCAAGACATGCTCGGGTTTAGTAAAAAAGAGCTTTCCTCTCGACGCAGAGAATTTCAGATGGTGTTTCAAGACCCATCCGCTTGTTTGAATCCGAGATTAACCATCTCAGAATGCATCGCCGAACCACTGCTCACCCACGAGCCGCAACTTAAACGGGCAGAGGTAGAAAAGCGAGTCATCGCTATGATGGATAAAGTGGGTCTCTTGGCGAGCCAGCGAAACCGCTATCCACATGAATTTTCCGGAGGTCAATGCCAGCGTGTGGGCATTGCCAGAGCATTAATTCTCAATCCAGATTTGGTCGTGTGTGATGAACCCGTTAGTGCGCTAGATGTCTCCATACAAGCTCAGGTCATCAATCTTCTAGACGCTCTTAAACAAGAAATGGGGTTAACACTGGTAATGATTGCGCACGACTTAAGCGTGGTGCGCCACATCAGCGACCGCGTTATGGTGATGTATCTTGGTAAACCTATGGAAGTAGGACGTTACGATAAAGTATTTGATGATGCACAACACCCCTACACCAAAGCACTGTTATCCGCTGTCCCGATAGCTAATCCGCAATTAGCACGTGACCGTGAAATACAACTATTGCCCGGCGATCTTCCTTCTCCACTTAACCCACCGAGCGGTTGCGTTTTTCGTACTCGATGCCCAGAAGCCACAGAAGTATGCGAGCAACAGAACCCAATAAAAACAGGCTCGGAGCAGCATCATATCTATTGCTCAAATATGACTTTAGGAACCATTTAATGAACAATACTAACTCAGTAAACCAACGCCTTACGTTATTGCGTGAGGCAATGTCCTTTCACAACGTGTCTGCATATATCGTGACCAACAATGACCCGCATAACAGCGAATACTCAGCGGATCATTGGTTAGCGCGAAGCTGGATTTCAGGTTTTACCGGCTCAGCAGGCGATGTCGTCATTACCCAACAAGGAGGTGGCCTTTGGACTGATGGTCGTTACTATATTCAAGCTGAAGAACAGTTACACGGCACAGGACTTGAACTGTTTAAAGCCAAACAACCAGAAACGCCGACAATTGCCAAATGGCTGGCTACCACGCTCCCAGAAAGCAGTATTGTCGCAGTTGACGGGCGCGCCATCAGTTACGCTTTTTATCAAGGCCTCAAACAAGCCTTTGAAGCGAAAAACATTAAGATCATTCTCGACCTGGATTTACTCGCACCGATTTGGCTTGAAAGACCACCTCGCCCAAGTGCACCCGTATTCGAGCACCCCACCGCTTTTGCTGGCGTTGACACAGAAAATAAGTTAGCGAGAATCCGTTCTTGGTTAACCGAGAACCAAGTAGATAGCTTATTAGTGTCAACGCTAGATGATGTCATGTGGACAATGAATATTCGAGGTGGTGATACGAATTATTGCCCAGTTTCTGAAGCGTATCTAATCGTAGAGCAATCACTTGCGACACTGTTTATTGATAAAGCCAAACTGCCTCAAGACGTTGAAAGAGCGCTGACCGAGCAGAGTGTACACATTCGCCATTACAACTACGTAAGCCAGTATTTAAATCAGCAATGTGAGGGATTATCGCTCGCTTTTAGCCCGACCCACACAGACAGCTTATTGGTAAGTTCGATTGAACGGAATGTGAATCTAAAGCCAATGGCTTGCCCTGTAACGGCAATGAAGGCCATAAAAAATGCGACCGAGCTAACTAGCCTAGAACAGGCATTAACAGACGATGGTGTGGCAATAGTAAGGTTTATGAACTGGCTCGAAGAGCAAGTTCCAAGCGGACTCGTTACAGAATTGTCTGCTGAGGCACAACTGAATCACTATCGCCGTCAAACCCGACATTATGTGAGTGACAGTTTCCGCACTATCGCAGGCTTCGCAGCTCACGGGGCAAAAATGCATTATGCCGCCGATGAAGAAAGCAATGCGGCAGTCAATGAAAGCAACTTCTTTCTCGTAGATTCTGGTGGCCAATACCTTGGCGGGACAACAGACATCACCCGTACTTTCCACTTCGGGTCACCGACCATTAAGCAACGCAAAGATTATACCTTGGTGCTCAAAGCGGTCATCCGACTGACTCAGACTCGATTCATGAAAGGCTCTACGGGTGCCAATCTTGATATCATGGCGCGTGGCGTCTTATGGCAACATGGTATTGATTACAAGTGCGGCACTGGACACGGCGTAGGCATTTGCTTGAATGTTCACGAAAGCCCACAAAATTTCTCGCAAAGCCACCACGAGGTTGAGCTAAAACCGGGTATGGTCATTACTAATGAACCAGGCGTTTATCGCGAAGGTGAGTACGGGGTAAGAATAGAGAACATTCTTAAAGTTGTAGAAGTAGAACAAAATGAGTTCGGCACGTTCTACGGTTTTGAGACCATCACTCTTGCTCCAATTGCGACCAACGCCCTTGATTTATCAATGCTAGATCAAGCAGAGCTAGACTGGCTTAATCATTACCATTCACGTGTCTATCAGGCGCTTAGCCCTTTTCTTGATACGCAAGATAAAAACTGGCTGCAAAGCACAACCCAACTTATTGAGAAATAGGATATAAGCCAGTTTTATAACGTTTTCATTTTCATCTCAAACTCCTTGTTTGCCAGCCTTCGGGCTGGTTTTTTTTATAGAGATAACGGCGTGAAAAACAAAAACGCCCCGCGATGTTAGCGAGGCGCTCCACTTAGTTTAAATGACGTAGTTAAATTGCCCTACTGACGACACTTCTGAACATCAAAATCAACGACGATGGCGGCATTCTCAAAGTCACCAGAGACTTTAACGTAGCCCCAGTAGTTACTCTGATTTGACAACGTAATACACTCTCCATTACCGATATTATCTGACCATCCGTGAAGATTAGTATCATCCGGCCAACCAGAGTTACTGTATTCAAGCTTTAGGTTGCCCGTACCATTCCCCGTCGTTATCGCTAGGTTTGAGCTCTCATTCACCGCTGGTACGCTCAGCCAAATGGTTTGTTGATTTGCCAAGCAAACTGGTTTTCCTGCTGTTAAGCGCCCACCGCTTACTTTACTTTGCACCGCGCAGTCTTGTGGCAATGTGTCATTACCGCCCAACGTTGAGATAAAAACACTATGAGTGGCGGTTGCCGTCAAGCCTTCACTGTCTGTAACACTTAGACTGACCGAATACTCCCCTTCACTCCCATATTGGTGCGTCGGCTTGGTTTGTGTACTTGTCGAGCCATCACCGAAGTCCCATAAGACGCTGACGATCTTCCCGTTTGGGTCTGTACTGTTTTCACTGCTAAATGTAATGCTTTCACCGACTTTCCCCTTACTGTTTGCGGTTATGACTGCATTAGGTGCACCATTTGAGACAAGGGCTTGCTGCCACTGCTCAAACTCACTTTGATACAAATTCGCCCATTGGGTGATCGTGGCCTTGTAATTGCTCCAATTCCCTTGGCGTGTTTCCACCAGCATTTGGTTTACGTCATCTTTATGATTTTCAAACATAAAACGTACAGCTAAGTACCCCCAACGATAAATTCGATCGACATCAAACCCATCATAAGTAGTCTCGAAAATCTCACTTAAGGTATATGTCGAACCGTCTAGAATCGTCTCAAGTGCTGCTTGGTTGTCATTTTCTTGAGCGACATACTCTGCAATGCCTTCACTCCACCACACTATTTTTTCAGTTGGATGACTAAACCCTCCATAGAGATCAAATCGACCATCTAAGTAATGCACGTATTCGTGCTCTACGTTCCAGACAAAGTGATCCGCGTTCGCATAAGAGGCTTCATAAGCAATAAAGTTGGGAATATTCCCCGGCTGGGAAGGATCACCCTCCAAGTACATACCGCCATTGTCAGTACTAATATCGAAAATTGGCCCTGCGTACTTACCATAATCGGTGCTTGAATCGAAGATATTAACTTGGAGCTGAGTATTGTGGTCATCTTTTACTGGCTGTTCACCAGTTTCTAATGACTGATGAAAGTAACCCTCTTCGTAGCCCATTTTAGAACATGCGGCCGCGTGTTGCTCTTGCGTCATATTCTGAGACAAAATTCGGATTGTCGGGCTACAAGTATAAGTTTGCGATAGCACCAAGCCTTTTAGCTCAGTTTCGAAATTACAAATTCCGAACTCACTACAATCTGCGTAATATGAGGCGGTGTCCGCCGCCGCAAGCCAAACCGCGTCACCCCGACCATACATTTCATACTGTTCAAAGATTCGACTCAGCTGACTCTTCACAACAGAACTCGCGTTACCCGTATACTTGGTCAGACGCCCGAGCTCTCGCCCCGCATTCGCGGCCATAAACTCATCTTCAGCACCGATTGATGACGCCCTTAGAGCAAAATCGCCTAAAGCTTTGGCAAGGTCTGTTTGGTTACCAATTACTTGCACAAATTGCTCGTTCCACTGCCCACCAAACAAAATAGTGAAAACACCGTTAACCGCATTGCGCATATACCAGTGCTGGGCGTATTGATCATTCCAACGAGTAAGCCACTGGGTCACTTGCGGTAAGTACGCGTGCTGCAAGCCCGCACTATCCATAGTGATGATGACCTCACTAAGCACTTTGCCGTGACGGTCGCTGTTCTCGTAGAAGCTTGCGTTGTTAACAAACGCATCCACTGATTCTTTCACCGCTGGGGTGACCCATTCAATAAATGAGATGTTGTCATTGTAAAACTCGGCGTAATAACCCGCGCGTAAGTATAAGAACAACGTTTCTAGTTCATCGCTCCCGCCACCCGTATACCCCTTCGCCAACGTCGTAGTGTGCTTAGCGATGTTGTACATATGATCGGAGCTAAATACCGACTCTTGAATCCGACTTTCAGCAGAGAATAACTGGTTCACACACGTCGCGCCCTGACTTAAAATTTCGCTGATCAATTGGTTACTACTTTCGGTAATCAATGCCTCCAAATCACAAGCAGTGCTCGACTCATCAAGGCTTTCAAGTGACTGTACTCGAGTTACCTTAGAGGGCTGAATTGGGAGAGTTGCGGTTGGTTGGTATTCAACTCGATTGGATTCAACACCGTGTGTATGAGCCGAATGTGCATGTTGCTCTGTAACTTGAGAAACTGGCTCGCTTAACGCAAATACGCCAGTGCTGGTTAATGTTGTCGCAATCGCGACACTCAAAATCTTCAGTTCCATCTAATTTCTTCTATATTGAGTTTTCCTTAGATGCATTACGTCTTTTGCATCGCCACTGCCCTTATTACTGCAAGAGCATCTCCATATAATCTACTCGCAAGACAAGAAGAAACATTTTGTTAACAACTGGATGTGGCGGTATCAGTTTTTGGTACTCGATTTGCCGTTGAACGAGCTTGCCAGAAATCGATTTGCTTTAGTAATATTGATCAACTAGTTGTTTATCTTTCCATTCAAATATCTTTTATTGCTCCTCACAAAAGCTATAAAATGGTTCTTTTCTTTTTGCTAAACAACTCCTATGACCGACGCTGATATCGAGCTACAACACCTTTGGTTAGAAGTCCAAACCGAACGCTGGCAAAACCTGCCACGCTTTTTATTCAGTTACTACTGCTACAAGCACAACCTTGTCAGTAAAACCAACAAAGTTTGCTGGGAGACGGCACGTGCAAACCTGCCCGCTTCAACATCAATAAAAGAGCGAAAAAAGGCGGTGGTTGAATCGTTAGTCCCTGAGGAAACCGTCGTTGGGTTATTGAAAACCATCAGCAAAGATGGGGAAATGACGTTTGACGTGATGGTAACCACACTTAATACGTTTTTGCACTATGTTGTGATTAGCAAGGAAGAAAAAGCGCAACTTAAATCAAACATGCCAGCTAGTTGGTATCAGCAATCGAACAAGTCGCCTTTGGCACGTTTCGAGCAAGCTGGCATTAAGCTACAAGAGTGATATGTCAGTCATCGATGACGACAAACACAAAAGAAAAGCGCCTACAATGAGGCGCATTTGATCAAAAATTGAGGTGCCCCCTAAACAAAAGTGCAAAGTGACCAACAAAGAAAAAGTCTGGTCATTCTTGAATGCCTCGAATGCGTACATTACGCCTACGTAGAACTTCTAAAGTCACGAGCAAACACACCGACATAAAAATCAGCAACGTAGCGACCGCCAATATGGTCGGACTAATTTGCTCTCGAATTCCTGACCACATCTGCCTCGGAACGGTTTTTTGTTCTGCCCCAGTCAGGAATAACGCCACCACAACCTCGTCGAACGATGTGCCAAAGGCAAACAAGCCGCCAGAAATCATCCCCGGACGAATCAGCGGAAAGGTAATGTGTCTGAAAGTATAAACAGGGTTTGCTCCTAAGCTAGCCGCCGCTTTTACCAAGCTATGGTCAAAGCCGCTTAACGTCGCAGTAACGGTAATGACGACAAAAGGCGTACCTAACGCAGCGTGTGCCAAAATGACGCCTAGATAAGTTTGTGATAAGCCAAGACGTGTGTAGAAAAAGTACATCGCAGCAGCAGAGATAATGACTGGTACGATCATAGGTGAGATCAACAGCGCCATAATCGTATTGCGAAAAGGCAAATTACTACTGGCTAAACCCAACGCCGCCAGAGTTCCTAGCCCTGTTGCAACGAGTGTCGCCATAAAAGCAATGAACGTGCTGTTTTTCAGCGCCAACAGCCACTGATCACTAGTAAACATTTCTTGATACCAGCGAGTAGAATACGCTGCCGAATCAAGGTTTAGCATCCCCTCGGTAAAAGTAAAGTAAGGCGTTGCATTAAACGATAACGGGATGATGGTCAGAATCGGAGCGATTAAAAAGAACAGCACCAACCCACAAAAAACTAAGTAACCTGCGTAAGCGACTCGCTCTACTTTTGATGCATAGTTTGGTAATGCCATGGTTATCCCCCTACCTTAAGGTTGTTAATGCCAACCACACGGTTGAACATATAAAACAGAACCAGTACAACGAACAAAAGCAGTCCACCCAATGCGCCAGCCATCCCCCAGTTCAGTGATGTCTGCATATGATAGGCAATCATATTGGATATCATCTGTCCGCTTCTTCCACCAACCAAAGCGGGCGTAATGTAGAAACCAATAGAAAGAATGAAAGTGAGCAAGGCCCCCGCACCTATCCCTGGTAACGTAAGCGGCATATAAACTTTCATGAACGCAATGAAAGGCGTCGCGCCTAGAGAACGAGCTGCACGGAAATAAGTTGGGCTAATTCCTTTCATTACGCTATACAGAGGCAGGATCATAAACGGCAACAGAATGTGAACCATAGACACCACCGTTCCGAAGGTATTGTGAATCATCTGAATTCGTTCGGAAGTAAAACCCGACCAAATAAGGAGATCATTAATGACCCCTTGGTTTTGCAGCAGAACAATCCAAGACGTGGTTCTGACTAATAATGACGTCCAAAATGGCAGCAGTACAATGATTAAAAGTAAGTTCGCGCGCTTATCAGGTAAATTGGCAAGCAGGTAAGCAACGGGGTACGCCATCACCAAACAAATTAAGGTGATTGAAATAGACATCCAAAAAGTTTTAAAGAAAAGGTCGACGTATATTTGGCGTTTTTCTGGTTGGGGCTCAATGTCTCCAAACTCATTCACTTGCAAGTCTAGCGCAGCAAGATAATGACTGAATGTTAGTGCGCCACTAAGATTCTTAAACGCCGCCCAATATTTAGGATTAGTCCATCGCTTATCAAGCTTGGCCAACTGTGTCACCGAGCTAGGCAGCGACGCCAAACGAGACAACTTTCTACCTGTTTTCATCAATAAGCTGCGCATACCAGACACTTCAATATTCATCCGGCTGGCTATTTTCGGTAGCTCTTTGCTTTGATAAAGCGCAAGTACTTCAACAGAGAATGTCTCAATGACTTCTTGATGAGGCTGACCTTGATAATCCCAACTTTCTAAGGCTTGAATAGTTTGTGGGAGTGACTGGGATATTTCTCGGTTATCCACGCTTCGATAAAGCATGTCGAGGATAGGAAAAGCAAACGTAAGCAGAATAAAACACACCAATGGCGTTGTGAGCATAATGGAGCGAAGCTTTTTTCGGCGCTCCGCCTTTTGCAACTGCGCTTTCAGATTGGTTTCTTGTTGATGAACTTGACGTTCGATTTCCAATACAGAATCTAATGCGGTTAGCTCTCGACTCATGCTGCTACCTCGCTACTTTGAGTTTGTGTCCCATCAAGAGCATGGCAATCGTCACTTTGCCAACCAATACGACAAATTGAGCCAGGCGTTAACTGCAAGTGTTTACGATTATCGTTAGGTACTTTAACGATGAAGTGACCAACGCTCTCTACTTCGACGACCAAACGATAATGATCACCGTGATAAATCAATTCTCGTAGGACGCCTGAGACTTGGTTCTCACAAGACGCTTTCTCTGGTTGAATAACAATCTTTTCTGGTCGAATGGAAAGTGTTGTCCTCTGCCCTTGCTCAGATACTCTGACAGGTTTCGCAGTAAATAACTCTTTCCCAACGAGCACTTGGCAATACTTTCCGTTCCACTCTTTGACTAAACCTGAGAGTTGGTTGTTTTCTCCGATAAACTGCGCCACAAACGTATTACTCGGAGATTCATAAAGCTCGGTTGGTGTCGCGAGTTGTTGCACTTCGCCGTGATTAAAAACCGCAATACGGTCGGACATAGTGAGAGCTTCGTCTTGATCGTGCGTCACATACAAAATGGTGATGCCAAGCTTTTCATGCAAATGTTTAATCTCCATCTGCATTTGCTCACGCAGCTGCTTATCTAATGCGCCTAGCGGCTCATCCATCAACACGAGTTTAGGTTCAAACACTAATGCTCGCGCTAGCGCAACACGCTGTTGTTGACCACCTGATAACTGCTTTGGGTATCGAGTCGCAACATGCTCAAGCTCGACCATTTCTAATACACTCTGAACTTTGCTTTGAATCGTGTCACTGTCGAGTTTTCGCACCTTCAAAGGAAACGCAAGATTCTCAGCAATAGTCATATGTGGAAACAACGCATAGTTTTGAAACACCATACCAATATCGCGCTTGTGCGGCGCGAGATGATTAACGGGAACGCCATCGATATAAATGTCTCCACCGGTCGCGGTTTCAAAGCCCGCTAGCATCATTAAGCAAGTAGTCTTTCCCGATCCTGACGGCCCCAACATAGTAACGAACTCTCCAGGAGCAATATCTAAGTTGAAGTCTTTCACCACCAAATTCGTACCATCGTAGGTTTTCTTAACGTGTTGAAAGCTGACATAGTCCTTGTTTTCCGTGCTCATGACTTCCCTCTTCTCATTTTTTGAATATTACGAATGAGTAGAGCGTCAGTTAACGCTCTACTAAACAGCACAACTACAGATTGTATTTGGATAGGTCTAAGCGGGTTTCTAACGCATGTTCAACCATTTGAATGACTTGTTGACGCTCTTCACCTTGTAAAAGTTGGCGTGGCGCACGAACTTGTTCAGATCCACGTCCGCAGACTTGCTCGGCCAGTTTAATGCACTGAACCAGCGTAGGAATGGTGTCTAAACGCAGTAGCGGTAAGAACCAACGGTAGATTTCTAACGCTTCAGCATAACGACCTTGGCTTGCCAGTTTATAAATCGCGACGGACTCTTCTGGGAATGCGTTGGTTAAACCAGAAATCCAGCCGGTCGCACCTAGCATCAATGATTCAAGAGCGATGTCATCAACACCGCTGAACACGGTAAAGCGGTCATCAAATTTATTGTAAAGCTCAGTGATACGACGAGTATCAGTGGTCGACTCTTTGATAGCCACAATGCTTTCAAACTCAGCCAGTTTCGCCATGATATCGAGGTTTACATCGACACCATAAGCAACCGGGTTGTTGTAAATCATGATTGGCATTTCTGGCGTTGCTTCTGCTAGCGTGCGGTAATATTCGAACGTTTCGCTCTCAGACGTGCGGTAAACCATGGCAGGCATCACCATACAACCATCGATACCAATTTTGTACGCATCCTGCATGTAATCAACAGCTGCTGTGGTAATAGACTCTGCTGTACCAGCAATCAAAGGCACACGGCCATTTACGACTTCTTTTGCCGCTTGCAAGACCTGGCGTTTCTCCTCCGGGTACAACGCGCAGTTCTCACCGACGGTACCCAAGCAGATAATGCCATTCACACCATCTTTAATTTGGTTATCTATAACGGTTTGCGTTGCGTCTAAGTCGATTGACTGATCTTGACGAAATTGCGTACTGACCGCCGGATAAACACCTTTCCAATCAATTTTCATGAACTACTTTCCTTATATGTATATTGTATGCAATTTAAATGAACGAGCAAAAATGCTCAGGCATGGCTATCTATGCCATTTTCTAACAACACCGCCTTTACAGCGGCCAAATCAGCCAAAGCACTGCCAACTGATTTGTATAAAGTAATGACCTCATCGTTTTGACGTCCTGAGATTTGTTGGGCGCAAAGCTGCGGTAATTCCCCTTTGATATCGTCTGACGTGAATACGCCCTCTTGAATTGGAATGAGAAGATCGCCCGCTTCGGCTAATACGTTAATGCGGCTATCGACATACACCTGTGCTCGTTGCACTGCTTCGGAGTCGCATTCACGCTTATCCAAATCATGATTACCGACCAAATCAATATGGGTGCCCGGATGCACGTCCGCGCCATTAAACAAAGGCTCAGCTGATGCGGTAATACAGCTGATGATGTCAACGTGTTTGATAACGTGGTCCACATTTTCAACGACTGAAACGCGAAACCGACGCTCATCAGGAAGCGACTGATACTCTGAAGATGACACAATGGCATCTACCGTCGCCTCGGCTTTGTCTGGGTTGCGCCCCCAAATGTAAATCTGCTTAAGTGGGCGAACCGCAGCGTATGCCCACGCAAAATAAGGCGCAAGATTGCCCGTTCCGCAGATCAACAGACGATCAGCATTGGGGCGCGCTAAATAGTCCGCTGCCAACGCAGAAGCTGCGGCGGTGCGCCAAAACGTTAAAACTTTACCGTCCACGAGTGCGATCGGCTCACCATCGTTTCGTTTGAAAACAAGCAGCTTAGATGCAAGCGTATCTTTTCCTTGCTCGGGGTTATGCGGGAAATACGTAAAGGCTTTCACCGCAATCAACTCCTGGTTCCAAGCTGGAAGTAGCGCAAACGCCTCGTATTCTCCCTCTTCTAAGGGCATAACTCGGCGTTGAGGTATTGTCGCTGGCCGCGAGTACATTTCACGCATCGTTTCAATAAGAGACTTCATTGTTAAACATTGCGCGACTTGCTGTGCTTCGATGACTTTCATCATTTCTCCGAAAACATAAATACAGTTGAGGAAAAGTACGGAACCTCTCTTATAGATGAAAACTCGGCCCCATACACAAATTAACGCCTAATTAAGCAGCCAGGTATTGAACTCTTCATTTAGTTCATCCGCGTAGTCTGACCACCATTCATCGTTAATCAGGAAGGCGGTTTGGAAGTTTTGAGGTGCGGTAGGAAGGTTCGCTAAAATGTCTGGGTTCACCTCCGCCGAAGAGGATTTACGCGTAGGCCCGTAGGCAACGTACTTAGCTTGATCAGCTAATGGTTTTGTTCCTGAAGAAAAAGCGATGAAGTCCAATGCAAGCTTTGTGTTCTCACTCCCTTTAGGTATTGCCCATCCATTCATGTAACCCATTTGACGGTCCCATATAATCCGAAATGGTTGACCCTCATCTTTACGGGCATTGTGAATTCGGCCGTTAAACGCCGAGGCGATCACCACTTCTTTGTCTGCAAGCATTTGAGGTGGCTGGGCTCCTGTTGTCCACCACAGCACTTCTGATTTGATCGTATCCAACTTAGCAAAAGCACGCTCACGCCCCGCTTCGGTTTCGAGCAGGCTGTAGACCTCTTCTGGCTTTACACCATCAGCCAATAGTGCCCACTCAAGATTGCCCTGAGGTTGTTTTTGCAATGCACGTCGACCTGGAAAAGTTTTTAGGTCAAAAAGATCGGTCAACTTGCTAGGCAAAGCCTTACCTTTAAACGCGTCTTCGTTCACCGCTAATACTGTGGACACAACGATGGTATTGATTGCGCATTCGTGAATCGCACCATCAATGAAATCCTCTTGTGCTGGTGTTCCATCTGCGCCCGGAGGCAAAATACTTGGGCTCACTGGTTCTAATAGCCCTTCTGCACAACCACGAACAATGTCCGGCTTGTCGAGAGAAACCAAATCCCAGCGCACGTTGTTCGCTTCCACCTGCGCTTTAATTTCGGCTAATCCGCCGCTGAAATCCTCGGATACGATCTCTACACCTGTTTTTTTAATGAAAGGCTTGTGATATGCCTCCACTTGGCTCTTGGTGAATGCACCACCCCAAGATACGACCGTCAATTTGTCTTCAGCATAAGCAGAGGTCCCCAACAGCATTCCTGAAATCAACAGCGCCAATGGTGCTTTGGTCATTCGTGACATGTTTTACTCCTTTTAGTTGTTTTTCTGGAGGCATCCGAGTACGGCTGTTGGACACCAGTTTTTGTTAAAATTAAGTTAACATTAGCATTTAATATATTTTATACAATATTTAATATTAAATTTTTCAGGCAAATCGTTGTAATGAAAAAGGTGAAAGATCAATCGATGTCGGCTTTCCTTCGATAAGCTCTAAAAGGAGATCTGCCGTAATCGCCGCTTGAGTTAATCCAAGGTGTTGGTGGCCAAATGCCAGTAATACATTTCCATCCCAAATGCTATCAATAACCGGTAACGAGTCGACTGTTGAAGGCCGATTACCCATCCACTTTTCTCCTTGCTTGAGTGGATGTAACCCCGATTCAAACATCTCATCACCTAACTGAAAAAGCATTTCTGAACGTTTCATATTGGGTGGTGACTCTACATCGGCATACTCAACAGTGCCTGCCAAGCGTAGCCCACCAGACATCGGAGTCATGATGAATTTTCTATCGGCAGAGCTAATAGGAAATGGCAGTACATCATGCTTGTCGTCCACCATTAGGTGATAACCTCGCTCGGCTTGAATAGGCACTTTGACTCCGGTTAGCTGCCGTATCAAAGGCTTAGAATGTACACCAGCGGCAAGAATGATTCGGTCAAATGAATACGTTTGAGATTCAACCAGCACCTCGCCATTTTTCGCCAACGCAGATACACCTTTTTGTAAAACCTTACCGCCAAGAACTTCAAAAGCTTCACTTAGCTCAACACAGAGCTGATAAGGGTCTAGCGTATGACCTGTATCGGGAAAAAAGACGCCGATACAAACCTTATGGCTGAGATCAGGTATCCGCTCTCGAATCGCCTCTTGTGTCCAAACTTGATACGCCACACCGTTTTTAGCCAGTGAGTTAAGCGTACTTTGGTAGTCTTTAAACAGTTTCTCGTTTTCAAAAGTGAGCAATGAACCATTCATTTTTATTAGATGTGCTTTTCCGATTGAATCAAGCACGTCACGCCAACTTGCCACTGACCGCTCGTTAAGACTCTTAATCGCGTTTTTTGCCCGCTTCGCGGCTGATGGCTTTGTTTGTAATAGAAAACGAATCATCCACCCGATAGTGCTTGGAATATCTTGCCAACGGATCGAAACCGGACTTTTGGGATCTAGCAGCATTTTAGGTAATTGTGGAAGCAGCGCTGGCGTTGCAAGAGGGAAGATTTGCTCAGTCGCGATATGACCTGCATTTCCCTTAGAGCATCCATTCCCCACGCCATTGGGATCAAAAGTCGTGACTTGATAACCTTGCTGCTGCAACTTCAATCCAATTGATAAGCCGATAATCCCCGCACCTATCACGGCGATCCTTTCCTTTTTGGTTTCATCCTTGACCAACATAAATATGCTCCGAGTCACACTTGAAAACGTAGATTGTATACAATATATTTTACATTACGTTAACATCACTATTGTTTAATTCAACCATTTTTTCAGCAAGGAGCGAAAAATGAGACAAGGAACTTTTTTCTGTATTGATGCCCACACCTGCGGCAACCCAGTTAGGCTGGTAGCAGGTGGTGTGCCTCCACTCGAAGGCAATACCATGAGCGAAAAGCGCCAATACTTTCTGGAGCATTATGATTGGATTCGTCAGGCACTCATGTTTGAGCCTCGCGGCCACTCAATGATGTCGGGGTCCGTTGTCTTGCCTCCTTGCAGCGATAACGCAGACGCTTCAATTCTGTTTATTGAAACCAGTGGCTGCTTACCAATGTGTGGCCACGGCACCATTGGAACCGTCACCACCGCTATCGAGAATCGCCTTATCACTCCCAAAAAAGAAGGTCGTTTGATACTTGATGTCCCAGCAGGACAAATCGAAGTGCACTACCAAACAAAAGGTGACAAGGTCACGTCGGTAAAGATATTTAACGTACCAGCTTACCTTGCCCACCAAGACGTAACCGTGGACATAGAGGGCTTAGGTGAGCTCACCGTCGATGTTGCTTATGGCGGAAACTATTACGTAATCGTCGACCCTCAAGATAACTACGCCGGACTTGAAAACTACTCTCCAGATGAAATTTTGATGCTTTCTCCAAAAGTTCGCGAAGCGGTATCTCGAGCGGTTGAGTGCGTACATCCAGAAGATCCAACAGTGTGCGGTGTTTCTCACGTGCTATGGACCGGAGAGCCCACTCAAGAAAACGCCACCGCTCGAAATGCTGTGTTTTACGGCGACAAAGCGTTGGATCGCTCGCCATGTGGCACGGGCACTAGTGCGCGCATGGCGCAATGGCATGCAAGAGGCAAACTCAATCAAGGGGAAGACTTTGTTCACGAAAGTATCATCGGCAGCCTATTTCAAGGACGTATAGAAGGCATTACCGAAGTGAATGGCAAAGCCGCTATTTTGCCAAGTATTGAAGGATGGGCACAAGTATACGGTCACAACACGATATGGGTAGACGATGAAGACCCATATGCGTACGGATTTGAAGTTAAGTAATAAGGATAGTAAGGAAGAATGATGAACCCACAAGAACCAACCACTTTTTACGCAGTCAACGCCTTTACTGGTGAGCCTCTACCCACAGCGTTTCCGGTACATGGAGAGCAAGAAGTTAATCAAGCCGCCTCAGCCGCCCAAAACGTTGCGCGTGAGTTTCGCCAACTAAGCAATGCAAAGCGAGCGAGCTTACTTTGCTCTATCGCCTCTGAATTGGAAGTGAAGAGTGAAGAAATCGTTGCTCGTGGTCATTTAGAAACTGCCCTTCCCGAAGCACGTTTAAGCGGTGAAATAGGACGTACCGCCAACCAATTACGACTATTTGCCGAGGTTGTGAGCTCGGGTAATCACCATCAAGCAATTTTCGATACGCCAAACCCAGACCGTCAACCACTGCCGAAACCAGATATTCGTCGTCAGCAAATCGCAATTGGCCCTGTCGCCGTGTTTGGTGCGTCTAATTTTCCGCTCGCATTTTCTACGGCAGGTGGTGATACGGCTTCGGCACTGGCAGCTGGCTGTCCTGTGATTGTAAAAGGCCATACCGCCCACCCTGGCACCAGTCAACTTGTTGCTGAGTGTATTGAGGCTGCACTTGAGAAAGAGTGCTTACCGCAAGCCATCTTCACGCTATTGCAAGGCAACAAACGCGCACTTGGCCAAGCACTCGTTACCCATCCAAAAATTAAAGGGGTTGGTTTTACAGGCTCAGTCGGTGGTGGCCGTGCGCTGTTTAACCTAGCTCAGCAAAGACCAGAGCCAATCCCCTTCTATGGCGAACTAGGGGCGATTAACCCAACATTTATTCTCCCTTCAGCCATACGAGCAAACGCATCATTGGCTGAAGAGTTTGTGGCTTCTATGACTTTGGGCTGTGGACAATTTTGTACAAAACCAGGCGTTGTATTTGTCTTGAATAGCCCAGAAACGCAAGCCTTTATCGAAACTGCTCAAGGGTTAATTCGACAACAATCAACGGCCACTTTGCTAACGCAAGGAATCCGAGAAACGTATGAATCAGAAGTTAACAAGCGAGCTTCCGAAACGGGCATTAATGTAACTCGCTCTGAACAAGCAGAAGTGACCAATGTCGCACCAGTACTGTTCGTGACGGACAGTAAAAACTGGCGTAAAAACCCACAATGGGAGGAAGAAATATTTGGTCCTCAATCGTTAATCGTAATCTGTGAAGATTTCGATGACATGTTGAAACTGAGTGATTCACTGACTGGCTCGCTCACCGCAACCCTTCACGCTACCGCTGAAGACGAAGAACAAGCCAAGCAACTGCTTCCAAGTTTGGAAGAAATCGCCGGACGCCTTGTATTCAACGGTTGGCCAACTGGCGTCGAGGTTGGTTACGCTATGGTTCATGGTGGACCATATCCGGCTTCAACCAATTCTGCCTCAACATCTGTCGGGGCAGAGGCTATTCATCGTTGGTTGCGTCCCGTCGCTTATCAAGCTTTACCAGAATCTTTATTGCCGGATTCATTAAAAGCGTCGAACCCACTGGGTATTCAACGCGCCATAGATGGCAGTGTGTCCCAATAAGATCACCAAATGGCTCAAAAAGGCATCAACTGATGCCTTTTATTTCACTCTACTTCTCAAAACCTTCTTTCCTAGTTGGTTTGTGCCAGAAAAACAATAAACTACTAAAGTAAAATGGATTGGATACAATATTAATTTCACGGGAGACTTCAATGTCACAGAAACCTGTTTTTAAAACGCGCACTCAGCTCGTTGAGGAAGCAATTCGAACTCAGATCTTGAAGGGCGAGTTAAAAACTGGTCAACCTTTACGTCAAGATGCGTTAGCAAAAGAGTTTAATGTTAGCCGAATTCCTGTGCGTGAAGCGTTAGTTCAATTGGAAGCACAAGGACTCGTTAGCTTTGAACCTCACAAAGGTGCGACGGTCACTGAGCTATCTCCAGAGAAAATCAATGAGCTATTTGAACTGCGCGCTGTCGTGGAATGCCACATTTTAGAGCGTGCGATTCAAAATATGACAGACGCTGACCTTGAACGGGCGCGCGAAGTTCGCGAACGTTTCGAGTCAGTAGTGAACAGTGGCGACGAAGTAGAAGAATGGAGCAACTACAACTACGAGTTCCACAAAGCCCTATATGCGCCAGCCAACATGCCTGAAACTATGGACGTCATTTACAACTTGAACACAAAGTGTGACCGATACATACGTATGCAGCTATTGTTCACAACAGGCATTAAAAAGGCAGAAGAAGAGCACTTAAGCTTGTTTGAAATGTGCCAAAATCGCGATATAGAAGGCGCCAAGTACCTGCTGAAAAAACACATTCTAGAAGCAGGCACAGCGATTCGAAACCTGCTGCTTGAAAGGCAAAATATCAGCCAGTAAACGGAATAACGAATAAGGTGATATTCAAGGATGAATGTTGGACCAAAGTTTTTACTCGCAGCGCTACGACAAAAAATTAAAGAAGAAGGGCTTTGCTATAATTCCTTGTCAGAGAAAAGTGGCATCCCTTTATCTAGTATTAAACGCCACCTACATAATCCTGCTTTAGGTTTGGATAAAGTACTTGTTTATCTGAACTACCTGAATACCGATCTCATCGAACTCGCAACCTTAGCCAACGAGCTTCAGCACCAAAACGAGCAAATGCTAACAGATGAAGAGAGTGCCCTTTTCGTTGAGCATCCTTATTTACTTGATTTTATTTATATGCTGACTTCTCGTGATATTAAACCGCAAGAGATAGCCTATACTTACGGACTTTCTGATACAAGCTTACGATTCTATTTGCGTATCGCGGAAATTCTAGGATATGTCGAAAACTTCGGAGACGGCTTGTTTTACCGTTCTGGTCGTCGATTTATTATGGAAGAAGGTACCGCATTGGACACCTTATTCAAAGAGCGATTTCAACAAGAGTCGCTTTCTCATAACATCAACCCAGGTGTGTGTGTGGGTCGCATTAGGCTCACCGAAGAGCAAAAAGTGCAAATAGAGGACGAGCTTTGTAATAAATTAGCGAAACTTAACGCAGTTAACACTTCCAACAACGAAGGTGAACTAACAAATATATTAATGCGCTGCACTCCTGGCGCTCAGATATTTTTCGCAGATGACTTGCCGGATATTGATGGAAGCCTGTTAAAGCACGTCGCCCAATTGACTAAAATAAATTAAAACATCAGATTAAAAATTTACCCCAAACCTAGAACGCATCATTTATTCCTACCAAATCTCTAATAAGTAGAGTTTCCCGTCCCGAAACTTACTTTCTATTTAGCAAACAACAATTAGTCGACTAAGAGAACCCTCCATTTCATCTTTGTTTTTTTCCTTATTATTACGCTGAAACTACTAAGGAACTTAAGGAATAACTAATGGATTTATAAGAATAAAAGATAAACATTTTTACGTTATTTACCTCACACTCTTTAAATATAAATTTGCAGACGAACGAATTAAATTAATACATTCACTTAGCTAATAAAAACAAAAGCAAAACAGATAATTATAATTCTATTATTTATAAGGACATAGAAAAGTGAAATTTAAGTATTCTTTAGCAACGGCAGTCACTCTCGCATTATTACAAGGTTGTGGCGGTGGCGGCGGTGATGGTTCATCTACTCCGTCAACTAGCAGCGCAACCGGACCAACATGGAAAGCCGGTGATTTTAGCCAACCATCAAGCTCGTTTGTCAACCAGTGTGAAACCCCACGAGTGGGTCGAGACCCATATAACAATTATGCCGCCTATCCAGATGAATTAGGTTCTGCTTTACACGAAAAACTCTTTTTAAGAGCTTTTACTAACGAAACTTACCTTTGGTATGACGAAGTTCCTGATAATAATCCAGCAAACTACAAAACCGTGACGGATTACTTCAACACATTGGTCACCTCTGCTACTACCACGACTGGTAAACCGAAAGATCGCTTCCACTTTACCGTCCCTTATGAAGATGATATGAAATCATCGCAATCTGGTTTAGTCGCTGGGTTTGGTTTTAACTGGGCATTCCTACGTGGCGTACAACCTAGAGACGTTCGTATCTCCTATACTGAAGAAGCCTCTCCAGCTGATAGAAGCGGCATTGCTCGTGGTGATAAGCTTCTGAAAATCAATAATATTGATGTGGTTAACACCGGTAGTCAGTCCGACATTGATTTTATTAATAGAACGCTGTTTAACCCTGACATCAATCAAGATTACACCTTCACATTTGAGAGTGTTGACGGCCTAGAGAAAACCGTGACGCTTACCGCCTCTGATGTCATGACTTCTCCAGTTAAAAATGCCAAAGTGATCGCACACAATGGTATGCAGATCGGCTATCTACAATACAACTCATTTGAACCAAGCGCTCAAGCCCCACTTATTGAGGCGTTCAGTACGCTCTCGGCAGAGAATGTTGACGAGATCGTCGTTGATTTACGTTACAACGGCGGTGGCTTAGTACTTCAGTCCTCGCAAGTAGGCTACATGCTAAGCGGTGCTGGTCAGAACCGAGTCTTCAGTGAGTTGATTCACAACGACAAAGTGATGCGTACCATTAAAGATGGGGATAACATCTATCGCTTTACGAATCTAGCAATAGACTGGGCAGCACAAAAGTATTCGGACCAAATGCTGCCGACACTGAACAAAAAGCGCGTATATGTGCTGACTTCAGGAGGCACGGCTTCCTCAAGTGAACTGTTGATCAACGCTTTGCGCGGCATTGATGTTGAGGTTATCCAAATAGGCTCAACAACCACAGGTAAACCGTATGGGTTCTCAGCAGAACAAAACTGCGGCACTATGTACTACACTATTCAGTTCAAGTCAGCGAACGAGAAAAAATTTGGCGACTTCTCTGATGGTTTTATTCCTACTCCAAAGAGCCAAATCAATACCGAGCTAGGCTTAAACAATAGAGTGGAAGGTTGCTGGGTCAATGACGACCTAACAAAACCATTAGGCGATCCGTCTGAAGGTATGCTTTCTGCGGCACTAAACTACATGGAAACGGGAACCTGTCCGCCAGTCTCCCCTTCAAGTTTCAACGCCATGCCGCGTAACATTTCATCTCCGGAGTTAAGCGATCTTCGCTCTCCGCTACGAACAGAGGCAATTCATGTTGAGATCAACTAACTTTTTACGAATGCTGATTCGGGTTGCGCTTTTCTTAGGTACTTCAATTTCTTTGATAGGATGCCAAGCTATGTCACAAGAACCCGTTGAAGCATTGAGTAAAAAGAACTCTCCGGAAACAGTCATAGAGATTCAAAACGCGATCGCAGAAATCCAAGGGACACCAGCACCTAGAATCGCAAATAACGTATTTGAATCCTCACCGCATTTGTTGATTGAAAAAGGACGAGTAAAAGGGAACAACAATCAACTGTTGGATGGCAGCTATACGGATCTTCCAGACCAATATACGTTGCAGATAAGAGGTGAAACCTGTGGCTTGTACTATGCCAAAACAGATACTTTTGTCTCTCTCAGTTCACTAGATTGTGAGCCCATCATTAAGTTTTAGATCTCCCAAAAAGAGAAGCCCGCTGATATCAGCGGGCTTCCTACTTTATTGTTCAGTGTGAAACGGTCAACGTTACTTTAGTTCAATCCATGCTTTGCGCTGTTGCTTATCCATGTATGACCAAGCTACAAAGCGGCTCACTTTCTGCCCTTGACTCATTTCAACCACACGAATGGCTTTCACACCCAATTTTTCAAGCTGCTTGCGCATCGGACGGACGTTGTCTTTTTTGGATATAAGTGTTGTAAACCACAAGACCTGCGCGGCAAAAGCTTGGCTTTCATTCGCCATTTTTCGGATAAACGCCGCTTCTCCGCCTTCACACCACAATTCAGCGTTTTGACCGCCAAAATTCAACGCAGGTTTACTTGTCTTTACTTGTGCGGTTTGAGGTTTTAGCCCTTTCTTACGCTGGTTTGCTTTTAGATTATCGATTTTACGCTGGCTGCCCATAGCGGCATCTTCCGCCGAACGGTGGAATGGCGGATTACATGTCGTCACATCATAACGGTCATTCGGTTGAATGATACCGCGATAAATATTGGCATCACTGTGTTGCTGTACCAGTGCAATTTTTCCCGTCAAAACACGATTGTGCTCTACGATCGTTTGAGCCGATTGGATGGATTTTGGGTCGACATCGCTGCCCGTATAGTGCCAACCGTATTTTGTTACACCAACAATCGGATAAATACAGTTTGCTCCCACGCCAATGTCCAACGCTTTCACTTTTTGGTGCGTGTACTGACCTTTTGCTTCACCATCAAGTAGCTCTGCCACTCGGTGAATGTAATCAGCTCGGCCCGGAATCGGTGGGCAAAGGTAGGTGTCGGGAATGTCCCAGAACTCGATACCATAATACGCAGCAAGCAATGCTTTATTGAGAATTTTAACAGCGTTAGGATCAGAGAAGTTTATGGAGTCTTCCCCTTTCGGATTTTTGATAACGAATGGCTTTAACTGTGGTTCACTTTCCACGAGTTTTTTAAAATCGTAACGACCTCGATGAACATTACGCTCATGCAAACCATTCTTCGCTATTTTTATGAACTCGACTTCGCTATTTCCTGCAGGCTGCGGGGATTTGCGCGCAACTTTGTCTTTAACACGCTTCGGCTTGGCTTTATTCGCGTCTTTATTCTGAGCCGCCTTTGAAGTCTTTGGCTTTGCTTGCTTCGCGTTGTGATTATTGTTCTTCATTCAAATTCGCTTTTAAATCGAGGTAAATCATAAACAAACGAGCATCAAATTCGAGTTGGTGATACTCAGGCTCCATGTAGCAACATAGCTGATAGAACGCCTTGTCGTGGTTTTTCTCACGAGTATGCGCCAACTCATGTACCACCAGCATTCTTAATAGTGGCTCGGGCGCATCCTTAAATACATTGGCAATGCGAATCTCGTTTTTCGACTTCAGCTTGCCGCCATGGTTTCTACTGATAACACTGTGCAAACCAAGCGCGTTGTTTACCGCGTGAATTTTCTTATCGTAGACAACTTTACTGATTGGCGCGGCTTTCTTCATGTAGCGGTTTTTGATTGCCATGGCGTACTCATAGAGCGCCTTTTCGCTTTTGATTTGGTGCCTATCGGGATAACGCTTTTCGAACCAAGGAACAAACTTGCCACTCGCTATCAATGAGCTCACCTGCTCTACGATGTTTTGTGGGTAGCCTTGAATGTATCGAAGTGACGGATGCATAGAATTAACGTCTGTTATGACAAAATAAAGGCGCTCAATATACCTGAGATAAAGGACAGTTTCACCTTAGCTTTCGCCTTTCATTTATGGTGAAAGGCCGTTAAACTTCGCCTCCCAATGATAATGGAGAGAAACTCAATGAAACGTGTCGTCCTTTACGTCAAAGACAAATGCCCTCACTGCAAAGATGCTCAACGTTATCTGGATTCGAAAAATATTAACTATCGTTTGTGCAATGCTAAGATGCAACGCGGTCGCAAAGAACTTGATGCGCTTGGTGCTCGTTCAGTGCCAGTTTTAAAAATTGGTGATCGGGTAATGATTGGCTGGAACCCAAAGAACTTCGAGAAGATGTACAAAGGCGACTAGTGCTCGAACAATGAATCTGCGCAGCGTTTAAACGTAGCGCTTGATAAAGTCGATAAACGTTCGATCTGCTATTGATAAATACCCCTGCTTGCGCCAAGCAAGTGCCAGATCCAGCGTCACTGGTGGTTCAAACGGCACGCCAACAACGCCTGACTCATGTTGGGTCACCAATTCCAGTAACGCGGTAATCGCAAACTCTTGTTTCACAATACTCAAAATCAAAGGCAGTAAGTTGGTTTCGAATGATGACTTCATGGTAAACCCATGCTCCTCACTCACCTGATCCAAAAATTCACGGTGAAAATAGCCATGCTGAAACATAACCAAATCGTGTTCAAAGAACTCATCAAAAGTAAGAGCGTCTCGCTGGGCTAACTCATGCTCAGGTGAAACAACGGCGACCATTTGGCTAGTAAACAAATGGTCAGTTTCTAGGTCATCAGGCACGTTATCACAACTGATCACACCGATATCGAGTTGACCATTAAGCAGCATACGACGAATCGATTGAGTCCCAGCTTCGACCAAGGTCAATTTTAACTCCGGGAACTGGCTCTTAAACGCCATCACAATTCGTGGAAAGAAATAACTGCCCATCATTGATGGCGTCCCGAGTCGTACTTCGCCTTTCGCTAAACCTTTCAACTCATCAATCGCGAGCTGCGCGTCGTGCAACTGTTGAATCACCCGCTTGGCATGTACAAGTAGCGTTTCGCCCTCTTTCGTTAAGCTGATTTTTTTATCATCACGGCGAAATAGGGTAACGCCCAAAGACTGCTCAAACTTTTTGATAGAAATGCTTAATGCGGGCTGGGCAATATGCAGGGCTTTCGCCGCATGGGTAATGTTTCCATGTTCAGCGACCGCCAGAAAATGTTTAAGTTGTTTCGATTCCATTAGATCAAAAATATATAGTGTCCATATTTTTAATATATTTTTTTAATTTACAACGAACTGATAGATTGATCACAGTCTCTCCATTTGTTCACATTAGGCAGGATTCATGGTCAGTTTTGGCACACCGGAATACAAACGCATTACGCTCTCGCTAGCGCTTGGTTCCTTCTTGGTTTTTTCAAATTTATACCTACTACAGCCAATGCTGCCCACTTTTGCCCAAATTTTCACGATCTCAGAAACACAAGTGAACTGGCTATTTGCGGCCTCAACACTCGCTCTCTCTTTTAGCCTCGTTCCAATGGCTGTGTTATCAGAGTCAGTGGGACGAAAGCCAGTCATGATGGCCGGTCTGTTTTCGATTCCTACCCTTTCCGCTTTGATGCTGTTTGGTGACTCATTCCTGTTTTTGGTGGTATGTCGAGCACTGATCGGTGTCGCGCTCGCAGCTTTTGCGGCGGTCGCCGTGGCTTACATGGCAGAAGAGCTCGACAAGCACGCTTTCTCGATGGCAATTGGAACGTACATTGCGGCTAACTCATTAGGCGGTATTGCAGGGCGTATTAGCGGCGGCTTATTGGCGGACAATTTCAGTGTTGATGTCGCCATTGAAGTTATGATGGTATTCACTCTTCTTGGTGTCATTGGCGTTCACTATTTATTGCCAACACAGCGCAACTTCACCCCGTCATCAAGTAGTTTGCGCCATCAAAATCGTGCGCTTATTGGTCATTTTAAAAACCAACGCGTGTGGTTCGCGATGCTGATTGGAGGACTCAACTTTGCGTTGTTCGTCAACCTTTACTCCGTCATGGGTTTCCGTCTGGTGAGTGAACCTCACAATGTGCCCGTCGGGTTGGCCTCATTGATCTTTATTTGTTACTTGGGAGGGACTTTCTCCTCTCGTTGTGCAGGTCACTGGAGTAAACGTTATTCCTCAATCCTCGGTATGTTCTTGGGCGCGATAGTGAGCATGACGGGGATGTGGATTGCGGCGGTTGAAAGCTTGACTGCAATGCTATTTGGGTTGTTGCTGATAAGTTTTGGTGCCTTCTTTACTCATACCCTCGCCTACGGTTGGGTCGGTCAGAACGCCACTCGCGCCAAAGCCACCGCGACAGCGCTCTACTTAGTACACTACTACGTAGGCGGTAGCTTAGGAGGATTCTTACTTCTTTATTGTTGGCAGCATGGTGGTTGGTCGAGTGTTCTTATGGGGGGAAGCGCAGTCTACCTAGCGATGTTTGCTGCGATTGCGTATTTGAAACACATTGCCGAAAGAAAGCATACTGACCAAACTCCTGACGCAGCGAGTTTAAAGAGTACCTAAGGTACGCTCATTTGCGTAATACCTCTCTGATTACTTGGATAACCAACTCTGCTATGCTTGCGCTACTTTAATAAAAACCAGAAAGTCGTATGTCAACGCATTCAACACAAAACACAGATATCGAAGCGATCACTCAACAGGTCGATCAATGGCTCAACGATGTGGTAATCGGGCTCAACCTTTGTCCGTTTGCTGCCAAACCGCAACGTAATAAACAAATCAAAATTTTTGTTAGTGAAGCGACTCAAGAAGAAGCGCTTCTTGAAGATATTTTATTGCAGCTGATTGAGCTGAGTAACACAGAACCCGAACAGCTTGAGACAACGTTGGTTGTGGTTCCCAACATGCTACAAGATTTCTGGGACTACAACTTTTGCATAGATTGGGTTGAAGGATTAATTAAGCAGCAGAACTGGGAAGGTATTTTCCAAGTAGCGACTTTCCATCCTGATTACTGTTTTGGCGGCGCAAGGCCTGAAGACGACGAAAACCTAACCAATCGTTCTCCTTACCCAATCTTCCATTTGATTCGCGAAGAGAGTATGGAAAAGGTACTAAAACACTATCCTGACCCTGAATCCATTCCCGATTCAAACATCGCTCGTGTTTCCGCCCTTTCAGAGGAAGAACGTAAAAAGCTGTTCCCTTACCTATTTCGTTAAGCACAACCATTCCCCAAAGGCAGATTTATCACCAGTTAGATGCAATGCCCTTGGGGTTCAAAGTGCGGTTTGATATCATTGCCGCTTCAATCGATTCAATGGAAATTAGAATGCAACTGTCAAAGCTAACCCAAGAGATTTTTGATCACTTATACCGTGATATCACCGAGTTCCGTTGTACGTTCGACTTACCAGTCGCAGACGCTGCAAGCCTTGATGCGCAAGCAGACACACTACACACCTCTTTGGCGATCGAAGAGCTAACAGAGCTAGCAGAAGCAGATTGTAAAACTGAGCAAGCAGATGCCATCGTAGACAGCGTGTATGTATTAATGGGCCGTCTCGTTCATCTTGGCCACAGCAGAGTAGAAGACAACCTAGCGATCAGCTACTTAATTGATCTTCTATTAAACGTTGCAGTAAACCGTGGTATTGAATTTATTCCTTGCTGGGATGAAGTGCACTCAAGCAACATGAGCAAAGTATGCCGTAACGAGCAAGAGTACTCAGAAACAGAGGCATTCTACGCGGAACAAGGCATCAAGTTGATGGCGGTGCAGAAAGGTGAATACATTATCGCGAAATGCGCCGAAGATTTCGTATCGGAAGGTAAAACCATTCGTAAAGGCAAAGTACTCAAATCTGTTTACTACCGCCCAGCAGATCTAAAACCGCTGACTCAGTAAACGTTGAGTTTGGCTATTTCGATTAAAAAAACGACCTCAAGTAGGTCGTTTTTTATTGTCCCTAAATACTAATCAAAGATTAAATAAGGTTGCTCATCTACGATGACCTTTTTGACTTGAGTATTGAATACTTCCCCGAGGGCTTCTTCCGTTAGCACTGTATCGGCACTTCCTGATGAGTGCAGCACACCGTTGTTAAGCAGCAATACTTTATCTGCGTGCTTTAATGTGCGGTTGAGATCGTGATTAGCAACCAATACTCCAATTCCCTGCGCCGCCATAGCGTTAATCAATTGATAGAGCAGCCCCTCTTGCGCAATATCTAATGGTGCTGCTGGCTCATCCAAAATTAAAAACTGCGAAAAAGGATTAATGGTACGCCACACCTGCAAACATACACCTGCTAATCGGACACGTTGCCACTCACCGCCGGATAATGTTTGAATACTGCGATGAAGCTTATCTTGCAGCTGTACCAGCTCCACCACCATATTGACGGCATCACGCACTTTGATATCCGCAATCTCAGCGCCACTCGGCAGAGATAGGGCGAGATACTGAAAAACATCGACATTAAATGCAGGGCGTGATTGCTGACACAAATAACCTCGAACATGAGCTTGCTCTGACAACGGTAAAGTAAGCAAGTTTTTGTCGCCAACGTACACTTCACCACTCATACCCTCTCGGTGGCTTAACGTACCAGAAATCGCAGCCAATAAAGTACTCTTGCCGGAACCATTAGGCCCAACGACATGTACGATTTCGCCTGCTTTGCATTCAAAAGAAAGAGGCAATAATCGACTACCAACCGACATATGTTTAACGTGCATCATGACTCTTCACCAGCATCCAGATGAAAATAGGTGCGCCAATCGATGTTGTCATGACACCTAAAGGTAGCTCAGCGGAGTCCAATAATAGCCTTGCGCCGATATCCGCAAATACAAGTAACGCAGCGCCAGATATTGCAGAAAGTGGCAATAAATAACGGTTTTCTGTACCAAAAGCCAAACGCAACAAGTGCGGTACCACCAAGCCAACAAAGCTGATGATGCCACCCAAAGCGACTGAACTCCCCACCAAAACAGAAATGGCGAGGATCAGTTTCCAACGCATTTGATGTACATCGACTCCCAATTGGGTCGCATGAATCTCACCCAGCATCAATTTATCAAGCGACTTGCCTTTACAACACAACCAGATAAGCACCGGCAGCATCACCAAGGTAACGGTATGTTGATACCAACTTGCACCACCAATGCTGCCCATTAACCAATACATCAGTTGGCGTAGGCTAAGATCATCACTGAAGTAAAATGCCCACGTCACAATCGCGCTCGATAAAATACCCAATGCGACACCAACCAAAAGCAATCGAGCCGTCGTCAGATGCATTGCCCTTGCTATCGCCACCAAAACAAACGTGAATACCATCGAGCCTGCAATCGCTGCCAACATAAAAACAATCGGGGTGGGAAGAACAGGTGACGCGAACATGATTAAGACCATTGCTAAGCTTGCACCACCTGATATACCAAGCACGCCGGGTTCAGCCAAAACGTTCCCAAGCAACACTTGTAACGTCGCGCCAGATACCGCTAACGCAGCACCAATAATTGCCGCAGACACCAACCTCGGTAAACGTAAGTCCACCAGTAGCTTATGTTCAAATGCAGATAAAGATTGAAAAGGAGAAAGGAAAATTTCTCCGACCATCAAGTGGATGGCAGAGAGTACAGCGAGCACGACCGACATAACCATCAGGTTACGTTGCCAGCGTCGTTCCTTGTTCAGGATAAGTTGTTGAAAATCCATAGCGGCCGATAAAAACAAACGAGGCTTAACCTTACAGTTAAGCCTCGGTAAATTGCAATTAACTTCTCAAAGCAATGTTGGATTAATCGTAAACCAACTCGCCCTCTTCAAAACGGGTTTTCACTTCACAAACCATCAGAGCTGCACGTTGACCTATTGCGACGTGGCGGTTCGGGAAGACAATCGCTTCGTTTTCATTCTTCGCCATTAATGGTTTGTCGCCATCATGACCAAACACTTCGCCGTGAACAAATGAAGTGAAGTTTTCAACATTGTCGTCGAACATAAAGTCAAAATCTTCGTTCAAGCGAACGATTGTGCGACTTACTCGATATTTAATGCATGGTTTTGGTAGGTGTTCTGGCTTCGTTTCCGCAATCAAATTACGTAAAGACAAATCAAACGCAGTCAATTTATCGAGGTCATTTTCACCAATACGAGCCACACGACCAAGCTCCATTGTCAGAGCCTGCGCACCAAAGTTCTCGGCACTGTACCAGCTAAACGTACTCGATGGTGAGTTTGACAAGAGCACAGCTTCAATGTGTGCACTGTCCAAGAAATCGATTAATGCCTTGCTTCGCACAGGATGACGAGTCTTAGGACTTACTGCAAACGTATAGTGCTTCGAACCTCTAATCGCGCAGTGTAAATCAAGGTGCCAGCGTGTTGTCGGGTCGGTATCCTGATAGAAATCGCGAACGAGCAACTTTAGCGTATCAGCGATGACAAGCTCTTTTGTCTGCTTGTGTTCTTTTTCGTCAAAAAGACGGTTGAGGTTTTCTTCAAGGAATCGCGTGTGCGCCAGAGTGGATTCTGGATGAGCGATAATGAATAGACAACGGGTATCGACCGTCTGGAACCCAGATTCTATGTCTTGAATAATGGAATCCACCAGCTCCATCGGTGCGGTTTCATCTCCGTGAACCCCACAAGAGATGATGATGTTCTTCGTATCCTGAGTATAATTCGCAGGGATTACTTCTAATACACCACGCTGATAGAGTTTAAGTTTTACACCGTTAGAAAGCACCTGCTCCGCTGGTGCAACATCGATATGAACATCTAACGTGTCAGTTAAAAACGATTGGCGAAAGAGAGACTTCGTCATGCGTTACTCCTTAATAGCACGGCGGGTATGTTAATAAATTGTACAAAGGATTTTTGTTGCTGCGATCTCACTTATGAGTAGAAATCACTATTTCCCTCGAAAATCCGATACCTTTTCGCGCCAGGCACTCAAATCAAGCATTGAGGCGTTTAATTTTTAAACAATTACAAAGTGTTAGGGCTGTGAACTTTACCACAGCCCTGATTAAGATCATTATGATTTGATCAAATTTTTGTAGCTATAAAGCAGATTATGCATCAACAATGCGAAAAACTTAGCCGCGCTGTGCGAGCAAACGCTCAAACTCATCGACTTTTTCACGCACTAGCTCAACGCTCTGCTGCCAAAACGTTGGTTGGGTTAAATCCATCGACAGGTGCTTTTCGACAACATCTTCCGCCATCATGCAGCCGGTATCGCGCAGCAAATTGATGTAATCGGTGTAAAACGCTTCGCCTTTGGTTTCTCGCTGTGCATAAATACCCTTGCTGAATAAGAAACCAAACAGGTATGGGTAGTTATAAAAACTCACACTATCGATAGAAAAGTGCAGCTTGCTTGCCCAGAAGTACGGATCCGGCTCGCTCATTACGTCGCCATACCATTCTTTCCAAGTTTCAGACATCAACTCACAGAATTCATCTGCGGTAAACTCTCCATCCTGGCGGCGTTCATAGAACGATTTCTCAAACTCATAGCGGACCGGAATGTTGATCATTAAAGCTAGCGCAGATGACAACTCTTCCCACAACATCTCTAGCTTTTCATCGACGCTCTCCGCTTTCGAAATCAAATGATCACGAACGATGTTTTCTGCAAAAATAGAGGCGGTTTCTGCTAACGTCATTGGGTAGTAAGTTTGGCAAAGTGGCAAATCACGAATAACCCAGTTATGGAACGCATGGCCAAGTTCATGTGCCAGAGTCATAAGGTCTGAGCGACTGCCACTCCAAGTCATAAACACAAGTGGTGTTCGCGTTGCTGGCAGTTTGGTGCAGTATGCGCCAAGACGCTTGTTAGCATTTGGCGCGGCATCAATCCAACCATTTTGTACCATCAAACGGACAAATTCCGACATCTCAGGGTTTACTGTTTCAAATGCTTCACAAATAACATCAATCGCTTCATCAAAGTCGTAAACCTTCGCTTCACCGCTCAAAGCAGGCATAGCCGCCAGATGATTCCAAGGTTTCATCTCATCCAGACCATGTACTTGCGCCATCAATAAACCCGCTTTCTGACCAATAGCTCGACTGTCTTTGGCTACTGTCATCATCGCATTTAAAGTTTCAGCTTGGATTCGGCTACCATGCAAACTCGGCTCGAGGAAGTGAACTTCACGCTTCGTCGAACGCTTTTTGTTTTCAGTTAAACGCCATCCTGCTAACGCATTCAAAATTGCAGCGAATGATTCTTGGTGCGTTTGCATTGCATCTTGTACGCCTCGCCAAGCGGCTTCTTGACGCTCGAATTCAGAACCATAAAGAATGCTTGCCGCTTGAGAAAACCCAAGCACTTCACTCTTACCATCTGCATACTCAAGCTTCACTTTCAATGAGCCAGTCAGGTTATCGTATAGGTTACCCCAAGCCGATTTACCATCCACACTCATCGCAGCAAGTAACTGTTCTTCGGCGTTACTAAGACGAGTATCCGCCAGCTTTCTGGAGTTCAAGATAGAAAATGCTTGCCCACTGATATCAGGATTCTCATGATCTAACACGCGCAAGATAAACTCTTCGTCGGCATGCGTTAGTGTCAAATCAAAGGGACTGAACGCTTGAGAAAGCTCCGAAAAGATACGGGTCATTTTACCAAGTAACGATTTCGCTTCGGCGTTTGTTGCATCAACAGAAGCATAACAACTCGCAAAATTTGCAACTGTGCCCGCTAAACGACTCGCGGCTTCATTGGTCAAAATCGCATTTTGCATGATCTCTACGTTGCCGCAATCTGCTGATTGTTTATTCAAAAGATCAATACATTGTTCAACAAGAGCAATATCGTCTTGAATTCGTGGGTCAGAAAGGTCGTTATAAACGATGGACAAATCCCAACTCGGCGTTGTCATTTCTATATTTCCTTTTTATGTAACTGAGTCAATTTTCGCTTCCTGCACCTAGCAGATGGGCTTCCACTGACATCTTCCGTGACTATGCCCATAAGCAGTATCGCTTTGGGCATTTTAATATTTATAAATTAACGAGTTAAAAGAGGTACGCCAATCGAACGCACCGAGGCGTAAATTTGCTCATCTATGGTAATTGTTATATGCGTGACAGAAGCGTTTCCTATCGACAACGTCGAATACCACTTGGGGTTACGCCAATCTAACTCCAATACATGAGCAAGAATCATACGAATGACGCCACCATGCGTGACGATAAGTAGATTGTCATTGATATTGTTGATGATTTGAGACCAAACGCGACATATGCGCTCAGAAAATGTGCTTAAGCTCTCAGCGTTCGGCAACGTATGTTGTGCTGGCGATTGCCAAAAAGCATCTAGCTTTTTCCACTGCTCAGTGAGCATATCAAAAGGCATACCATCAAAATCACCAAATGCCATCTCTTGTAAAGATTCATCCGTCATTACTGGTAATAATTGCTGTTCAGCAATTATATTTGCCAGTTCTTGACAACGTGAAAGAGGAGAACAAATCACTCCACCCACACCTCGTCCACTCTCGATCCAAGCCCGAGCAATGCTTTCTTGGTCAGCAGGCGTAACTTTTACATCTGTTTGGCCATGGAGTCCTGGTGGAGCATCTACTTTTCCATGACGCACAAGATAGATATTGAGTGTTTTCATTTTGTTCCATCCTACTCTTTAAGAACCAACGGCAAACCAGCAGCAACAAAGGTAACACGATGGCAAACACTGGCTAGTTTTTGATTCATCCGTCCTGCATTATCCACAAAGTAACGACTAACCGCCCCCAAAGGCACAATACCCATTCCAACCTCGTTAGAGACGAATATTAACGTCGCATCTGAGCCACGTACCACCTGTATAAGCTTTTCAATTTCTGCTTCTAGCTTCTCATTGGAACATTCATCACCTAACTCAAATATCCAATTATTGAGCCACAAGGTTAAACAATCGACCAGTACAACATCGGTGTTAGCGAAATTTGTCAGTAACTCAGATAAATGAAGGGGGCATTCATGCTCTTGCCACTCGCCCCCTCGTTGCTTTTGATGATGCGCTATTCGCTCTCGCATTTCTTGGTCAAATGGCAGCGCGGTTGCAACATAATGTAATGAGTGTTGAGAAGTGGTCGATAATTGCTTGGCTGTTTTTTCCGCCAAATGCGACTTCCCAGAGCGCGCGCCACCGAGTATCAATTGCTTCATGAGATGTGATAAAACCCAATCATAGTGAGATAAACAAGCAGTTCCGCTAGCTGCTGCGCTGCGCCAAGACAATCCCCCGTAAAGCCGCCAATTCGCTTGGTTAACCAACGTTTGAACATCAAACGAAATACCACGAGAACAAGCGATATAAAGATCGCCTGCGTGATACCAAGCACAAGCAATGTTATGCCACCAGTAAACAACAAGATGGAGACTTCTAAAGAAGACTGGCTATTTGCCAGCGGTTTACTTTTCGACGTATCACTGTCACTGACATAAGGCATGTCATAAATAAGCGTCGCGGCTAGTGCTCGGCTTGCGGTATAAGCGACGACAATGACCAACCAAAACTGCGGCAAGTTAGCCAGTTCACTCCAAAAAACATACTTAGCCAATAACGCCATAATGAGAGTGGCTGCACCATAAGTGCCAATGCGGCTGTCCTTCATAATAGAGAGGCGTCGCTCTACGGTCATGCCACCGCCAATGCCATCCGCCATATCAGTCAAGCCGTCTTCGTGAAATGCCCCTGTTAACAATAAGCTAAACACCATCGTTAATACTACGGCAACCGATTCTGGGAAAAGAATTGAGGTGAGCGAAAATACCAGAGCACAAAGCGCTCCAAGCACGAGACCAACTAACGCGAAATAACGTCCGGCCTGATTCATGCGTTCTTCACTGTATGGCAACGCTTGGGGTACGGGTAAGCGACTAAAAAAACTGATAGCTAATAGAAACAACTCCCACTGGTATCTTAACGATGATGGCGTGACGTTCTCAGAATTATCAGGGACTGACACTATACTGTAACTCCTGCACTCTCAAAGCTCGCCATCTTGTTGTAAAACTGGGCAGCAGCTTTTAACAAGGGTAAGGCAAGAGCGGCTCCGGTTCCCTCCCCTAATCGTAAACCAAGATCGAGTAGAGGTTCTGCTTTTAGGTACTCTAATACAAACTTATGTCCATTTTCTTCGGAGCGGTGGGCAAACAACATGTATTCGCGTGCTTCTTCGTCTAGCAACGTTGCAATATACGCAGCAACCGATACGATAAATCCATCCACTAAAACTGGGGTTTTAAGCCGCTTGGCTTCTAAAAATGCGCCCACCATTTGTACGATTTCAAAGCCTCCAACCTGTGCGAGAATCGCTTTAGTATCAAGACCTCGACATCGGTTCACGCCCTGTGCCACTAGTTTATATTTACGGCTCAACTGCTGTTGATTGATTCCTGTACCGACACCAACACAATAATCAATATCTAATGAACTCAGCGCCGATAACAGTGCGGAAGCCGAACTGGTGTTACCAATGCCCATCTCACCGAACATCAATAGATTTGAGCCAGACAAAATGGTTTGCTCAGCAATCTTCGCACCATACTCTAAACCTAGCGCCACTTGTTCTGGGGACATCGCTGATTGTTTAGAAAAATTAGCCGTACCGTTACCCAACCGTTGTTCAACCAAGTTTGGATGAAACTTAAATTCTGGAACCAGCACATCAATAGGTGCCAACATGCCGCAATCTATTACTTTGAGTTGGATGCCATTGATGTCGCAAAAGCAGTTGATGGCTGCGCCGCCGGCGAGAAAGTTAGCCACCATTTGCTGAGTGACTTCGCTTGGCGCAATGCTTACGCCCTCCTCTGCAACGCCGTGATCTCCAGCAAATACCAGCATGCTCGGTTTACAGATAGCGATGGAATCAACTGGCTGAGGTTTATCCTGACTTTGAATAAGAGCTAGCTGTAGTGCCACCTTTTCCAATAAGCCTAAAGAACCGACGGGTTTGGTTTTGTTATCTATGCGCGCTTGTATCTCCACTGCAAAAGAGTCATCCATTTTTTACGTTCCTTTGATGTTGTCTGGGTGAGAGGTGTTACATTGATTAAGAAATCTTGCTCAGCCCCAGTTTTGAGCGTCCACTATTGTATACCCTTGCATCCGCTTGGGGCAGCGCTAATCAGATTTCTGTTAGGAAAGTCTACTGAGTTCGCAGAGCGTCTCACCTTTCGAGCATTCGATTATAAGTAACTCCTTGAAATCCGCTACAATAGCTTAGGCTATATTCCCAGATAGGAGAAAGGACATGGATAACAACACCTGCGCCATCATCGCTGGGGCAACTGGCTTAGTCGGCTCAAAAGTCATTACAAACCTAATAAATCAATCAGGTGTTGGTACCTTATATTATCTTTCTCGCCGCCCACTCGATGGCGTCATAGATGCGGACAATAAGCTTGTTCCTCTCATTGATGCCGACCTCTCTATCCACCAATGGGATGATAACCAACCAACACCGACCATCGGCTTTATCTGTTTAGGCACAACCCTTAAGCAAGCAGGCAGTAAGGATAATTTACGTAGAGTAGATGTTGATCTGGTGTGTAAAGTCGCCCAACAGATGAAAACGATCGGAGTCAAACGCCTTGCGGTTGTTTCTAGCCTTGGTGCAAATAGTAAATCGCCATCCCATTATTTAGCCTGTAAAGGACAAATGGAACAACGAATCGAAGCTATGGGTTTTGAGGAAATCGTGTTTGTTCGCCCAGGCCCGCTTGTTGGTCAACGTCAAAGCCCAAGAACGGACGAGAAGTTAGTGCAAACTCTGTTTAAGGTAATTCGCCCATTCATGCTTGGCAAACTGTCCAACTTTTTACCTATTCGAGCGGAAGATGTCGCCAAAGCGATGATTTATCAACTTTTCAGTTATCAAGAAGACTCGGTGGTTTACTTACAAAGGCAAGAAATGCGTGACTTACTGCATCACTACGAATAACCATTTTGTACATTTAACGTGCTAATTCACACTCTCACGCGACTTAGATCTCGTTTTTATATTCATTTTAGATCTAGCTAATACCCGTTTGTCATTTTTAAAGTTATATCGCGAGCGTTATCTTACGCCCCATAAACAAATCCGTATAAAACCCCGTATAAAAAACAACCGCCATTTCGGCAGGTTGATAAGGTCAGATTATGAATTTTGCAGTGATAGCCTCTCTAGCCGTCTTTGTTGGCATATTGTTCTTTCTATTTAACCAACAACAAAAGAAACACACACTCTCTCGTCTCGTTTTAATCGGTCTTGTTACTGGTTCTCTTTTTGGTCTTGCTTTGCAACTCATTCACGGTGAAGGCAACAGCGCAATTGCTCAAACACTTGAATGGGTAGGCATTGTAGGCAGTGGCTACGTTGGTCTACTGAAAATGGTCATCATGCCACTAGTATTGGTATCGATGATCTCTGCAGTTGTTAAATTGGAGAAAGGTGGATCATTAGGTAAAATATCTGGCCTGACCATCTCTGTTCTTCTAGTAACGACTGCAATTGCTGCACTTATCGGTATCTTGGTGACAACAACCTTTGGCCTGTCAGCAGAAGGTTTAACTGAAGGCGCTCGTGAAACCGCTCGTATCGCCGTTTTAGAAAGCCGTGCTGGTACAGTAAGTGACCTGACTATTCCTCAAATGCTAGTTAGCTTCATTCCAACCAACCCATTTGCTGATCTAACAGGTGCTCGCTCGACCTCAATTATCGCTGTCGTTATCTTCGGTGTATTAACCGGTATCGCCGCTCGCAAAGTGATGATGGAAAAAGCAGAGTTAGAATCACCGATTCGTACTTTCGTAGAAGCAGCTCAGTCAATCGTTATGCGATTAGTGAAGATGATCATGGCGTTAACGCCATACGGCATCGCAGCACTGATGGCAAAAGTGGTAGCAACATCAAGCGCAGGCGACATCCTAAACCTACTTGGCTTTATTGTGGCGTCTTATGTTGCTATCGCTCTGATGTTTGTTGTTCACGGCGTATTAGTCTCGTTTGTCGGCGTTAGCCCTGCGGAATACTTTAAGAAAATCTGGCCTGTACTGACCTTCGCGTTTACATCTCGTAGCTCAGCAGCAACGATCCCACTAAACGTAGAAGCGCAAATCACCAAGCTTAACGTTCCACCAGCGATTGCAAACCTATCAGCATCGTTTGGTGCCACTATCGGCCAAAACGGATGTGCAGGTATCTATCCTGCAATGCTGGCAGTGATGGTAGCTCCGACAATGGGCATCAACCCACTGGATCTGCACTTTATCCTGTCATTGATTGCGATTATCACTATCAGCTCATTTGGTATTGCTGGAGTCGGCGGAGGTGCAACGTTTGCAGCATTGATTGTTCTCCCTGCAATGGGCTTACCTGTCACCATCGCGGCGCTACTTATCTCTATTGAACCATTGATTGACATGGCACGTACCGCACTGAACGTTTCAGGATCAATGACTGCGGGTACGATTGCTAGCCGAGTGCTGAAGTCACCAGAAAGCGAAACAGCATTGGAAGAAACACGAGCGTAAAGCTCAAACTACTTCCCAAGCAATAAAACGTAAAATATCAAGCCGATGGTTCGCCATCGGCTTTTTCATTTTCAAAAATTCAACTTGCATCTTTCGTTGCTAGTCAAGGCGTTGAATGGTCTAATACTGTTATCGGTTTTGTAAACGGTAAGCAGAATGCACCAAGATAATCAGCCCACTTTTTTCTTCTTTGATTATGAGACATGGGGAACAAACCCCGCGAAAGATCGCCCAAGCCAGTTCGCTGGTGTTCGTACAGATGAAAACTTCAATATCATCGGCGAGCCTTTAGTCATGTACTGTCAACCACCGGCTGATTATCTTCCGTCTCCTGAAGCTGCGCTTATTACTGGTATTACTCCGCAAAAAACGGTTCAAGAAGGCCTTTCTGAGCCTGAGTTTATCGCTAAGATTCACGCTGAACTCGCGAAACCAAATACCACCAGTTTAGGCTACAACAGCATTCGCTTTGATGACGAAGTGACACGTTATACTTGTTATCGCAACTTTATCGATCCATACGCATGGAGTTGGCAAAACGGTAACTCGCGTTGGGATTTACTCGATGTATTACGCGCGTGCCATGCCCTTCGCCCAGAAGGCGTAGAGTGGCCAGAAAACGAAGATGGCTTCACTAGTTTTAAATTAGAGCACTTGTCTGTTGCTAACGGCATAGAACATAGTAACGCGCACGATGCGATGGCAGACGTGGTTGCGACTATCGAAATGGCAAAGAAAGTAAAAGCAGCGCAACCAAAATTGTTTGACTACTTCTTTTCTATGCGCCAAAAGCGTAAGCTCAATGAATTAGTCGACATCGTCAACATGACGCCGTTGATGCACGTTTCAGGCATGCTAGGGCGCGAATGCCAGTACACTAGCTGGATTGTGCCTGTTGCTTGGCATCCAACCAATAACAACGCTGTTATCACCATCGATTTAGCGAAAGACCCTCAACCTATTCTTGAGCTATCCGCAGAAGAGCTACACGAAAGACTCTACACTAAGCGAGAAGATCTTGGTGACTTGCTACCAGTACCAGTTAAGTTGGTTCATTTAAACAAATGCCCTATTCTCGCCCCTGCAAAAACGTTAACGGCTGAAAATGCGGAGTCTATTGGCATTGATCGCCAGCAATGTCTCGCTAATCTCGCTTTGTTGCGCCAACATCCTGAAATTAGAGAAAAGCTGATTAGCCTCTTTTCAGTCGAGCGTAAATTCGATAAAAGTGATGACGTCGATACACAACTTTACGACGGGTTCTTTTCTCCGGCCGATCGCGCAGCCATGGATATCATTCGAGAAACCGACCCGAATAATCTTGCCGCATTGGACATTGAATTTGATGACAAGCGCATTAAACCTCTATTGTTCCGCTATCGTGCGCGTAACTTCCCAGGCACATTAGACGAGCAAGAACAGAGACGCTGGGCATTACACTGTCGAGAAGTGTTTGAAAGCCAAATTGAAGAGTACATGCTGAATTTAGAAAACTTAGTTCACGAACATGAAAGTGACGAAAAGAAGATTGCGATATTAAAATCCGTGTACCGTTATGTAGAGAGCTTAGCTTCTTAACTCCTCCCAATACAAGCGCACCTTATGGTGTGCTTGTTGTTTATATACTGTCAAAATGATTAAAGAACGATTCTTACAACTGATCCAACTGCTCATTTCAATCTTCCTCATTATGGGGGCGCTTGGCATCGGAATTACCATTCAAAAGTTCACTGGCGTTTCCGTCCCAGGAAGTGTCATCGGTATGCTGGTACTGTTTTTCTCCATGACTCTTGGGCTTGTAAAGGTCGATTGGGTCAAACCGGGCGCCACGCTATTTATCCGCTACATGATTTTGTTGTTCGTTCCTATTAGCGTGGGATTAATGCAACATTTCGATATGCTACTCGCTAATGCCCTCCCTATCATTGCTAGCGCAGTTGGAGGCTCACTCATTGTACTAGTCAGCCTCGCTTGGCTGCTGGACTACTTGCTAAAGGAGAAGCACTGATATGTGGTTAGTTGTTACTATTGCGGTTTTTCTTGTCGCGCGCCAAATCGCAATCAAAGTGAATAATCCTCTAGCAAATCCTTTGCTGATCAGTATTGCAGTGCTCATTCCTTTGCTTACTTACTTAAATGTACCGTTTGAAACGTATTATGCGGATAACAACGGGATCAGTTTTTTACTTCAACCAGCCGTAGTTGCTCTGGCTTACCCGCTATATGAACAACTACCACAGATTAAAGCAAACTGGCGAATCATCACTTTTGCTTGCACAGTAGGCAGTGTGATGTCGATGATGACAACCACCTTGATCGCAGTCGCTTTCAAAGCGGATATCAGTTTAATCGCAAGTCTAGTGGGTAAATCCGTCACTACGCCAATAGCAATGGAAATTTCGAGTCACCTCGGTGGTGAAGCTGCCGTTGCGGCGATCTTGGTTCTGATTGTTGGTTTATTGGGCGCGATTTTGGCATACCCAATTTACAACTTAATTGGAATTAAACACCCGATTGCACGTGGCCTAACAATGGGTACCGTGTCTCATGCCTTAGGCACCGCGACATGTGCAGAGAAACAGCCCATTGATGCCGCGTTCTCATCACTTGCATTGGTTTTATGCGGCATCATCACTTCTATTTTGGCTCCAAGCTTTTTTGCTTTAGCTGTCTGGCTATATCAATAGTTAAGCGCTCTCGGTCTGCCCTCCTTCCGGCAGGCCGTAGCCTTCCCGTTTCTTCCTTATCCCTTCCAAAATTCTGTATTACCTCATCTAACAACCCGTTCTAGTAAGATCGTTAAGGTACTCTGACGAGATACACACTAATAACTTCAACATTCAGTGCAATATTACTGACTCAACGTTGCTTAGATATCTAGGAATAACGTTGTGTGGACATGTAGGCATCGTAATTAACATATCCCAGCGTCTTGGTCATATGAATATATACTGATATGGTTAATTGTGAGACGGAGATAACGCTTCACGTCAGTGCAATCGAATACATGTGTGAGCTCACTCTAATTATGTAACAGAATTATCAATTGCATTATTTATCGTGATCTAACGCACGGAACATTTCTATCCTTCACATAGAATAACTGTCCATGCAATAACAAGGATTCAACATGAAAAGTCGCATTGAACAGGCGCTAGCAGGCGCTCCAGAAGCACTTTCCAAACAACTTGCTCCTATCATCCAAGCTGATGATTTTGATGCTACGCTTTCAGTTCAACAGTTTGAGCAGTTGCTTTCAGCTACCGGTCTATCAGATAAAGAGCTTCGTGTTGCTCTACTTCCTTTTGCCGCAGCATATTCCTATGCTCCTCTTTCTGAATTTTATGTCGGTGCTATCGTTCGTGGTCTCTCAGGTCGCCTTTACTTCGGTGCCAACATGGAATTCTTTGGTGTTCAGTTAGGTCAAACAGTTCACGCTGAGCAGTCTGCAATTAGCCACGCTTGGATGAAAGGTGAACGTGGTATTAAAGATATCACTATTAACTTCAGCCCATGTGGTCACTGCCGTCAGTTCATGAACGAGTTATCTACCGCAAACGAGCTTAAAATCCAGCTACCAGAACGCGAAGAAAAGTCGCTGCATGAATACCTACCTGAAGCCTTTGGACCAAACGATCTCGGTATCGAATCCGGCTTAATGGCAGAAGTAAAGCATCAGTTCTCATGCGATGATGAAGACACTCTAATTCAAAGCGCTGTTGAAGCGATGAACATGAGCCACTCACCATATACCAACAACCTGAGTGGCTTAGCATTAGAAATGGCTAGCGGCCGTGTATTCCAAGGTGCTTATGCGGAAAATGCGGCGTTTAACCCTAGCTTGCCGCCGTTACAAGTTGCGTTGATACAAGTACTACTTGCGGGTGAAACTTTTGACAATATCAAAGCCGCTGCTCTGGTAGAAAACTCAGAAGGCAAGATCAGTCATTTGGCTGATACGCAATCAACGTTAGAAGCGTTGAATCCAGATATTCCACTTAGTTTTGTCAACGTATAAGCGACAATTTCAGTATAAAAAGCTCTACGGCATGTAGAGCTTTTTTATTGCCTAAAAACCAAAAGCAAACGTTTGCTTTGTCATGAAACTTCAGTATGATCTCCTGCAATTTCTGTCTCACCACTCTATTTTGTAAGGGAACACTATGTTTGGCACTGCAACCAGCGCAAATGCTACCCGTGTATTACTTTTAGGCTCTGGCGAACTCGGTAAAGAAGTCGCAATTGAATGTCAGAGACTTGGTTTAGAAGTGATTGCTTGTGATCGCTATGCTAATGCTCCAGCGATGCAAGTTGCTCACCGTAGTTACGTCATCGATATGTTAGATGGAAGCGCCTTAGAAGAAGTTATTACAAAGGAACAACCTACTTACGTCGTACCTGAAATCGAAGCTATCGCAACCGACAAACTGGTAGAGCTTGAAGAAAAAGGGCTGAATGTTGTTCCAACCGCTAAGGCAACCAAGCTAACAATGAATCGTGAAGGTATCCGACGTTTGGCTGCAGAAGAACTAGAACTGACGACATCACCTTATCGTTTTGCAGATACTTTTGAAGACTTCAAAGCCGCGGTTGAGCATGTAGGCATCCCGTGCGTAGTAAAGCCAGTTATGAGTTCTTCAGGTAAAGGGCAAAGTGTCATCAAGACCGAAGACGACGTAGCAAAAGCATGGGATTACGCACAGGAAGGCGGACGTACGGGTGCAGGTCGCGTGATCGTGGAAGGTTTTATCGACTTCGAATACGAAATCACTTTATTGACCGTAAGAGCCGTTGACGGTGTTCACTTCTGTGCTCCAATTGGCCATCGTCAAGAAGATGGCGACTACCGCGAATCATGGCAACCACAAGCCATGTCAGAAAACGCAGTAAAAGCAGCAGAATACACGGCAGAGAAAGTAGTCAACGCACTCGGTGGCTACGGCATCTTTGGTGTAGAGTTATTTGTTAAAGGCGATAAGGTCATTTTCAATGAGGTCTCTCCTCGCCCGCACGATACAGGCATGGTCACTATGATTTCTCAGGAAATGTCAGAGTTTGCTCTCCACGTACGTGCATTTACCGGAATGCCGATTAATAATATCGTACAATATGGTCCATCTGCGTCGGCCGTTATTCTTGGTCAAGGGACTTCTACAAACATTCGCTTTGACAACCTAACCAAAGCCTTAGCTCAACCTCAAACGCAAGTTCGTCTATTCGGCAAGCCAGAAATCGATGGTCGCCGTCGTTTAGGTGTTGTCCTTACGCGACGAAAAACCACCGAAGAAGCCGTTCAAGATGCTGTTGAAAGTGCTTCAAAAGTTAATATCACTTATTAAATACGAACCACTTATACAAAAATAGCGCAGCTCAAATTGCTGCGCTATTTCGTTTTACAAACCAAAAAAACCTATTCACTCTCGATTAGGTACACTTCTTCAGAGAAGCGACTTAAGCCTTTTTTCGCAATTTTAGGATGGTTTTCATCAGCTTCATCTACGTTCAAACTGGTAACTTTGTAACCTGAAAATAACTGCTCAATCTCTTCGACTGGCACACTAAATGGAGGCCCTGCCATCTCTTCTTGAGGATAGTTGAGTGTAACAAGCAAAATACGACCGCCTGGATTCAAAAGTTGCTTGAGACGCTCTACATACTCCTCTCGCATATCTTGCGGTAAAGCAACCAACGCGGCGCGATCATAAATGATATCGGCTTGAGATACTGGTGCAGTGAAAAAGTCCCCAGTATAAATAGAGAGCTCATCAAATTGATAAAGCTCGTGCATACCATTAACAGGCGTCACGGTTGGCGTATAAAAATGTTCAGCAAAAAAGGCACGAACAGCGATATGGCTCAGCTCAACACCTTCAACTGAATCATGCTTCATCGCTAACCAAATCAAGTCTTCTGACTTTCCACACAAAGGCACTAACACTTTGTCTTCACGCTTTGGGTTTGTGTGTTGCCAATATGCAGGTAATAGCGGGTTTACATCTTCCAAGTGAAATCCGATTTGATTACTGGCCCATTTATTATGCCAAAACTCTTGGTCTCTCATTTTACTTTCTACTTGTCGGCTGATTTTCATTTTGAGAAGTAAGACTAACGATTTTTTTCAATTTGTCTATGCCGTTCATCTTTGGTTAATACAGCGGTGGTAGGATGTAAACGTTCTTATAGGAACCACGCCTTTATCTGATAAACAGAATAAAGAAAAGAGAAATGGTGATCTAACGCACGATTCCACTTCAAGACAAAACTGAAACCTTGGAATCTTTCGTAATGACCCCATTAATAAGTTAGTACCTGATTTGCCGAACTTAGCGACCTTTATGTTCCCTATTTTCTAAGTACAAGCAAGTTAAGGAGAGTGAATGAGCTTATTTCTTCGTACTACAGCATTGATGCTTTTGGTACTTAGCCGTGCACCGGCATTTGCCGCACTTCCAATTACCCCAGCGCCGAGTGGCGATCAAAATCGTTCAACAAGTCAAAACGAAGTTTGTTCGAAACTCTTTAAACATAGCCTTAGCGGCTTGTATGGTATTCAGTCAATCGACGCAACTCCAACTCAGCCATACACTGACTTCGACATTCTTTATAGCAAAGCTCACCAAGCACAATTTGAGCTTGAAACTATCTGTAAAAGTACCGCACTTCTTAATGATGCTCAGCCATACTTCGCAGGCGTAAAGTCCAAACAACGAGCAGAAGAAAAAATAGCTTTGGAGTTAGATGGAAAAGTCGAACGCATTACTGACCTAGCCCGTGCCACAATTGTTGCTGAAGACGTCGCGAGCTTAGTCTCCATTTATGAAACCTTAGAGCGTGAAACAACAATTGTTAAAGTAAAAAATCGCTTCAAAAAACCTGGTCCTTCAGGCTATAGAGACTTGAACTTACTCGTTCGTTTACCAAAGACAAATCTGGTTGCCGAAGTTCAACTACACTTAAAAGCCATCGCAGATGTGAAAAGCGGTCCTGAACACGACCTATACGAAAAAATCCAGAAACTAGAACGCCAAGCGATGATGGAGAAACGCGAACTAAGCGAACTAGAACTCGCTTCTATTCGCAACATGCGTGCACAGTCTAAAAACTTGTACCAACAAGCATGGCAACCATACTTAACAACGCACCTAGAAGCAGCGTAATCCATATCATTAAGATATACTCAAAAACAGAAAAACCACCGCATTGCGGTGGTTTTCGTTTATATGCGACACAAGTTTTACGCAAAAAAAAGACCACGCCTTAGCGTGATCCATTTATTCGGCTTACTGTACTTTCTTCAGGTTTTCTACACGAGCTTTTAACTTCTGACCCGGGCGAAAAGTCACTACACGTCGAGCAGTAATTGGAATATCTTCACCGGTTTTCGGGTTACGACCAGGTCGTTCATTCTTGTCACGAAGATCAAAGTTACCAAAACCTGACAGTTTTACCTGTTCGCCACTTTCCAGTGCCTTACGAATCTCTTCAAAGAACACTTCCACCGTTTCCTTGGCGTCCCGCTTACTAAATCCTAATTTATCAAACAGGTTTTCTGCCAGTTCGGCTTTTGTGAGCGCCATAAAACTTTCCTCAAAGCTATGTTAAACAATGCTACGTTAGTGTAGCGCCAGAGCAGTTTTACCCTACCAATTCAACAACATATCGGGGTTACATCAGGAAGTGTATGACAAGCTTATGATTTTCGCCAACTTTTTTCTTGGCGAACAAAAGGAATAGCACTATGTAAATTATTGTTAAACGCCAACATTTTGATATTTTTGTTTTTGTTTTCTCTTTAATAGGAAAAACATCCAGCTGATAAAACTAAAAGTAGTTTAAATATCAACATTAATCACTATTTAATAAAAATATCAGAGATTGGTTATTTAACAGACACTTGACATAGAACTTGTCGTAAATTCAGTGATTTGTATGTAACTCGATACGTAACAATTGAACTAAATGGTATGACCACCTGGCTTTGCAACTGTGCTTAGAAAGCTTGATTAAACCCACGCTTCTCACTGTTCAGCGATGACGCAATATATAAAGGTTGATAATGTGGTTCTTCGTGTATCTCCACATTAGCTCCTTACACTTCATCTAGGCGACCATGATTAATCAAATCATAAATATTCTTTTCCCTGTTTTTGCTCTTGTCGGCGTCGGCTATTTGGTAGGTCGTTACATCAAGCCTGACTTTCGTCCAATCAACCGCATTAACATTGAGGTTTTCACACCTGCGCTGGTGTTTTCTTCGCTCGTTAGCATGCCGTTAGACTCGAATCAGGGACCACTCCTTTTTGCAGCAATTGTCGCGGTTTTGGTTCCCGCACTACTCATGATCCCAGTATGTCGATTGACGTCACTGTCGTTTAAAACCTGGGCACCACCACATATGTTTCGCAATAGCGGAAACCTTGCTATTCCTTTGTTTACCTATACGTTTGGAGAAATTGCGCTATCCTCAGCAGTACTGCTATTTGTCGTATCAGCATGCTTGCACATTAGTTTAGGTGTAATGCTACTTAGTCATGGCAACCCTTTTAAGCAAATAGTCAAGATGCCAATCTTTTTAGCTGCGTCGTTGGCTCTGTTTCTCAACGTGTCAAATGTGGGGGCATGGGCACCTTTATACGAAGCGACTGCTCTACTTGGGCAAGCGGCAGTACCCGTGATGCTTTTATCCCTGGGGGCACAAATGTGTCATTTAAGAGTGGACGGTTTAAAGGTTGGTGTATTGTGTACCGTGCAGTCGCTTGCAACTGGGGCGGTTGCGTTCGCACTTATTTATTGGTTAATTCCCCTTCCAACGATGCAATTGCAAATGATGGTACTCTTCACAATGCTGCCACCAGCCGTCATGAATTACCTATTTGCGGAAAGGCTAAATATAGAGCCCATGAAAGTGGCGTCAATGGTACTATTTGGCAACTTTTTCAGTATTCTTACGCTCCCACTTCTGCTTAGCTATACCCTCTCACTCGCCGCCTAGCCGCCAATAAGCTAGCGTTAGCGTCTGTTGGCTGAAAAACGATATATGCCAAGTCTCGATTAAGCGTTACCTCGAGTTTGGTCCAGATTTTTGAGGTTGTGGGAGGTGACGTAAACGGCCTAGTACGTGAATCACAATAAGATAATGCTCAACATAAAAAAACCCTGCCGATTTGACAGGGTTTTTAGTTTCTTAAGAGAGATAGTTCGTCTAACGCTTAGTCACGTAGAGACGCACCAAACTTCTCAGAAACGTGAGCAACGATAGCGTCAACCGCACCAGCTATATCTGCATCTTCAAGCGTACGCTCAACTGACTGTAGAGTCAGAGCGATTGCTAGGCTCTTCTTACCTTCTTCAACGCCTTTACCTACGTAAACGTCGAACAGCTTCGCATCTTTAAGGAACTCGCCACCTTGCTCTAAACAAGCATTAACGATGTCACCAGATGCTACCGCTTCGTCCACAACTACAGCGATATCACGACGGTTTGATGGGAATTTAGAAAGCTGAACCGCTTCTGGGATCACTTTACTGTTGATTGCAGACCATTCGATTTCGAATACGATAGTACGACCGTTTAGACCGAACTTACGCTCAAGCTCAGGGTGAACGGTACCGATCACGCCCACTTCTTTGCCATCTACGATGATTGCCGCAGATTGACCTGGGTGAAGTGCTGGGTTAGCTTTTTTGCTTTCAGGTGACAGTGCAGCGAAAGAGTACGCTTTTTCGTTCGCAGATAGCTCTAGAATCGCTTCTAGATCGCCCTTAAGGTCGAAGAAATCAACGGTGTTAGTTTCGATATCCCAGTGCTCTTCACCACGAGTACCAGCAATAACACCTGCAAGCATAGGCTCTTGGCGCATGCCGTTTTCTGCAGATTCACATGGAATGAAACGTAGGCCGTATTCGAATAGACGAACGCGTGGCTGTTGACGTTTCTGGTTGTGAACAACCGTGTTCAGCAGACCTTGGATAAGACCAAGACGCATTGCTGACATGTCTGCAGAAATTGGGTTTGGAAGCACTAGAGGCTCAACACCAGGTACAACTAGCTTTTGTTGCTCAGGCTCAACGAAGCTGTATGTGATTGCTTCGTGGTAACCACGGTCAACAAGAAGATCACGAACGCGTTTCAGTGGAAGATCCGCTTCAACGTGGTTGTGCATCTTAAGTGCTGCTGCTGGGTGTTGGTTAGGAATGTTGTCGTAACCGTAGATACGGCCAACTTCTTCAATCAAGTCTTGTTCGATAGCGATATCGAAACGCCATGTTGGCGCTACTGCCATCCAACCTTCTTCTGAAGCTTCAACAGTCAAACCTAGGCGCTCTAGGATTTCTACTACATCAGCATCAGCGATGTGGTGACCTAGTAGGTTGTCTAGCTTCGTACGACGTAGAGCAACTTTGTTTGGCTTAGGTAGGTCTGCTTCAGACTCTACTGCAACAACAGGTGCTACTTCACCGCCACAGATTTCAACAAGAAGCTGAGTTGCACGCTCCATTGCGCTCACTTGTAGTGCGTAATCCACACCACGCTCGAAACGCATTGAAGAATCAGTGTGAAGACCATAGCTACGAGCGCGACCGCGGATATGGTCAGGTGCAAAGAATGCACACTCTAGTAGAACGTCTTTAGTCTCAGTTGTTACACCAGACTCTTCACCACCAAAGATACCTGCGATTGCAAGTGCTTTGTTGTGGTCAGCTACAACTAATGTATCTGCATTTAGTTCTGCTTCGCTGCCGTCAAGAAGTGTTAGCTCCTCACCTTGCTCAGCCATACGAACTACGATGCCACCTTCGATCTTCGCTAGATCGAATGCGTGCATTGGTTGACCTTGCTCTAGAAGAACATAGTTAGTGATGTCTACAACAGGGTCGATAGAGCGAATACCACAACGACGCAGTTTCTCTTGCATCCATAGTGGCGTTTCAGCTTGAACGTTTACGTTCTTAACAACACGACCTAGGTAACGAGGACACGCAGCAGGAGCTTTCACTTCAATAGACACTTTATCGTCGATTGAAGGGGCAACTGCTTCTACTGATGGCTCAGTCACGTCAGCACGGTTTAGTACGCCAACTTCACGAGCTAGACCACGAATGCTGAAACAGTCAGCGCGGTTTGCTGTTAGATCTACGTCTACCGTTACGTCATCTAGACCTAGGAATTCACGGAAATCAGTACCGATTACTGCGTCTTCTGCTAGTTCCATGATGCCGTCTGACTCAACATCAATGCCTAGTTCAGTGAACGAACAAAGCATGCCGTGAGATGGCTGGCCACGTAGTTTCGCTTTTTTGATTTTGAAATCGCCTGGAAGAACAGCACCAACTGTTGCTACCGCTACTTTCAGACCTTGGCGACAGTTAGGTGCGCCACAAACGATGTCTAGAAGCTCTTCTTCACCCACGTCAACTTTAGTAACGCGAAGTTTGTCTGCGTCTGGGTGTTGACCACATTCAACAACGTGACCCACTTTAACGCCAGTGAAAGAACCCGCTACAGGAAGAACGTCGTCTACCTCTAGGCCGGCCATTGTAATTTGATGAGTGAGTTCGTCAGTAGTAACCGCTGGGTTTACCCACTCACGAAGCCATGATTCGCTGAATTTCATGTTGATGAACCCTCTGGATTACTTGAACTGTTTTAGGAAACGAAGATCGTTTTCGAAGAACGCACGTAGATCGTTCACGCCGTAACGAAGCATCGTTAGACGCTCAACACCCATACCGAATGCGAAACCAGAGTATTTTTCAGGATCGATGCCTACACTACGTAGTACGTTCGGGTGAACCATACCGCAGCCTAGTACTTCTAACCATTTACCGTTTTTGCCTTTCACGTCTACTTCAGCTGAAGGTTCAGTGAATGGGAAGTAAGATGGACGGAAACGTACTTCTACTTCTTCTTCGAAGAAGTTACATAGGAAATCGTGCAGGATGCCTTTCAACTGTGCAAAGTTTACGTTCTCATCAACCAGCATACCTTCCACTTGGTGGAACATTGGGGTATGAGTTTGGTCGTAGTCGTTACGGTATACACGGCCCGGAGCGATGAAACGGAATGGTGGTTTACCATTTTCCATCGTACGGATCTGTACGCCTGACGTGTGAGTACGAAGCATTAAATCTGGGTTGAAGAAGAAAGTATCGTGATCAGTACGAGCAGGGTGGTCAGCGGCAATATTTAGCGCATCAAAGTTGTGGAATGCATCTTCGATCTCTGGGCCAGCTTCGGTGTTAAAACCAAGTTCGCCAAAGAACTTCTCAATACGCTCTACAGTACGAGTTACTGGGTGTAAACCACCGTTCTCAATACGACGACCTGGTAGTGTTACGTCGATTGTTTCTGCTGCTAGTTTCGCTTCAAGCTCAGCACGTTGTAGTGCGTCTTTACGAGCTGCGATAGCTTGCTGAACGACGCCTTTCGCTTTGTTGATTTCTTGACCAGCTTCACGGCGTTCTTCTGGTGGTAGTTTACCTAGGCTTTGAAGTTGAGCAGTTAGCTCACCTTTTTTACCCAGATACTGAACACGCACTTCATCAAGTGCGACTAGCGATTCGGCAGCTTCAATTGCAGTGCTCGCGCTAGCAATGATCTCTTCTAGATGTTGCATCGTTTCCTCATCTACCTGTTGGTAGTGTCCATAAGGGAGTGATTGGTTTTTTGATAGCTGTACATAGTAGCCAAACCGGGCACCAATGCCAAATTGAATTACGAAAAGAAGAGGTTATTGAATAAAAAGAGCACAAAAACGTCAAAAATGTCATCTTTCATTAATCTGACGTTAAGTTGTGCCCTTTTGTTTTAGAAATAGTATTGAATAGATAGCTCGATAAAATCGTCATCTCGGGCGAAATAGAGCAAATCGTTTGGCGTTTCATTTTTGAACAACCAAGCATCAATTTGCCACTTAAAGTTATTCGATATTCGGCTCGAGGCTTCTAACTTGGCATTGTAAACATCGGCGTTATCTAAATCCTTTGTGATTCCCGTCAATAATTCCGTTCCGTCCTCGTCGTTGAGAGCCCAACGAATGCCTGCAAACACATCATTTTGACCGATAGTTTGTGCGTTATTCCCACGACTGTCATAGAGGTACTCACCAATAACCCCCACATCCCAAACCGTGTCAAATGCACCGACGAAGGTATACTCAAAACCCGTCACAAGACCGACATGATTATCAGCACTATCTCGATAAACACTTTCCAGTTTCCATAACCAATCGCCAACGATTCCTTGTACATCGAGACCGACATGACTCATCAGAGCGTAGTAAGGCTTTAATTCCCCGTACTCAAAACGAAAGTAAGGATCCCGGTTTGTTCCATATAAATAGCTCAGGCCTACATCCCAATCGCCAAGCATTTTCGAATATCGAAAAGCCACATCTACCTGCTTTTCTTCTCTGCTTGATTCATAGATAGCATCATCTGAGACAACAGGTTCGGTTCGCAAGCGCCCGTCAGTACCCGCAAACGTTCGCTCCCTAAAGTAAGGTAATAACATTGCATGGACGGTGCCCCAATCTTTGAATGAGGTAAAATGCAACATCGGCTGACCGAGCTTATCTTCACCATCGACGGCTTCAATGGCGTCTGTCTGGTTTACTACATCAACCAAATGGGCGGATTCCGTCACTCCCCAAAAAACCTTACTAATCCCAACTCGAAGCTCATAATCATCCCAGTACGTCAGATAAAGCGCCTCTCTTATGTCTCCATGACTTCGCTCATCGTCTAGACTATCCAAACGATAGAAAGGTGTGAGGGTAAAGCTCGCATCACCATTTTGCATCTCCCAGTAAAATTCTGGCTGCAAAACCAATGACGTTTGCGCTTTGCTCTGGCCCTGAGAGCCAGTTTCAAAAAACTGACGATGCTCAATATTGACTTGTCCAGCAAGCTCAACGGCGGCAAGAGGCATCGAGTAAAAAGAGGTTGCTGCGCTAAGCAACAACCCAACATTTGATCGGTTCATTTCTCCTCCACTACCTCACTCGTTTTAACACATTCTTATGAAAATCATTGTCTTCGAGCCCAGTGTTAAAGCGCATTTCACTTGTTGTTAGCTCAGTGCTTTTTCCTGTTTGATGATTTGTCATCGCCATAGTGTGCGCTCGCCAATATTGGTTGAGGTACTGCTTGTAATCGGAAAAAGAAAGCGTTTTTAACAACGACCCTTTGCGATCGTAAAACTCAACTTTCAGTGGGCGGTAATGCGCTTTATCTAACCACACCGTTTGCTTGGTATAACCTGAGTTCTTATCGGTCGGAATTTGCTCTACGACGAAAACATCTTGCCCGTTTATGCTGTCATCTTTTAGGTAGTTGAAACGGTATTTTTCAATCTCAAAGGAACTGAGATCCTCATACGCAAATTCACTGCCCATGAAAGGGCCTGATTTGTTACGCGAGGAAATACGTTTCACACGCTTCAGTGCTGGAAGGTAAAGCCACTGGTCATCGGCACCCACTGTATGAGAGTGGTTGAGAAACGCGGTGCCTTTCACATCTCTTGGTTCATCAAATATTGTGAGTCCTTTGTCACCATCGTCCTCAACTTCGAGTGATTGGAGGCGCATTAAACGTGTGCTGCTTTCTCCTTGTGCGTTCCGCAGAATCATTTTCATGGTAGCAACAGAATCCCCCCACCCTTCATCACGGGCTTTGCGCTCTTGAGCAATTTCTAATCCTTTCGCTTCATCCGCTAACACCGCATGACTCATAAAAAGCGAGACAGAAAGTGCAGATACTTTTAAGGCATTTTTTAGTAAATTCATGTTCAATCCTTTGATTCGTTATGACTGAGTAACAGCCGTGGTTTGAGAGTCAGTTGATTTAAGCTTGTTTCGGCGGCCCACCTCGTCGTAGACGCCTTTGTCAAACAACATCAGTAGAGTCGGTAGAAAGATGAAATCCACAACAAGAGCAATGAAGATAACAATGGCACTCAACTGTCCCATATCGGCATTTAAGCGGAAGCTCGACATCGCCAGAACAGAGAAACCAGCAACAAGCACGACAGTCGTAATCCAAAGCGCGCGCCCCACGGTGCGAAAAGCGTAACGAACCGCTTGTTCCGCGCTATGGCCATCTTTACGAGCGTGTTGGTATTTAGAGAGAAAATGAACGGCATCATCAACCACAACGCCAAGCGTCAACGTCACAACAACAGACAACCCCAAATTAATTTCACCAGAAACCAACGCCCAAATACCAAAACCAATAAGCGCAGGGGCGATATTCGGGACCAGGCTGATTAAACCGAGCTTGAACGAGCGTAAGGCAAAGATCAGTAATGCCGAAATTAAGATCAAAGTGATAGGCAAGGTTGACAGCATGCTAGCCATATTCGTTTCGCCAATATGCGCAAACATCAGTGATGGACTAGAAGCAACAACATCATACTGAGGCGCGTTTTCGTTAAACCATTGGTAAATACGATTTTCCAAATCAACAAGCTCGACGCTGCCCAAGTTCTCCACGGTGAGAACCATCTTGATTGACGACTTATCAACATTGATTTGGTTGTTCAAATCTAAACCATACGGTAGTGACATTTCATAAAGCAGCAGATATTGAGCCGCTAATTCTCTGTCTTGAGGAAGCGAGTAATAAGTCTGATCATCTCCATGCATGTTCTTGTTTAGGCGCTTATAAACATCGCTCAAGGTCGCAACATGGTCCGTTTCTGGCTGCAACCTTAGCCAGTCAGTAAATTTACCCACGGTATTGAGAAAATTAGGATCCGCAATACCCTGCGATTCGTTAGTTTTTATCGCGATACTGATGTTCGCCATGCCACTGATTCGCTCTTCCATAAAATCAGCCGCTCGACGAAATTCATTGCTATGACCAAAATATTCGACGGATTCATCGTTGACTTTGTTCAGCGGAATCAAACTCGCACTCGCGACAATGACAAGCACCGACAACGGCAATAACGCATGTCGCTTTGACACCACGAAATCCCCTAAGTGATCCATAAAGTGCTTTCTTTCATCAGCAGTGTCTGACTTCACCCTAACAGGAAGGATATGAAGTAACGCCGGAAGTAATGTGATGGAAAGGAAACAAGCAATCATGACGCCAAGGGCTGATAGGTTGCCGAAATCTCTCAGGATTGGAGAATCCGACATATTCATCATTAAAAAGCCGATCGCGGTGGTAATGGAGGTAATCAGGATGGGCATGAAATTGAGCGCAATACTTCGCTCAATAGAATGTGCTTTACTAAAGCCGTTTTGCATAGACTGACGCATCGTCGCTATGATATGTACACAGTCGGCGACGGCAAGCGTCATCACCAAGGTAGGCACATTAACTGTCGCCGTGCTTAAGAACATACCAGCCCATCCTGATAAGCCCATTGTCACCATAACTGAGCCGATAATAACGATGAGTGTCGCGATGACGCTAAGCAATGAGCGCAGCATGATGGTCAGAAACACCAATATCACTAGTAACATAGTAGGCACTAATGTTGCACTATCATCTTGGGCTGCGGTCATAAACGCGTAGTTCATTGCAATAATACCAGCCTTGTGGAACTCAGTATCCGGGTACACTTGCTGATAACGCTCAATCATTCCGTTTATGTAGGCAACCACTTCTTGTACTTCAGCGGTTTTATCGACCTCAGGGAGTTGGACCGTAATATTCACGACCGTGACATCCCCTTTTTCGGAAATCAATGAACTTTTCAGAACCGGTTCACTCAACGCAATACTTTTGACTTTCTCGATTCGCTGAGGCGTCAACTCATATTCGCTATACAGTAAATCTTCGACAAGAAGATCATCTTCAAACGCTTCGGTATGCTGGTAGTTGGCAAGGGAATCAACACGGGTGGAGTATGGGACTTGCCACGCCTCGTCAGTGATCTGCTGAATAAGAGATAAGGTGTTAGGAGTAAAAACAGTGCCACTTTTTGGCGCTATGACCAAAGCAAGACTGTCAGATTTTGCAAAGGTAGTCTGAATTTCATCAAACGCAAGTAACTGCTCATTTGTTCCATCAAAAAAGATGTCGTAATCCCCTCTAAAGTAAAGATTTTTTCCTCCAATAGTTGCTATAACAATCAATAAAACGGTAGCAAGTACAACCAACACACTGTAATTCGTTGGTAGCTTGACCCAGCCAATTCGGGCTTGTTGTTGAACGTTGTGATGTGGCATCACACTCTCCTTTTGTGACGTTTCGTCAAATTTAAAAACTAAAAAAAACAGCGAATGCTGTGATAACCAGATAACTTCAACATATAAAAATCAGATCGAATTTATTTGGTTATATAAGTTAGTTTTTGAGTAACTTCCTATACTTCTCGAGATCGGTAACTTGAGTACCAATCTCTAATTTTTTGACGATTCGTCACAATGGTGTAATAAAAAAGCCAACTAAAATATTAGATGGCCTCTATAACGATTAGCGATTCACAGACTCTAAATAAGCAAGCTCTTCGCTGAACAATTCCTGTTCCACTCGACGCCACGTTTTACGGTAATCCCACTCTGTCGATAAAGGTGACCACCCTAAACCATCAAGTAACATATTCGCGTTATGCAGTACTGAGAATGGATCTTGAATTCGCTGAATACATCGACTGTTCGATGCATTTTGCGCTAGAGCGTTTGAACCGAAGGCAATAGACCAGTTAGCAAATACGATGGCATCAGAACCAATTGCGGGAGAGAACTTAAGGTCTCCACATTCCACCGCATTATTCACCAACGCATCAGCACCATCTATTACTTGTTCTTCTAAGTTGTTCAATTCATTCACACGCTTAGGCGAAGCTTTCTCTAGGACCCAAGGCGTCTTTGCAACAATCGCACAGGTTGATAGTACAGGCTCCATACGAGCGTAAATACGATAACCTACATGCATAGCAATGATTTTTTCTCTGGTATTGCCATTGAACTTAGCGGTACGTTCGAAAAATATTGCCTCGCTTCTCAGCGAGTGAATACAAAGCGCAAGAATCACATCTTCTTTGCTGCAAAAATGATTGTAGATCGTTCCCTTCGAGTAAGGGCTTGCCGCTGTGAGCTTGTCCATCGTTAAGTTGGCAAAGCCTTGCTCTTGAACCAGAGACTTAGCCAATTGAATAAGCTCTATTTCACGATCAGCAATCGCCTGTTGTTTTTTAGTTAGCCCTGAAGACGTACGACATCCGTCTTGCTTGCTATCTTTTTTACAGCGAAAGTTAAACATAATCCTTTGATCCGTATACCAACACACTCCCAATAATTGTAACACGATTCTTGAATACAGGAACGCCACTAAATTTGACGAACCGTCACAAATGACACTTCGTCATAATAGATCAAAAAACAAACATTGCAAGTATGAATTTATAGCTAATCGAAAAATAAGCTTTAATTATATATAACCAAGTAACATCAAGATGCTTGGTTCAGCGAGAATGATTTGATTGTAAGGAAAGGCTAGAGTGGAGTACGGGAAAATAACCCCAAAAATCAGAACCTTAAAAATTGGACAACGAGTGATATTGAAATGATGTGATTCAAAAAAGCCCAAAACACTTAAAGTTTGGATTCAAAACAGCAACTGATAGATGCTCTATTTACAATAGTGTGCTCTGTCTTGGGCTTTTCTTTTACTGCTTCCTTTCAATATTAGAGCTACAAAACTCAATAACATAGTGAGAAAGCGATTCTCTTTAAGTAAAAGACTGAATTTCTAAATCGAGAGGCTTGGTTTATCACCTGCAGATGCAATGGCATAACGAATATCGTCAATAAATCGCCCTTCTGTCTCGATAATTCCATCAGAGAATGTGACTGGTTGATGTGGCCCTGCAAGTAGAACAATATTAGTAAAATCAGAGACGTTGAAGTTCTCTGCCACAACATTTTGGGAATGAAAATCGATAACCGTTTTTGCGACTTGATCTTCCAATTGCAAAAGCTGCTCTTCGGTAATTTTCATGCGTGCCAAAGCCACACGAACGCATTTATCGTGGGTTGTTGTCTGTTCTTTTATGATTTCCGTATATTTATCATTGAGCTTGGAGTTTTCTGCATAGCTGTAATATAACGGCCCGTGCAACGTTATATTTTTATCTTCATCAACGTAAACAAGATCCAATAACTCCAAAGCTTTTAGGTAATCAGACATGCTCTGCTCAGACAAATCATACTTTTTCTTTAAAATGGAATATCCATCTTTGCCTCGCAGCATTCTCAATTCACGATAAAAATCGTAAAGATGGGGAAATTGAAAAAAAACTTCATCTTGCGTACGGCTAAAGTAATCCTCGTCTTCGCCTTGTAATTGATTCGCAAGCTTTTGTAGTTCATCTAACGTGCAATCAACAGCTCTACAATATTCAAGCAGTTTATCCAAAGCGAGATTTGTGCTTGTTAAGTGTCTCTTAAAAGTGGACAGCGGCATGCCCATTTTCTCAGATAGCTCTCGATATGTTAGCCCTTTTGTTTTAATCGCTTGGCGTAATGCGGCTAGCAAGTATTCGGGAGTCAGATCTCTCATCTACAATTCCTTTTGGCAATGTTACAGCTGTATAGTATTTGTAACAATTTAGAACCGCTTGGCAAGGTATAAGTTCATATTTTTATAAGAAAAATATGAATTAATATATCGAAATCAAAATTCACAAAATAAATGGAAAATTCAATATGAATTCAATTTCATTATGAATATAAAATGATACACAAAACAAAAGTGAAGCAATTACTCTAAATTATCGCAATTAATTTTAATAGTAACGTAGAGTTGAGAATATAAACCTATTCGCTCTGCAAAAATCTAGAATAATTAACCTAAAAGGAACAGAACGGTAAATGCATAATAATTCACCGCTCTCTGTTAGCATTTTTGCAATGCTATTCAAGTAGACTAGTCCGCCAGTTTCACTGCAGTACCAAATGCCAAAATTTCCGAAGAACCATCTACGATTGAGCTTGTGGTAAATCGAATCCCTACAATTGCATCGGCACCTTTAGATTCAGCATCTGCTACCATGCGCTGTATAGCTATATCACGCGCGTCGGTCATCATTTCCGTGTAACCGCGAATTTCGCCGCCAACAATGCTTTTGATACCCGCCATGAGGTCACGACCGATGTGTTTTGATTGAACAACATTGCCAGTTACAACCCCTCTTATTTCAGAGATCTGCTTGCCCGGAATGCTTTCTGTCGTTGTGTAGATCATTTTTAGTCCCTTATAAACGTAAAATATATACCCAAGCCATTTTATTACCAATAGAGCAGCGATCACTAATCAAATCGGGAAGACTGATAGACAAGATTCTGAATGGAAAAACTGAAAAATATTTGGGTATATATTTTAGCAATAAAAAAGGAGAGCTAATGCTCTCCTTCTCTTAATCCTAAACTGCTAATTAAAGAGCAGCTTTCGCTTTTTCAACTAGAACTGCAAATGCAGCTTTGTCGAATACTGCGATGTCCGCAAGGATCTTACGGTCGATCTCGATAGATGCTTTCTTAAGACCGTTGATGAAACGGCTGTAAGATAGACCATTTTGACGAGATGCCGCATTGATACGTGCAATCCATAGTTGACGGAATTGACGTTTCTTAGCGCGACGGTCACGGTAAGCGTATTGACCAGCTTTAGTAACTGCTTGGAAAGCTACGCGGTAAACACGTGAACGCGCACCGTAGTAACCTTTAGCTTGTTTTAGAACTTTCTTATGACGTGCACGAGCTTGTACACCACGTTTTACGCGAGGCATTATGCTTCTCCTAAACTAAACGATTGATAACTAAAAAGAATTAAGCGTATGGCAACATACGGATTACTGCAGCCACTTCACATTTTGGAAGGATTGCATTCGGACGTAGTTGACGCTTGTTCTTAGTAGTACGCTTAGTCAGGATGTGACGTTTTGTAGCGTGCTTGTACTTAATACCACCAGCAGTTTTCTTAAAACGCTTAGCAGCACCTTTGTTGGTTTTCATCTTAGGCATGATGAATAACTCCGCATTGAGTAGGTTTAATAAACAACGTAATTAGGGCGAACAAAACCCAGCCGTTATGCCTTTATCGAAAGGAAAGCGGCTAGGTTTTAATTACTTGATGAGCCGTTAATTACTTCTTTTTAGGGGCTAGCACCATGATCATCTGGCGACCTTCAATCTTCTTAGGGAAAGATTCAACTACAGCAAGTTCTGCAGTATCTTCCTTAAGACGATTTAGAACGTCAACACCGATGTCTTGGTGTGCCATCTCTCGGCCACGGAAGCGAATTGTTACCTTCACTTTGTTGCCTTCTTCAAGGAAACGCGTCAGGTTGCGTAGTTTTACCTGATAGTCTCCAATATCAGTTCCAGGACGGAATTTTACTTCCTTGATCTGGACCTGCTTTTGCTTCTTCTTCTGCTCTTTAGCAGTTTTGCTCTTCTCGAAGAGGAACTTACCATAGTCCATCACACGACAAACAGGTGGCTCGGCGTTAGGACTGATCTCAACGAGATCCATACCAGCTTCTTCAGCAGCTGCAATGGCTTCTTGAATCGATACAACACCAACTGATTCACCGTCAGCGCCTGTTAGTCGAACTTCACGAATACCACGAATTTCACCGTTGATACGGTGCGGGTTTTGTTTTACCGGCTGTTGGCCACGTCTTCCGCCTTTAATAGCTTATTCCTCCAGATTGAGCTTACGGCTAGAGATCTCGTCTTGGATGTATGCAATAAAATCATCCACTTTAAATTTACCAAGATCTTTACCTTTACGAGTACGTACTGCAATTTCGCCAGCTTCCATTTCTTGGTCACCAACAACAAGCATATACGGTACACGCTTCAAAGTATGTTCGCGGATTTTAAAGCCAATCTTCTCATTTCTCAAGTCCGCTTTAGCTCTAATTCCACTTTTTTGTAGTTTTTGTACTATTTCTTGAACATAACCTGACTGTTTATCAGTAATGTTCATAAGAACTGCTTGTTCTGGCGCCAACCAAGTTGGGAAGAAACCAGCATATTCTTCGATAAGGATACCAATGAAGCGCTCTAGTGAACCTAGAATCGCACGGTGAATCATTACCGGTACAAGACGTTCGTTATTTTCACCTACATAAGTAGCGCCTAGGCGACCTGGTAGGTTGAAGTCTAGCTGGACAGTACCACACTGCCAAGCGCGGTCTAGACAATCGTATAGTGTGAATTCAATCTTAGGACCGTAGAACGCACCCTCACCTTCTTGAATTTCGTATGGGATATCCATCGATTCAAGAGACTGCTTCAATGCTTCTTCAGATTGATCCCAGATTTCATCTGAACCTACACGTTTCTCTGGACGAGTAGACAGTTTCACTACGATGTTGTCGAAACCAAATGTTTGGTACGTATCGTACACCATCTTGATGCAGTTTGTTACTTCTTCTTGGATTTGGCTCTCAGTACAGAAAATGTGAGCATCATCCTGAGTAAAGCCACGTACACGCATAATGCCGTGCAGTGCACCAGATGGTTCGTTACGGTGACATGAGCCGAACTCTGCCATGCGTAGCGGTAGGTCGCGGTACGATTTTAGACCTTGGTTGAAGATCTGTACGTGACCTGGACAGTTCATTGGCTTAATTGCGTATTCACGGTTCTCAGAAGAAGTTGTGAACATTGCATCAGCGTATTTATCCCAGTGACCTGAGCGTTCCCAAAGAACACGGTCCATCATTAGCGGACCTTTTACTTCTTGGTAACCGTACTCATCTAGCTTAGCGCGGATGAATACTTCTAGATCACGGAAGATAGACCAACCATTGTGATGCCAGAACACCATACCCGGTGCTTCTTGCTGCATGTGGAATAGGTCTAGTTGCTTACCAATCTTACGGTGGTCACGCTTCGCCGCTTCTTCTAGGCGAGTTAGATGCGCTTTCAGTGCTTTCTTATCGTGGAAAGCCGTACCGTAGATACGTTGAAGCATTTTATTGTCGCTGTTACCACGCCAGTAAGCACCTGCCACATTCAATAGGGTGAAGTGTTGACAGAAGCTCATGTTAGGAACGTGAGGACCACGACACATGTCGATGTATTCTTCATGGTGGTAAAGACCTGGACGATCATCACGAGATACGTTTTCGTCTAGGATTTCCACTTTGTATGGTTCGCCACGTGATTCAAACGTATCACGCGCTTCCTGCCAGCTTACTTTTTTCTTAACAACTTCGTACTTGGTTTTCGCTAGCTCTTTCATACGCTTTTCAATCTTTTCAAGATCTTCTTGCGTTAGAGACTCATCTAGGTCGATATCGTAGTAGAAGCCGTTGTCGATGGTTGGACCAATCGCCATTTTAGCTTGTGGGTAAAGCTGCTTAAGAGCGTGACCAAGAAGGTGAGCACAAGAGTGACGAACGATTTCTAAACCGTCTACTTCATCTTTTACGGTGATGATTTCAAGGCTTGCGTCTTCTTCAATTAGGTCACACGCATCAACGCGGTTACCGTTTACACGACCAGCGATCGTTGCTTTTGCAAGACCAGGACCGATCGATTGCGCAACTTCCATAGTAGAAACTGGGTTGTCAAATTGACGCTGACTGCCGTCAGGAAGAGTAATAATAGGCATGCTATGTCCTTTACAGTGGTGTTGCACACCAAGCAACACATGTTATTCAAATTAGAAGCTATTTGTTGAAAATAGTTGAGAGTCAATAAAGGCCTCTCGGTAACACGAATACCGGACCGTTATCGAAAGTGGGATTGTACCTAGCTCACATTTAGATTGCAAAGCGCGATTTTGTTTTATCATAAGAACTTAACCTCAACCCTCGTGGCAACAATCTGATGATTCTTCTTAAGGGCTCACATCACTTGTAAGCAGAGTTCCCCCCTCCCAATAGAACTTGAATACACAACTGGTATAATAGTTCCTAATACATATTAACTAACACAGGACCCAGCACACCTAGTTCCACCTCAAAGTGCAATTTAGGTATATAGTTGTTTTATTGAGTAGTTTGCATGTAGGTGTTCATCATGATCTATTTCAAATCGCGCTTTATGGGGATTCTAAGCACTTCAATATGCTGTGTACCAGCCATGGCATCAAATGACCTGTATGGGCCGCTACGTTCTTACGCACAATCTCCGATGCAAGTGGTTAGCCATACCAATATACTGCGCTCAGGGCATAGCCTTCCCTCTGATTTTGTCGAAACCTATGGCTCAGGAACCGTGGCCAGTGTTTGGGCTCATACTGATGAATACGCACTGGATTATTACCACAACCAAATCGAAATTGGCAGCAAGTGGCAAATCAATAGCAGTTGGCAATGGGAACTCAATTATCGGTGGGTTTTTGCCGCTGATAACCATTTAGATGGACTGACTAAAAGCTTCCATAACCTTTTCGGTATCGGACAGAATGGCCGAGACAAAGTAGACAGAGATCGTTTTTACATATCAATGCCGCAATATGATGTGCTAGAAGATGATTTCGAAGGACAAACGCTTGCCAACAACTTATCTACTTATTTGCAATATCAAGTGTTTCAGAATGAACATCACGGCCTATCTATTGGTGGCAGCTTATATTTTAATGATGTTGCTCACGGGACTTTTCAAGGCAGTAATTTCGAGCAAGGCTTCCAAATAAATTACAGTTATTTGAGTGACGCCCATGCATTTTACTCGATGGTTGGCATGACTTTTCGCTCAGATGATCGCGCCTTGCTGGATCTACCCTATCGGCATAATACGATTGCCGTTGCAGCTGGGTACCGTTATGCGTTGGAAGATAACCACCACCTGATGTTTGAATACCATTGGTATCAAGGCTCAACAGAAGGACCCGCAGAGTTTGCTGATGCCTCTAATGAACTGGTATTAGGCTATCGATATCTAATGGAAAACTCCGCGCTTGAGTTTTTAGCCGTTGAGAACGCACGAAACATGGATAACAGTACCGATATCGCTTTCACAATAGGATATCGGTACATATTCTCATCAAGTTGATGAGAACTATAGATTTAGCGTTGGTGCAACCGCGGCAGCGACTTGAGCATCAGTTGCATTGATCGGTAACGTAAACGAGCGATATTGGTCACCAGCCAAGCTGAGCGAACGGTCAATCTCCGCCAAACAATGCATGACCTGTCCTTCCAGAATAAAAGAAAGCTCAATTTCTTTTGATGAGATAAAGCCGTTATTTCGGAACTCTAGCTCTTGATAAATTCCAGAGCGAGAAGCAAACGAGCCACCGCGCAAAAAGCCTTTTTCAACATCGGCTTTAACCATAGTGAAGCCAGCTTGCTCGAGCGCTTGAATAACCCGAGATGCTACTGGTAGTGGTTTCACTTCAATATAGTCACGGTCACGCGGGTCAATCGCAAAATCAATATCTAACGTCGTTTCAACCCAAACATGGCATTGATTCTTAAGTGCGCTAACCGCAGTAATTGGCGTTTCATCATGCAGTTTTAGCTCAAACGGAACCTGCTTCTCTTCATTAGGTTGAATCACAAAGGGGTCTACCGCCTTCAGCTGATCAATAGTGAACGTTTGGTAACTTACGCTATCATCCACTTCGACTTTCATCTCTGTGTTCAATTTAATCGTAATAGCATCAATTTGTTGTTCGACGTCTCCGCCTTTGATATGAACATGCCCTTTCAGCGTCGCTCCTTGAAACACGCTCATTTCGTCTAAAATCGTATCTACTTTTGCAGAACCAATCCCCAGTGATGCTTTCAATTTTTTAAACATGTTTTTCCTTTTTAGCGACTTTTCTTCTAATAATCGTTTGTTTACACAATTGTTTTATACTCTGCAAGCAATAGACCACAAGAAAATGTTCGAATTCCATCATCAATCCAAATAATGCTCAGCAGCAAGAATCATTCAGCCCCACAATAGGATTGTTCTGTCACTAAGTGGTGCATTCGTCGAGAAATGTTTGCAATTTGTACCTAAATTAAGCAGTATTTGTATAGTCAAATAAAAGGGAATCATTATGTCTGCACCACTCTACATTCAAATCAAACAATTTATCCTCGATAAAATTGATTCTGGAGAGTGGATAGTCGGTCATCGTATCGCCACAGAGATTGAGCTTACCGAGCAATTTGGTGTCAGTAGAATGACAGTGAACAAAGCAATTCGGGACTTAGTTAATGAGGGCCGATTACAACGTCGCCCACGCTTAGGTACGTTTGTGTGTGATCCTGGTGAAAAGTCAGAATCTCCTCTGTTAGACATTCGAAACATTGCCGAAGAAGTCAGCGACCGAGGGCGACAATATAGCAGTAAAGTGCTCAAACAAGTTGCCATAAAAGCAGATGACAGCATTGCGACAAAACTCGGCGTCATGCTTGGCACAACGGTGTTTTACAGTGAAATCATTCACTATGAAGACCAAACGCCTATTCAATTGGAACTCCGCTGGGTGAACAGCCAATATGCCCCGAGTTATTTAAATCAAGACTTCACACAAATCACTCCGAATCAATACCTGTCAGATAATTGCCCACTCAGCGCTATTGAACATACCGTAGAGGCAATTGTGCCTGACGGCCGTATTAAGCAAGACTTAAAAATGCAAGCCAATGAGCCTTGCCTTCTCTTGAATCGCAGAACGTGGAGCCAAGATAAGTTAGTCAGTACCGCCCTACTTTATCACCCTGGTAACAAATATAAGCTGAGCTCAAAAGTGCTCATTTAATGACAAGATTGGTCCTATAGATCTACGTTTTGATCACATTTTAGCAACATCAATCTTGTCAGTGTTCTTATTTTGCTCTATTTATTTGTATATACATTTAATGATACAAATAAACACAGGGACACAAACATGGATTTGCTGATTGAAAACGCACGTCTGGTCACCATGCAACCGGGAGAGCACGGTTATCTGCCAACGTCTCCTGCTCGTATTGGCATTCAATCTGGAAAAATCGTTGCGATCAGCACCTGTGCAATTGGTGAAGACGAACCGCAAACTGAGTCTCTGCTGTCTACCCAACATTACGCTCAGAGTATCGACCTTCAAGGCAAGTTAGTTCTGCCAGGTTTGATCGACTGCCACACTCATCTTATTTATGCGGGCAATCGTGCCAACGAATTTGAAATGCGCTTAAACGGCGTGCCATATCAAGAAATTTCCAAACAAGGCGGTGGGATACTTTCAACGGTGCATGCGACGCGTTCAGCAACCGAAGCGCAATTAGTTGAGTTAGCGTTGCCACGTTTAGACGGGCTACTCGCGAGCGGCGTCACTTCTGTCGAAGTGAAATCAGGCTACGGATTGACACTGAATGACGAAGTAAAAATGCTCCGTGCAGCCAAAATGCTTGAACAAGAGCGCAAAGTTAAAATCACCACTACACTTCTTGCCGCTCACGCCATTCCGCCGGAGTTCCAAGGCCGTGCAGATGATTATATTGAGCACATTTGTCAGGACATAATCCCTGTTGTCGCAAAGGAAGAATTAGCCACAAGTGTCGATGTTTTTTGTGAATCGATTGGTTTCAATCTTGAACAAACAGAAAAAGTGTTTGTAGCTGCAAAACGCCACGGCTTAAAGGTTAAAGGGCATACAGAGCAACTTTCGAATCTCGGTGGTACAGCCCTCACTGCGCAATACAACGGTCTGTCAGCGGATCACATCGAGTTTTTAGATGAGCAAGGTGTTAAAGCACTTGCTCGATCAAACACTGTCGCCACTCTACTGCCTGGCGCTTTTTATTTTCTAAGAGAAACTCAGTTACCACCGATTGAGTTGTTGAGAGAGCATAACGTGCCGATGGCAATTGCTACGGACGTCAACCCAGGTACATCACCGTTTTCTGATCTCACACTCATGCTGAATATGGCGTGCACACTATTTCGCCTTACACCGCAAGAAGCACTGCGTGGTGTAACGCAACATGCAGCCAAAGCTCTAGGTTATCAAAATTCACGTGGCGAAATCAAAGTAGGGTTTGATGCGGACTTCTCTATCTGGGATATCGAAAGCCCTGCAGATTTAAGCTATCAAGTCGGAGCAAAACGTCTGGTAGGTCGTATAGTAAATGGTGAATACATTTCACACGGAGGCCAATAATATGTCTCAATTCGACTTACACTCTCCCCTATTTCATTGGCAAGGCCGTCATGATGCCGAGGACGGCAAACTTGGTCAGCGAATTCATCACGTGGTTCAACGCCAGAAAGCAGATGAGTTAGGGGCAGTTGCGCATGGCGTCTCATTACTGGGTTTTGCTACCGACGCTGGCGTAGCCAGAAACAAAGGACGCATTGGTGCGAAAAAAGCGCCAGATTTAATCCGACGAGCACTCGCTAATTTAGCATGGCACCAAGACGTCCCACTATATGACTTAGGCACCGTGGTGTGCGAAGACGACTTACTGGAAGAGAGCCAATCTCTATGTGCGGCAACCATTTCAAGCGCACTACCTCATACGCCTGTCATCGTGTTAGGTGGCGGGCATGAGATTGCGTGGGCCTCGTTTTCCGGCTTAGCGGAGTATTTTAAAGCGCACTATCCAGAGAAGAAGCCTAAAATCGGTATCATAAATTTCGATGCGCATTTCGATTTACGCGCATTCGAGAGCAGCATCGCCGACATCAAACCAAGCTCTGGCACTCCCTTCAACCAAATTCATCATTTTTGCCAACGCAATGATTGGGACTTTCATTACGCTTGCATTGGCGTAAGCCGCAGTAGCAACACTAAAGCGCTGTTTGAAAAAGCAGATGCGTTAAATGTTTGGTATGTAGAAGACAATCAGCTTTGTTACCTAAACCACAGTTATCACTTAACTCAGCTTCAACATTTTATTGACGACTGTGATTACCTCTATTTGACCATTGATCTGGATGTATTTCCTGCGGCAACCGCACCTGGGGTCAGCGCCCCTGCGGCTCGAGGAGTAAGTTACGACACAATTGCACCATTTTTAGATCGAATTCTTCATTACAAAAATAAGCTCATGCTGGCTGATATCGCCGAATACAACCCTAATTATGACGTCGATAGTCAAACTGCACGCTTAGCTGCCCGTTTGTGTTGGGATATCGCCAACGCGATGGCGGAAAAGCAACACAAACCATAACGCATCCTAGATGCCACTTATTATTACGACCAAGCAAGTACTTGGTCATCACGAGAAACTAAAGGAGTCTGAAATGACACAGCGCCAGGGACAAGATCCACGACTTGATACAAGCAGAACAATTCGTGCACCTCACGGAGATAAACTGCGCGCAAAATCTTGGCTAACCGAAGCCCCTCTTCGTATGCTGATGAACAACCTCGATCCTGATGTTGCAGAACATCCACATTCGCTGGTTGTATATGGCGGCATTGGCCGTGCGGCACGAAACTGGGAATGTTACGACAAGATTGTTGAAGTACTTGAAAGACTCGAAGATGACCAAACGCTTTTAGTTCAATCAGGCAAGCCTGTTGGTGTTTTCCCTACCCATAAAAACGCCCCACGCGTGCTTATCGCAAACTCAAACCTCGTTCCTCATTGGGCAAACTGGGAACACTTCAACGAGCTCGATAAACAAGGCTTGATGATGTACGGCCAAATGACCGCTGGCAGCTGGATATACATTGGCTCACAAGGCATCGTCCAAGGCACATACGAAACATTCGTGTCTGTTGCGAAAAAGCACTTTGACGGCGAAGCAAAAGGCCGATGGATTCTAACTGGCGGTCTTGGTGGTATGGGTGGTGCTCAGCCTCTAGCTGGTACGATGGCGGGCTTCTCCATGATTGCGGTAGAGTGTGATGAATCGCGTATCGATTACCGCCTACGTACAGGCTATGTCGATAAGAAAGCGACATCTTTAGATGAAGCGCTTGCTATCATCAAAGAATCGGACACACCAGTATCGGTTGGTCTACTAGGTAATGCAGCAGACGTTTTCTCTGAGTTGGTAGAACGTAATATCACGCCTGATGTAGTAACAGACCAAACATCTGCACACGACCCTCTCAATGGCTACTTACCACAAGGCTGGAGCATGTCTCACGCTGCAGAAATGCGTTTGCAAGATGAAGCAATGGTTGTTAAAGCAGCCAAAAAATCCATGGCAGTGCAAGTTCAAGCCATGTTAGAGCTACAAAATCGCGGCGCCGCAACACTCGACTACGGTAACAACATCCGCCAGATGGCCTTGGAAGAAGGCGTAGAAAACGCATTTGATTTCCCTGGCTTCGTTCCAGCCTACATTCGCCCTCTATTCTGCGAAGGTATTGGTCCTTTCCGCTGGGCCGCTCTCTCTGGCGATCCTGAGGATATCTATAAAACCGACCAAAAAGTAAAAGAGCTAATTCCAGATAATCCACACTTACATAACTGGCTAGATATGGCGCGCGAGCGCATTCAGTTCCAAGGTTTACCTGCACGTATTTGCTGGGTTGGTCTTAAAGATCGTGAGCGTCTTGGTCAAGCATTCAATGAAATGGTGAAAAATGGCGAACTTAAGGCGCCCGTTGTCATTGGTCGTGACCACTTAGACTCTGGCTCTGTAGCAAGCCCGAACCGTGAAACCGAAGGTATGATGGACGGTTCTGACGCCGTATCAGACTGGCCATTATTAAACGCGCTACTCAACACGGCGGGCGGCGCAACTTGGGTTTCACTGCACCACGGTGGTGGCGTAGGTATGGGCTTCTCGCAACACTCAGGTATGGTTATCTGCTGTGACGGCAGTGAAGATGCCTCAAAACGTATTGCCCGCGTGCTGCATAACGACCCAGCAACAGGCGTGATGCGTCATGCTGATGCGGGATACGATATCGCTAAACAATGTGCAGCAGATCAAGGGCTAGATTTGCCAATGATCAACGAAGAACTGAAGAAGCTCAAGTAAGGATGAAAGAGATGTTAAATTTAACGCTAAAGCCAGGTCATATTAGCTTAAACGAACTACGCCAAGTGAGCCGTTCACCAGTCAACCTTACTTTGGATCCTGAAGCCATTCCGGCCATTGAAGAAAGCACGCAAGTCGTGGATCGTGTCATCGCGGAAGATAGAACGGTTTACGGAATTAACACTGGTTTTGGACTATTGGCTAACACACGAATAGCCCCGGAAGATTTAGAAACACTGCAACGCAGTATCGTTCTTTCTCATGCAGCAGGCATCGGTGAGTTTATGTCAGACGAAACGGTTCGTCTGATGATGGTATTGAAAATCAATAGTCTGTCTCGTGGTTTTTCTGGGATTCGCCTAAAAGTCATTAATATGTTGACCGACCTAGTTAACGCACAAGTTTACCCTTGTGTACCTAAAAAGGGCTCTGTTGGCGCATCAGGTGACTTAGCTCCTCTGGCCCACATGAGCACAGTATTACTAGGTGAAGGACAAGCTCGTCACAACGGTAATATCATTTCTGGGCAAGAAGCGTTAAAAATCGCAGGTCTAGAACCCATAACTCTGGCGCCGAAAGAAGGTTTAGCGCTGCTAAATGGTACCCAGGCATCAACGGCGTTCGCATTAGAAGGTCTGTTTATCGCGGAAGATCTTTTCGCTTCGGCTACAGTATGTGGGGCAATGTCTGTCGAAGCCGCTCTCGGCAGCCGACGTCCATTCGATCCGCGCATTCATCGTGTACGTGGTCATCGCAGCCAAATGGACGCTGCACTGGCCTATCGTCATCTATTGGATACATCAAGTGACATTGGTGATTCGCATACTAACTGTGAAAAAGTGCAAGACCCGTATTCTTTGCGCTGTCAACCTCAAGTAATGGGGGCGTGTTTGCAGCAAATCCGCAACGCTGCAGAAGTATTGCAAGTAGAAGCAAACTCCGTATCAGATAACCCGTTGGTGTTTGCTGAAGATGACGACATCATCTCTGGCGGTAACTTCCACGCTGAGCCTGTTGCAATGGCAGCTGACAACCTAGCACTGGCGATTGCTGAGATCGGCAGCCTGTCTGAACGTCGTATGGCATTGCTTATCGATAGCGCATTATCAAAATTACCACCGTTCTTAGTCGATAATGGTGGTGTGAACTCTGGTTTCATGATTGCCCAAGTCACCTCTGCTGCGCTAGCAAGCGAAAACAAAACGCTCGCTCACCCAGCGTCAGTAGACAGCTTGCCAACATCAGCAAACCAAGAAGATCACGTTTCAATGGCAACCTTCGCGGCTCGCAGATTGAAAGAAATGGGAGAAAACACTCGCGGCATTCTGGCGGTCGAATACCTCTCAGCAGCACAAGGCCTAGACTTTAGAGCACCAAACAAGTCTTCTGAGCGTATCGAGATTGCCAAACAAATGTTGCGTGAAAAAGTATCGTTCTACGATAAAGATCGTTACTTTGCGCCGGACATTGAACAGGCGAATACTCTGCTTAAGCTGGCTATCCACAACACGCTTATGCCAGAGAGTCTGTTACCAAGTGTTCAGTAATCCAGCACTTAATCTAAAAACCGGATGATAATTTGAAGGCTCCACGTTTCGCGTGGAGCTTTTTTATCTCCTCATTAAACGTATTCCTAGCGATCTTTATGAACACTGCATATTGTTATTGCTATACTTTTAAAAATAGCCGACGTAATAAAGTCGCTGTTTATTGCTTTCACAAATAAAAGCGTTGCTAAAGTATGCGTTTTTAACGATTTATCCGCCGAAATAGTGTCTTATTGTTAGGATACGGTGAAGTTTTCACTGGATGGACCATTGCTACGCAGATATTCGCATATAATCCCATACAGTTTTGGTTACTACGTAAAAATTATGTTTCTAACACCTTATTTTTCAAACACTAATCACCAGTTTCAGTTCACTCGCGAACAAGCAAGCCACTTTGCAAAACGTGTCGCAGGTGACTACAACCCAATCCACGATGAAGACAACAAACGCTTTTGTGTCCCTGGGGACTTACTTTTCGCAGTGCTTCTTAGTAAAGAAGGCGTCAGCCAAAAGATGCGTTTTAACTTCTCTGGCATGGTAAACGATGGTGTAGCACTTCATATTGAAAATAAGTGTGAAAAAGAAAGCGCCGTTGTTGACGAGGCCGGTAAAGAATACTTACACATGTCCCGTGAAGGTGAGACTAACCACGATCCCGCATTTATTGAGCATGTCGTAACAAATTACGTGCAATTCTCTGGCATGAACTTCCCTCACATCATGGTTCCTCTTATGGAAGAGAAGCAAATGATGATCAACTGCCAACGTCCATTAGTTATTTATGAAAGCATGGAAGTTGAATTTTCACGCTTAGACCTTACGCATCCTGAAGTGGATTTCACTGGCGCAACGTTCGACGTGGAAGGCAAACGTGGGGTAGTCACCTTAAACTTTGCGTTCAAAGAAGACGGTGAAGTCGTTGGCAAAGGCATCAAACGCATGGTTGCAAGCGGCTTGAAGCCATATGACCAAGAAGCGGTTGACGATCTTGTACGCCGTTTCAATGAACGTAAGGATGCATTCCTAGCAAAGTTCGTTAAGGCAGCCTAATCGACTGCCCTATCAGACGCGCTCAAAAAACGTGTTTACTAAAAGAAAGCCCAACGTCGATCGTTGGGCTTTCTTTTTATGTCTCATCCAAATAAAACTAAACGCAATGCTTAGATCCAGCGGCGGACGTGGTTTTTATAATCCACATACTCTTCACCAAACAATCGCTCTAGAACACGTTCCTCTGGCTTGATTTGAAATCGATTCATATAACTGACAAATACAACGCTACAAAGCACCACACTCAAGTGCTGCCACCACAAACCAATTGCAATGATTAGAAGCAGTAGCGCCATATACATCGGATTGCGCGAAAAAGAAAATACGCCAGTTCTCACCACGGAAGAGGCCGTGTCAGGCTTTACAGGGTTAACCGTCGTTTTTACTTTATGGAATTCATACACACCAGCAATGCCCATATAACCAGAGAGCAAAGTTAACCCGCCAACCACAACCTCGACAAAGGGCACGCTAATATTCAGGCTCGGCACCAGAACTGTCAGTCCATACATGAGTAGTATGACCAACAAAAACACCGCAACAGGTGGGACTTTGAGTTCAAGTTTTCTCAAGATTCATATCCTTTGAAATTGTTGTATGTGACTTCTAAAAAAGCCCAGTAAAACTGGGCTTAATTTGATGTGATTATATCAAAGTTAACAGCGCCTGAACGGGATGTTTGGGCTTTGTTCCTTCAAAGCGTTTCACTTGGCTGCGGCAAGAGTAGCCAGTAATCAAACATCTCTCGTTATCTAACTTATCTAAGCTTGGCTTCCAGCTTAAATTGTAAATGTCTTTCGACATCGACAACTTATCGACCTCGTGACCAAACGTACCCGCCATACCACAACAACCAACAGGAACCGTATTTAAAACTGCACCAAAGTGAGCAAAAATAGCGCCCCACTCTTTTTCCGCATTCGGCATTTTGGTTTTTTCAGTACAGTGCGCAAACAGATACCAAGGTTCCTGCGCCTTATGCTCTCCGCTTTCAAACGCTTCTAGTCTTGGGTAAAGCCATTCGTGGGCCGTTAGTACATCGAAATCACCTCGCTTACTGCCAAGTACTTCAGCGTATTCATCTCGATAACACAGCACCAATGCAGGATCGACACCAACTAAAGGAATATCCAGATCCGCTACCATCGCCAAAAACTTCGCGGTATCGGCTGCTGTATCCTTAAACTGACGTAAAAGCCCTTTAATGTGTTGTGCTTTACCATTCGGCTTAAATGGCAGAAGCACCGGATGCATGCCCAGCTTTTTCAATAATTTAACGAAGTCTTCTACAACATCGGCGTCGTAGTAGCTAGTGAATGGGTCTTGAACAATTAAAACATGCTTGCTCTTTTCAGACGAAGACAAACCGCTGAGCACTTGCAGATCATAAGGCGTTGTCAGCGACTCTACTCGTTGTTTCAATGTAGGTACTGATAACAACGGCGCATCGACATACCCAACTGTTGAAGCCGTTAAGCTCTTGACCCACGACTGCTTCAAAACACCGTTTACGACACCTGGCGCTTTCGCCATCATCGGCAGCATAGTCTCTATGTTCGCAACCAGATAATCTTTTGCTGGACGTTGGTAACGAGAGTGATAAATGTTTAAAAAGCGTGAGCGGAAACTCGGAACGTCGACTTTAATCGGACACTGGCTCGCACACGCTTTACACGCTAAACAACCATTCATCGCTTCATACACTTCGTGGGAGAAATCGTATTCGTGACGACGATTGATAGAATGACGTACGCGGTCAATCATGGTTTTGATTGATGTTTTGTTTTCTAGCGTTTGCTTTTCTAAGTCAAGAATATCAATACCTTGCTCAGTAAGCTGACGCAGCCACTCGCGAACCAAACCCGCACGACCTTTGGGTGAATGACGACGATCGGCTGTTACTTTCATCGATGGACACATTGGCGAGCTGGTATCGTAGTTAAAACACAAACCGTTCCCGTTACACTCCATCGCTTGCTTAAAGCTGTCACGTACTTGAACGTCAATCTGACGATCGAAGTAACCACGTTTGGTATCGGTAACTTTTACTAACTCTGCATCACTATCAAGCGGCGTACAGATTTTGCCCGGGTTCATTTTGTTGTGTGGATCGAATGCCGCCTTCACACGTCTCAGCTCAGTAAACAACTCATCACCGAAAAACTCAGGGCCATATTCTGAACGGAAACCTTTGCCGTGTTCACCCCACATCAAACCGCCGTATTTCGCCACCAGCTTAACCACTTCATCAGAAACTTCGTGCATCAATGCTTCTTGGTGCGGGTCACACAAATCCAACGCAGGACGTACGTGAAGCACCCCGGCATCGACGTGGCCAAACATGCCGTAATTCAGAGACTTGCTGTCTAACAGCTCTCGAAACTCTACAATGAAGTCTGCCAGGTTTTCTGGTGGCACACAGGTATCTTCAGCGAATGCGACCGGTTTAGCGCGGCCTTTTGCTGCGCCTAACAAACCCACCGCTTTTTTACGCATGTTGTAAATACGCCCGATACTCGCTACATCGTTACAGACTTGGTAACCGATGATGCCCGCTTCTTCTGTTTCCAGCATGGTATCGAGCTTGGCGGTCAGCGCTGCAACCTGCGCAGCAACTTCTTCTTCGTCCTGACCTGCATATTCCACCATATTGATGCCAAGCATCTCTTTATTTGGAACATCGGTAAGCAAATCACTCACGGTGTGCCAGACGATATCTTGCTTTGCGAGATTAAGCACTTTCGAGTCAACGGTTTCTACAGATAGCGCTTTCGCTTCGACCATCAACGGTGCATTACGCAGCGCAGAGTCAAAGCTGTTGTATTTAACGTTAACCAAAGTACGTGCTTTCGGAATTGGCGTCAGATTTAGCTTCGCTTCGGTAATAAATGCCAATGAACCTTCCGCGCCACACAGCACTCGTGTGATGTCGAAACGGTCATCGTCTTCATTCAAGGCATTTTTTAAATCGTACCCCGTTAAAAAGCGGTTGAGCGGAGGAAATTTATCCACGATCTGCTGGCGTTTTTCACGACATACGGATTCCGTTACTCGTAGCGCCTTGGCAGCAAACTCGCCCTCTTTTGGGTAACCATGAGACAAGTCCGACTCTAAAATTGAACCATCAGCAAACACCGCTTGTAGCGACAAAACATGATCGGATGTTTTTCCGTATTTCAGAGAACCTTGACCAGAAGCATCGGTGTTGACCATTCCGCCAATCGTTGCACGGTTACTGGTAGATAAGTCTGGAGAGAAGAAGTAACCGTAAGGGCGAACCGCATCATTTAACTGGTCTTTCACTACACCAGTTTGTACACGAACCCAGCCTTCTTTCTCATTAATCTCAAGCACTTTGTTCATGTGGCGAGACATATCCACCACAATACCTTTGGTTAGCGACTGACCATTGGTCCCTGTGCCGCCACCACGAGGTGAAAAGGTAATTCGTTCGTACTTTTCTTTATTGCTCAGTTTCCCAAGGAGAGAAACATCTTCTGTCGTTTTAGGATGGACGACAGACTGAGGAAGTTGCTGGTAAACACTGTTGTCAGTGGCAACCGCTAGTCGGCTTGAATATTGGCTTTCGATATCACCAGTGAATCCGGCGTGCTCAAGCTCTTTCAGAAAACTAAGAACAAGAGGATCGACATCAGTTTGCGAGTGTAATCTTGGTAACATTTGCTTCCTGCCCCTACGACGCTGAATCCGATCAGCTGCGGGTTATGTAATTATTTGCTCACTTCTCATACAAGTTGGCGTTCAGCGAAACAAAACACCACAAAAGAGTTAGTGAAGTAATATTCTTTGAATTTCGTCACTTTACAACATTTAAAAAGACGAGCAAATCAGAATCTCGATACAATAATTAAACTTATGCTTTATTTTTTCACGCTTGATGCCTTACATTGGGGAACGAATCGCGTTTATAGATGAGTTTTCAGAATGAAAAAAAATAAAATTGTGACCACTGAAGATATCCTTCTCAAACTTTGCCAGTCTGTTTCTGGCGTCCTTACCTCGGCGACATCTTCTCAAGTAAATTACTCTGCAATGGTGCAAAAAATCCACAAGACTAGCCTCAAGCCAGATTTTGGCTGTTTTGTTCTGTTTGATGGCGGGTTTACCGGGCTGGTCGTAATTAATTTTACGGCAAAAGCCGCATTAGAGATCTACACCAACTACATGCGTAATATGGGTATGCCAGAAGAAGAACTGGCAATATCTCATACTTCTGACGAGGTGGGAGATGTTCTGGGTGAGCTAATGAACCAACTGGTTGGAGATTTCACCAATAAAATTCGTAAAGAGCTGCAAACGAACATCACACAAAACCAGCCAAAAATGATGGCGCTGAATAAGCAAGTCATCTTACAAGTGGATACCAACCTTGACCGCCCTCAAGCTCGCCGAGTGACGTTCTCCACCGAAAATAACAACATTTTCTATCTGGAGTTAGCGATGGACAAAACTGAGTTCATCCAACTAGAAGAGTTTGAAATCGCAGAAGACGAAAATCCAGACGATATTTTAGAAGCAACACGTAAAAATATGGCTGAGAAAGAATCTAAATCGTCGAGTTCAAACGATGACGCCGATGATTTACTCAACCAGCTCGGATTGTAATTCCAACTAATCTTAATGAAGAATGGCTTCTTAGACACAAGTACGACTTCATACTGATTATGACGAACTAAAACGCCTAGCCTCGCCTTCCGCGGGGCTTCTTTTTATGTCCATAAACCACCTTCACTCCCACCTTGTATTTCGTTTTTATGTCAAAAAAGGTAATATGTCTGACTTCATAAATTTTCTGCTTTCGTTACTGGTTGTCGATGGATAAACAAAAAGCTCTGAAAAAAATCGCCAAGTGCTTAGAACTGGGCAATTCCGCGAATGTTAATGAGGCTGCCAATGCTATCAAAATGGCACATCGCCTCATGCTCAAATATGGTCTGGATAAGGACGATATTGAGTTTATCAGAATGGGGAAAACACAGTCTTCCCACCTACTACCAGCGAATATCAGTTCTACCATATTGCGAGTGATTCGCGGCATTAACACTAAATTCGGTGTTGAAGCGGTGTTGTTGAATCACAAAGGGCTCAAACGTGTCGAGTTTATCGGTGAAGCAGATCGCGCGATTTTTGCTGCATTTGCTTTCGATATTATTTATCGCGAGATGAACGAAAGTACCGGACAATTCCGAAATAGTTTCGCAGGTACGGGCACCTCTTCTCAAGAAGTGACTCGCCGCGTGAACTCATTTGTATCTGGCTGGGTAGAGGGCGCGATAGAGAAACTTCCCGTCATTTCTCCAGACGAAGAGTCGGCCAACAAAATCAATGATTATATTGATAAAGAATTCCAAAACATTGACCGCGAAACCTTCAAGAAGCAACTGAAAGAAGCGATGAAAAACCTAACCGAAGACTACGAAGTGGGCTTGAAAAAAGGTAGACGAGTCTCCGTTAACCGTGGTGTTGGCGGCGAGCAAGCGCGTAAAATGTTGGGCAATCCATCGAAATAACCAGAACGGCAATTGATTGATGTAGGTTCCAATATTCCAATGTTATTGGGATCTACTTTTTGAAGTTGTGATAGTAACGATAAGAATTTTCTTACAGAAACTCTTATCAATCTTACTTTCTCATAACAAATATCAATGCTTACTTATTCATAATTCGCATCCCATTATGAGGCATGGTTTCGCCTCAGTTTATACGGAGATTTTCCCTTGAAAAAGATGCCTATTGCACTAGCTCTAGTGCTAGCTCTTACTGGCTGTCAAGCCACTCAACGCCAAAATGCAACAACGGGTGAATACGAAACTAACTCAACCACGCAAGGCGCGCTTATTGGTGCTATCGCTGGTGCAGCAATCGGTCTAGCAACGGGCGATGACGCTAAAGAACGTCGTCAGCATGCACTCATTGGTGCGGCCGCAGGCGGAGCGACTGGCGCTGGCGTTGGTTACTACTTTGACCAACAAGAAGCAGAATTGCGTCGCGCTTTGCTAAACTCTGGTGTACAAGTTCAGCGTGTTGGTGAGAACCAGCTTTTACTGCGTATGGAAAATGGTATCGGCTTCTCTTCAAGCTCTTACCAGCTTGATGCTAGCATTCATAATACGCTACGCGGTGTTGCTCGCATCTTGGTTGAATACCCAGATACCAGCCTTGTTATCGACGGTTACACTGATAGCACGGGCAGTGAGTCATACAACCAAACGTTGTCTGAGCGTCGTGCAGAGTCCGTACGTCAATTCCTAGTATCTCAAAACGTTGCACCTGGTCGTGCAATTGCACGTGGCTACGGCGAACGTAACCCAATTTGCTCAAACCAAACTTCTGAAGGTCGTGCGTGCAACCGTCGTGTTGAAATCCAGATCTTGCCACTGAAGTAATTTGGTTGCACCATAGCGGTAATAATAAAAAATTACCGGAGCAGGCCTAACAATAATCGTTAGGCCTGACATATCAATGTCTGTCAAAACGTCTGCCCTACTCTGCTTATTTAGCCTCAGCTTTTCTGGTTACCTGCTTGCCTCTCAGGCTCCAAATGACCCCATAGAACAATATGAGTATGCACAGCAATTATTGGCATCAAACAAAGCTGAAGCCTCACCAGAAACGCGTTACTGGCTAGAGCAATCCGCCAACCAAGGTTACCTCCCTGCGCAAAAACAGCTCGCGAACGACTTTGCTAAAGGGATAAATGGCGAAAAAAATGAAACACAAGCGTTATATTGGCTAACCTCTATCGCACTCAATGATCCAACCGATCGGGGCTTTCTTCTCGCTAACTTTATTCAGCGCAATCAAGATAAGGTCACAACTTCTCAATTGACTGAAGCTTTGTATCAAATGGCTTCTCAGCATAATTCAGCAGCAGAACAGGCTTATAATCAACTGTTAGAGCAGCGCTTCAATCAACTGCGAGCTAAACAAGTCTCACAAATAAAGTCGCTCGATAAAAAGGCGGAGCAAACACAAGAAGAGAAAAGCACAACAATTGCAAAACCCAACGTAGAATACTCGCAATTTTTATGGCTGATCTGGCTAGCGGCGATACTCATCATCAGCGGCTTAAGCTTCCTCGTAATCAAGAAACATAAGCAGAATAGAAAAGCGCTTGAAGCCAAAGAGGAAAACCAAAATCAGCGAATGGCGGCAAAAGTTAAAGAGCTAGAGTTTACGAACAAGCAACTGAAACGCCAGCTAGAGAAAGTATTCAAAGAATTTAAGAAATCCAAAACCCAGGCAGAGAACCATAAGCTAAGCGTCGCATGCGCCATGTTTGGCTACACACCACAACACATCCCTGATTTACAAGCAATAAAGCTACGCTATAGACAGCTATCAAAGCTTTATCACCCGGACACAAGAGGCAGTGAAGAAGAAATGAAGCGACTCAATCATGCCTTTAAGCTTGTCTCACAAAATGTTACAAAACAGTAAAAACAGGTCAAGAAACTTTGGCTAGCATGCTTTTAGACCCATATAATCAAGCGCCGCAATCGATCTCCCTCTCAAACAAATTAACAGACATTTAACTTAAGTCTCGCTTTTATGCCATAATGCTCAGCGCAAAATAACACCTAACGACTCAAATTAATCTAGGTGGGGAGAAAATCAATGTTCACTGAAGAAGGCACCTGTGATTGGTGTAAAAAACCTAGTCTTGTAACTCGTCACGATTATTTAGATGGCAAGCACCATTACTCATGTAAAGCTTGTTACGACATGGCAAAAATCGACGTGCGCCTATTTAACCAAGGCGAATTGCAAATGCGCGAACGCTTGCAACGAGCGAGCTAAGCAAGACGGAATCAACGGAACTGATTTTCAAAGGCGCCTTTTAAGGCGCTTTTTTGATCGGCCAAGCCCTATTTCCAATCTCTATCTCGTATTCCCTCCTATCCTACATAGCATGTCGCATCGGTTATCAGCCCCTCTCCTACTGTATACAAACCACTGTCCGTGAAACAACACCTGTATATACAGTAGTGAACCCCTGTATGTATCTCGTCCAATTTTCTACTCATCTCACATTTTTAAATTGATGTTAGACATATCAGAAATAAAAAATAACCAAATAAATTCAAATACTTAAAATATAAACCTTTTATTTTCTTCTCAAGAAACCGCAAATAACTTTTGAGAAACGGGTTGATCAGGTCGCCAAAACAAACTACTGTATACACATACAGCATGTATAAAGGAACAGTAAGATGCAGTTACAAAGTCAATCTCATACATACTCTCGTTACAACGTATTGGCACAAGCAACTCAGCCCATGGCCGTTTCGAATCAGCTTCTATCTAAGCTGGCTGTTTTATCGCAGCAGAAACAATGGATTTTGTTTACAGCAGACTGCCCTCGCCCAGACTTTGAACAACTCACTGCTTCTAATATTTGCTGTAAAAACGTGATTCAAATGAAGCCTTCTCAACAGCTTTCAGAAGTCGAGATCGTGATCAAAGCCATCCGATCAGGCAATGCCAGTGCTGTTGTCGCATCCAATAAAATTGCACTTATGAATCAATCTATGTTGCGCGACATGGCGCAGCGCTATCAGTGTGAAGTCTTTTTCGTCGAAGGCAGAGTTAATAAGTACCACTAATAAGTTCGACGTTATCCATCCTGCATCTCGCCTCCTTTTTAAGGAGGTTTTTTTGTATTAAAGAAAACAGGCAAACGTTTGCTTTTTCTCTGGCGAGTTAAAATAGTTCTGGTATGATGCCCACATTCGATTTATTCAGCGGCCAAACTTTGCTGAATATCTTCTCTTTCTGACGTTTGATTAAGATGATAGGAATGTCGCAATGAGCCTTGCTAATCAAGTACTTGCCGTCAATGACGACCTGCCAATTCGCACCCATAAACCCGTTCATAGTGGAAAAGTTCGTTCAGTTTACTGGTTAACTGAAGAAGACAGCGCCCGACTGATCAAAGAAAAAGGATACAATGTCGCGCCAGATGCGCCTTTGGCTATCATGGTGATTAGCGACCGAATCTCTGCGTTCGATTGTATTTGGCATGCTGAAGGTGGTCTTAATGGTGTCCCGGGTAAAGGGGCTGCGCTTAATGCGATTTCTAATCACTGGTTCAAACTGTTCAAAGAAAATGGCTTAGCAGATAGCCATATTCTAGACATTCCTCACCCTTTTGTTTGGATTGTACAAAAAGCCAAACCGGTAAAAATCGAAGCCATCTGCCGCAAATACATCACGGGTTCGATGTGGCGCGCTTACGCAAATGGCGAGCGCGAGTTTTGTGGAATCCAACTTCCTGAAGGGTTAGGAAAAGACAAAGCACTGCCAGAGTTGCTCATGACCCCATCCACAAAAGGCATTCTAAAAGGTATTCCCGGTGTGCCAGAAGCGGATGACGTGAATATTACTCGTCAAAACATCGTAGACAACTACGAAGCATTTAACTTCTCAAGTGCCGACGATATCGCACTCTACGAAAAACTGCTGAAAGAAGGCTTTAACGTTATCAGCCAAGCGTTAGAAGAAATCGACCAAATCTTTGTCGATACCAAATTCGAATTTGGTTATGTTCATGATGCTGCTGGCAATGAAAAGCTGATTTACATGGATGAAGTGGGTACACCAGACTCGTCTCGTATATGGGATGCTAAAGAGTACCAAGCAGGTCACATCGTAGAGAACTCAAAAGAAGGTTTCCGCCAGTTCCTACTTAACCACTTCCCTGACCCAGATATCTTGCTAAACAAAGAACGTATGCCAGAGCGCGAAGCACTCGCTCGTGATAATGCTTTACCCGTCGAATCTTTGATGGCGATTTCGAGCACCTACATTGGTATTGCCGAGAAGATTACAGGCAAGCCGATTCATTTGAGTGAGAATCCGAAAGCGGAAATCATCGAAGTTCTGAGCAAAGAATACGGATTGATTGACTAGCACTGTCGCTAGATTGCTAAACGCTTTCCAATAAAAAGTCCGCACTAGCTTGCGGACTTTTTTCGTATTAGGCTCAGTTTAGCCGATATTTAACGTAGTGCCATCTGTTGTAGAGGCTGACTTAGTCGTCACCTGATATGTTTTGTCTTTAATCGTTGATACGAAATACCAGGTCGACTCTGCCTTGTCGGGCGTAAAAGTAACGCGCATAAAGCCACGCTGTTTGATGTCTGCCCACTGTAATTCTGACACTAAGTGCGGCAACGTGTATTCCATTTGAGCGATCGCAACAGGATCTAACGCTAGGTAGGCCTCTAGCCCAGGGGAACTCACCGAGCTAGTCGCAAACTCTATCCCGATAGGATGCTTAGAGACGTCTTTAAGCTCACTTGCCCATGCGTTGTGCGTATCTCCTGCCAAGCAGACAAAGTTACCACTGTTGGCTTTGGCCAGTTGATAAACTTTCTCTCGCTCGACGTAGTAACCATCCCATGCATCTAGGTTATACGGGAGAGAAATGGTATCTGAACTTGGGTCAGAGAGGTAACCCGTAATCGCAGAGTTTACTGCTAATAACGCCTCTGTTTTTTGTTCTTCAGTGGCAGTAAACAATTGAAACATCGCGGTCATAACCGAACTTGGCAACTCCATACGAGACATTAACACTTGTTGCCCTAGCACATTCCAAGTTGCGTCGTGCGTACTGAACGCATCCATCAGCCAAGCGAGTTGGTCAGCGCCTAACAGCTCTCGGTCTTCACTGCGCGACTGAGCAACTAAACCGCCAATAGCTTCCATCGTTGGTGAGCTGAGCGAGAAGTAATCCAACGGTTTATCACGCCCCACAAGTCGCGTGTCGAGCATCATCAAATTGACTAAACTTCCAAACGAAAACTGACGGTAAATCAGCATGTTTGAGAAAGTGTTTTCACGAACGGGCAACCATTCTGTCCACGCGGCAGCCGCAGCTGCACGACGATCATTAAAACTGCCTTCCTCTTCTTGATGGTTTTCCGCACCATTTTTCCAAGTATCATTTGCAAGCTCATGGTCATCCCAGACAGCAATCATTGGTAGGCTCGCATGTAACGCTTGCAGATCAGCATCTTGGCGATATTGCGCATACCGTTTTCGGTAATCATCTAAGGTAATACATTCAGTGCCTTTGCTTGGCTCTCGCCCTAGTGCCTCAGCATCTTCACTAGCGTAGCCACCAGCACCATACTCATAAATGTAATCACCGAGATGAAGCACCACATCAAACGGGTCTTGCTCATGTTGATTTAAAATCTCTCGATACACATGGAAATAGCCAGCAGGATAGTTTGCACAAGAAACAACCGCCATGGATGCCTTTTCTACACCATCCTCTGGTAATGTTTGAGTTTGCCCGACTTCGCTAGTGACATCTCCAACCATGAATCGATAGTAGTAGCGAGAATTTGCGTTGAGATTTTGAACATCGACTTTTACCGTGAAATCTCGGCTCGTGTCTGTGGCAAAAGTGCCACTTTGCACGATATCAGTAAAATTTTCGTTAGATGAAACTTGCCAGCTTACATCTGCGTAGCTCGCTGAGGTTGTAACACGAGTCCAAATGATTACTTGTGTTTGAGTAGGATCTCCACTCGCCACTCCGTGCTCAAAGGTAACCGCAACAGACTCACTAGCATCGCTACCACAGCCCACCAGCCCGGTAACAATAGCCGTTGAAGAGGCAGCTTTCATAAAGTCTCGACGAGACAAAGACATATTGACTTCCTTTCTTATTGTGTTTGTTTTTATGCCCAAATGACGTGGTGACTCAATCATCCTTGTGTGCCAATAAGGGACGTTAATTCGAACTTACAGTACCAACCACTTAGTCGGTAATTTGTCCTAAAAACACAAAGTTAGAAGCTAGTTATGACAATTGCATTTCCAAACGTTACATTTTTGTTAATTTAAGTGCAAATACTCTATATTCATCACACTTCCAAGACCTGTGACAAAAACCTCAAAATAAAAAAGCGACCTACTTTGAGGTCGCTTTTCATTGCACTATTGTTAAGTGGTACATTGATGAAGTGGAAATGCTCAGCCTAAAACTTGATGTTAAGGACATCTTGTTCTGACGTGTCCACCTTCAACTGACTGCGAGATTCTATGTACTCGATTTGCTGAACATCGAGCGAATATGGCATAACGACTCGCAATTCGTTGATCCCTTCATGTTTAGCTAACTGGGTTAAGCGGACCAAATTGGATTCATCACTTTTACGAGAAGACATCGATTTTAATGCGGCATCCCACAACCGATCTTCAGGCTTGCTCAATTCCGCAATGTTCTGTTTCCACATCAAACCGAAAATAGGCGCGATGGTGGCAAATGCCTCTAAGAAGGTCCATTTTTTACTACCTGTCGCCCCTAAAAAGCTAGTGTAGTCGAATTCAATGCACGTCTTTCCTTGTTGATCCATTCTATGCCCCCGACACTCGAAAATGAGATATACCAAATATCGTTCAACTGTTTTGATATAGCAATGGGATATAAAACATTCGTCTTTTATGCACTAATTTACATGCAAAAGGAAATATTAAAACCAGCTTTGTAACAACTGATGTACAGCTTCGCCATATATAAGCATTCAATTGATTAATATTTCAATTAAGAAACTAAAAACAACACGTAAGTAACGCTATCAATATGAAATCATTATAGATTCACCAAGAAAATATCCATTCTTGTCACAACGTCACCCGCCTACCTACTTCACATCAATCACTCGACTGGCCTTTTTATACTGTATCTTCCAACCAGCCCAGCGTGGCAGCTCCCAACGCTTTGGATCCCCCTTACGGTTTCCCTCTCGATAAACGACCTGTACCAGCTTGCGAGACGCGTAATACTCAACATCCAGTTGGAGTTCTGGCAGCGAAAGTTCTAAAGGGTACTGCTCCGTGAAATCGTCGTATTCCCATTCTGGAACACCGTTAAATGTTAAGTCTTCCGGTTCAAACAACGCCATATCATCGACATTTTCAACGCCTAATGTTTCCAACTGATCCTTTAACCAGCTAGAAAATGTCAAGGAGGCCAAGTCGTTAACCTCTTCTCCTTCGACATTAAGGCCCAATGCGTTGTAGAGTTTCCAGTGTTGGATTTGTTGTTTTCTTTGAGAAGCAAAACCTGGTAACAGTGTCTCGTCTTCTATCATTTCGACAATAGACTGAACAGCAACATCACCTTGTAACGCTTGATGTTCAGAACAGATTGTTCGCCCGGCGTAGACCAAATGCATCGTTGCTCTTGGCGTCTCTTCTTCATAATTCGTCTCACCTTGTTGCCACTCCCCAAATTCAAGTTCGCGTAATAATGTCAGCGGGATAGGCATCATGACCGATGCGAGGTTCAGTGTTTGCTTAACGCCTCGTCCTGGCACGCTATGGCTGTCTAGCACGATTGCCGCTTCTTCTTTGTCAGGAAAGCGGCTGTTACGCCCAACCAGCATCTCGACTACGCCATTTCCTAGAGCATCTCTTCGACGAGCTCGTCGGACAAACACAAGCTCAGGGTGTAATGAGGCGATGGAGAAAAAGAGCGCTTCACGGTTATATCGAGAGGCAACGTCAAGTTCCGGTAATTCAAATACTTCTCGCATTTGTTTCGCTAAACCTTGTGCCTCTTCGAGTGCGCTGGCATCAATGACAATGCCCGGAAGTCGCTCCCCCCGAACCAAACGGATAAGCAAAGAGGCATCACATCCGTATGGCTCCTCTTGAGATAGAAGCTCAGCGACTTCGCCACTTTGTCGCTGATAGAGCTGCGCAGGCACAGATAAGGCGGCAGCCAAATCAATCATTGCTTCCTTCTCTGGCTTCGCTTGAATTCTGGTAACAAGATCGGCAAACAGTGCATCAATGGGTAGTGGATATACTTTTCTCCCATGCTGCGTGACATTGCCATCCTCATCAATCGCTTCCATAGATAACAACGTCGAATGAGATGCCTCTAGCGACTTTGGGGGAATTGAGTCGAGAAAATCGAGTGTTGAGAGACGATACCCACAACAAGCTGCTGCCAGCATGGGCTCGACGAGCTCTTCTCTGTGTAATTCTGGAGGTGTCACCAACTCTAAAGGCGCGTGCTCACCATATAGACGAATACAAGCCCCTTCGGCAACGCGACCTGCTCGCCCCATTCGCTGCGCGGCACTGGCCTTAGAAATGTTGGTTAGCGTCAGTGCTGTACGTCCATTTCGTTGTACAGTTCTGCGCTCTAAGCCGCTATCAATGACAACTCGGATGTTAGGTATCGTTAAGGAGGTTTCCGCAACATTGGTTGCCAATACGACTTTTCGTTGTTTTTGCGTAGTTAACGCGCGGTGCCGTTCTTCATCACTAACCGAGGCATGAAGTTTGACCACCATGACATCGCCGCAACTTTGTAACATCTGAGCACATTGGGTGATCTCTTTGCGTCCAGGCAGGAAAACAAGAATATCGCCATCTTCATCTTCCAATGCTTCTTTTACCGCTCTGAAAACCTCTTGTTCACATCCCTTCTTATTCGGTAAATAACGGCTGTCTAAAGAACGATGTGTCACCGTGACTGGAAAGCAACGCCCTTCAGATCGCAGACGCTTCGCATTCAGGTAACGCGCTAGCTTTTCGCCCTCCAGCGTAGCGGAAGTGACGATCAACCGATGTTGATTTTCTTGCTTCAAAATTGCGGTTAATAGATCAATATCCCAGCGTCGCTCGTGAAATTCGTCCACTATCACGATATCGAAGCCTGCTAGCTTGTTTTCCGCAAACCAACGCAGTGCGACTCCCGGAGTCACAAATACAACTTCGGTTTTTTCATCAAAGTAGGCATGAAGCTTGATCGCGTAACCGACTTTGCGACCTATTGGCTCACCAGATTGCTCCGCAAGATATTCAGCCAACGAGGTACAAGCAATTCGACGTGGTTCAATAACCAGCACGCGTCCGTGTTTTGCCGCCCACATAGGCAAACGGGTAGATTTACCTGACCCGGTTTCGGCTTCCACCACGAGATGGTTTTGGTTCACATGTTGGTCAAACTCAGCTTGCAGGCTGTCGATAGGTAGTTGAAACATAGAAATTGGATTTGATTTGATGATGCAGAACATTATACCCAAGTAAAAAAATCCTGCTTTAGGTATCTCTAAACAACCAATATTGCCGATATTTTCGGCGGTATCTGAGTTTTTTTGCGACATTACATTGATGTGCATCAACGCATGTTTACAACTAAATGGTGAACCCGTTAAAATTTGGTGCGCATCCTTCAACCCTACATAAGGCACCTAATGAACAACGATAAACGCCCACTATATATTCCATATGCGGGTCCGGCTCTTTTAGCAACCCCTCTTTTGAACAAAGGCAGTGCATTCTCTGCTGAAGAACGTAGTTCATTCAACTTAGAAGGCTTGCTTCCAGAGTCTACCGAAACAATCCAAGAGCAGGTGGAACGTGCCTACCAGCAATACAAGAGTTTCGAAAGCGATATGGATAAGCACATTTATCTGCGTAATATCCAAGACACCAACGAAACACTGTATTACCGCCTAGTGCAAAACCACATTTCTGAGATGATGCCTATCATCTACACGCCAACTGTCGGCGCAGCATGTGAAAACTTCTCTAACATTTACCGCCGTGGTCGTGGTCTATTCATTTCATATCCGAACCGTGACCGTATTGACGACTTGCTGAATAATGCAGCAAACCACAACGTTAAAGTGATTGTTGTGACAGATGGTGAACGTATCCTTGGCTTGGGTGACCAAGGTATCGGCGGCATGGGCATTCCTATTGGTAAACTGTCACTTTATACCGCGTGTGGTGGTATCAGCCCTGCTTACACGCTACCAATCGTGCTTGATGTGGGTACGAATAACCCACAACGTTTAGCTGATCCGATGTACATGGGTTGGCGTCACCCTCGTATTACGGGTGCAGAATACGATGCATTTGTAGAAGAGTTTATCCAAGCAGTACAGCGCCGTTGGCCTGATGCCTTGATCCAGTTCGAAGACTTTGCACAGAAAAATGCGATGCCTCTTCTTGAGCGTTACAAAGATCGCGTGTGCTGCTTCAATGATGATATTCAAGGCACGGCGGCCGTTACTGTTGGCTCTCTACTTGCCGCCTGTAAAGCAGCAGGCACTCAGCTGTCTAAACAGCGTATCACCTTCTTGGGCGCTGGCTCTGCTGGTTGTGGTATCGCAGAAGCGATCATCGCACAAATGGTATCGGAAGGGATTTCTGACGAGCAAGCTCGCTCACAAGTTTACATGGTTGACCGTTGGGGTCTGTTACAAGAAGGCATGCCTAACCTTCTTGATTTCCAACAACGCCTGGTGCAGAAACATACCAATACGAAAGAGTGGGAAAATGAAGGAAATGGCTTCTCACTCCTCGACGTTATGCGTAACGCCAAACCAACGGTACTGATTGGTGTTTCTGGTGCTCCTGGCCTATTTAGCCAAGAAGTCATCGAAGAAATGCATAAACACTGTAAGCGTCCGATTGTCTTCCCACTATCGAACCCAACAAGCCGCGTAGAAGCAACACCTAACGACATCATTCGCTGGACAAATGGTGAAGCACTGGTTGCAACAGGTAGCCCATTTGAGCCTGTGGTTCATGAAGGTCGCACTTACCCGATTGCACAATGTAACAACAGCTACATCTTCCCAGGCATTGGCCTTGGTGTACTTGCTGTAAACGCAAAACGTGTCACCGACGAAATGCTAATGGAATCGAGCCGTGCGCTCGCAACATGCTCTCCTCTAGCAATCAATGGTCGTGGTGCGCTACTTCCACCGTTGGAAGAGATTCACTCGGTATCGAAAAAAATCGCGTTTGCTGTTGGTAAGAAGGCAATCGAACAAGGTGTGGCATTAGAAATTACTGATGAAGCATTAAACGTAGCGATTGAGCAATCGTTCTGGCAGCCGGTTTACCGTCGCTACAAACGCACTGCGTTTTAAGCTTGAGACATTTCGTTTAATAATTAGCCCCTACCATGTAGGGGCTTTTATTTTTTTATCATCCTAACCAGATTTTGGCATAAATGGGCTTCTCTCTTTTTGTTTCTATCAGATATGATGAGAACTACATTTTTAGTTAAGGATATAAAACGTTTTGTTGTTTTCTCGCATAAGATCAAAGTGGAAGCTGAAATTTTCCTGGAAGTGACTTGCTTTGATTTTGTCGATCTCTGTACTTAGTCTGCTTGTTTCTGTTATTGCCATCGACCGGTGGGTGGTTTTACAAGCCAAAGAAAGCATTTTCACTGAATACGAACAAATACCTCAACATGAGGTTGCTGTGGTTCTCGGTACCAGTAAATACATCGGTAAGATCCTCAACACTTACTACACTCATCGCATTAATGCGGCGATTGAGCTTTACAACCAAGGCAAAGTAAAACAGTTTTTATTGAGTGGCGATAACGCCCATCGCTCCTACAACGAACCGTGGACGATGAAACGCGACTTACTTAAAGCCGGCGTGCCTGAGGAAGTGATTCACCTTGATTATGCTGGCTTTCGTACTCTAGATTCGATTGTGAGGGCGAAAAAGATTTTTGCTTCGGAGCGCTTTCTGATTGTGACTCAGCGCTTTCATTGTGAGCGAGCGCTGTTTATTGCCGATGCTTACAACATTGATGCGCAGTGTCTTGCGGTAGCAGGACCTACGACAAACAAACAAAAAACATCAATGCGTATTCGAGAGTTGCTCGCCCGTGTGAAAGCCTTTTTAGACCTCTACATTATTAATACGCAGCCCAAGTTTCTTGGCCCTCAAGAACCTATCGTTGCAGTAAAAGAGCCTGAAAAAACCTCTAATGAACCTCTGCAAGTTCCCGTCGAATAGAGGAACAACGCAGCTTACAAGGCTAATAACATTTCTATAAAACAAATGGGTAGTTTTCTACCCATTTCCAATTCTCAACATCACATTTTCTAATTTGCTCTACGATTCAGGCAAAACTCTTTTTTGCATTCCAAGTAACATTTAATCAATAAATAACTACAAGTCAGTTACTTTGCCATAAAAAAACCGACAAAAGGCAATGCAAAAGGAGCACTACCCATGACCGCACTCGCTGTGACATTGAAGAACTGGTTCTTCACTCGCAACAGCATGATTTTGAACGCGAATATCGTATTGTTCATTATCTTGTTTAATACCCTACCCTTTGAGCCACAAGTAGTAACCGGCCTGAGCATCTTAGTTTTTGTTGCTATTCTTTGGCTAACCGAAGCGATTCACGTCAGCATAACCGCGCTGCTCATACCATTACTTGCGGTATTTTTAGGCGTGTTTAATACTCAGACCGCACTGAACAACTTCTCCAACTCCATCATCTTTCTATTCTTAGGTGGTTTTGCACTTGCTGCAGCTTTGCATAAACAGAAGTTAGACCAAGCTATTGCTGATAAAGTGCTGTTACTCGCACGAGGTAAAATGTCTGTCGCTGTATTCATGCTATTTGGTGTGAGTGCTGGCCTGTCAATGTGGATTTCAAACACCGCCACTGCCGCTATGATGCTGCCCCTTGTACTGGGTGTGATGACAAAGCTAGACGCCAAGAAAAACCACAACACCTTTTTGTTTGTTCTGCTCGGCATCGCTTACAGTGCTTCGATTGGTGGTATTGCAACGCTGGTTGGTAGCCCACCAAACGCCATTGCAGCAGCTGAAGTTGGCCTAAGTTTTACTGAGTGGATGAAGCTCGGTGTGCCTATCTCATTAGTACTAATGCCCATCGCTATTCTCGTGTTGTACACCATGACTAAGCCTGACCTTAGCCACAAGTTTGACCTTGACCATCAACCAGTCGAGTGGACAAACGGCAAAATGATTACGCTGGCGATTTTCTTACTGACCGTGACTTTGTGGATATTCAGTAAGCCAATTAACGCTATGCTAGGTGGCTTCGCTAAGTTCGATACCCTTGTAGCAATAGGTGCGATCCTTCTGCTTGGGGCTTCTCGCGCTGTAGAGTGGAAAGATATTGAGAAAACAACCGACTGGGGTGTGTTAATCCTATTTGGTGGTGGCATCTGTTTGAGTAACGTCCTAAAAGCAACCGGAACAAGCGTATTTTTGGCTCATAGCTTGTCAGGCTTCCTTGAGCAAGCCGGTATTCTTCTAACGATTCTTGCAGTGGTTGCTTTTGTTGTCTTCTTGACTGAGTTTGCAAGTAACACCGCTAGTGCTGCACTGCTGGTCCCTGTATTTGCAACCATCGCAGAGGCCTTAGGCATGTCTCCGGTCATTCTCTCTGCATTGATTGCCGTCGCTGCATCTTGTGCATTTATGTTACCAGTTGCAACACCTCCAAACGCGATTGTGTTCGGTACGGGTCATATCAAGCAAAAAGAAATGATGCGAATTGGTTTCGTCTTAAACATTGCCTGTATTGCTGCACTAACGCTTTTCGCTTGGTTGTTCTGGTAAAAACAGCAAGTTCGATTAGCACTACACTGCTGCTCACGGTAATCATATCGATGACCCAAACTTCCCCCTAAGTGGTGTTCAGCAGTTTCCCTCTTGGTGGCCAGTTGGCCACCTTTTTTTATTCCTTTGAGTGACGAATCGTTAGGCTTGCTTCTTTTCGCAGGCAAGCAAACCATAATGAACCTCGACCCGGTTGCGACCATTGCGCTTCGCTTGGTAAAGCACTTCGTCTGCTCTCGCCATGGTTTCTGAGACGCGTTCATTTTGCATTTGGGCAACGCCAATGCTGCATGTTAATGATTCACCGTGTACCCACAAATGACTCTCCACATTTTTGCGAATCATTTCCGACTTCTTCACAGCTTGATCAATATTGGTGTCAGGGCAAAATACAACAAATTCTTCTCCTCCCCAACGAACAAGTCGGTCATCTGGGTAGATGGAACTTGCCACCACCATGACAAATTCGCGCAATATGTCATCCCCCATTTGGTGCCCAAATTTGTCATTCACCTTCTTAAATTTATCCAAATCCATATAAAGGATACTGAATGTACTATGCCCCCAGCGAACTTGCCGTGATTGCTGCTCAAGCCAGTGCTGAACTGCGTGACGGTTCATCGCTCCCGTCAACGCATCGCGATGCGCCAACTCTGCAAACTCATAGTTTTGAGCTCGCAACGTACCATTCACCTTCTCTAAATGACGATGACGTTTTTTCGCTTTTTCATAAGCGACTCGATTTTTTCGTAATTCGTGCAGCGAAAATGCCAGTCCAAGCGCCATCCAAGAGAGTAAGAGCGCATACAGTAACGTTTCTTGTGCAAGGTAAGCGCCTTCAAACTCAATTTTATCAATCACAATTTTGTGCTCGCCAAGTGCCGCACCAGATCCGGTCGCGATATCAATACGTGTGATGTTTGAAAATTCAGGTGCAGAGTGTTCAATCGCAACTTTGTTGTCTACTAACCACCACGTCATCACCTGTAAATTTTTAATCGGAATTTCGATGATGTCGTTTGAACCGGACGGAGAAAACTGCATGCCATTGTATTTAATCGTGTACTCGTCGTCTGGTTTGGAATACTCAGGGTTATAGTTGCGCAGATATAAACGCAAATCATGGCTCGGATTGGGCCCCACCCCCGCCTCTTCATATCTCACTTTCAATCGAATCGTATGGTAATTGGAAAGGTCAATCCCCTGTGTTGGCGTTGTGGAATCGGTATAAACAGAGATTCCGCAATAAGGCCAAGCATACGAGCTTTGCTTTAAGTCACAGCTGAGAACTAGGCTTTGCTTATCGTAAAAAATATCAGCCTCACTCAAGCCACCTTCGCTGGCGTCTTTAGTCGCATAGATATTGAAATGTTCTGGTGTAATGGTCAGCTTTCGTGTATCGCCAAGAACACTATAAAGCGCAACCAAACTAATAGTGCAAATAGAGAGGGCAAAGATAAATTTATGGATCCACTTCATGGGCGAGTGACCTGCTCAGCTTATATACAACACAATGTACTCAATGATTTTTCGAACTTCAAACAAAGTCATTTATCAAGAAACAAAATTACTTTTAGTCTTCGTTCTTACTTTCGATACATGGTAACGTGTTTTGAACCGTTATCACGTTTTTAAATCTCTCAAAAATGCGGTTCACTTGTTATTTGCGAAGCATTTCACAGCCGTATTTCCTAACCCATGAAGGCCAGTGCATAACATTTCAGAGCGATACATTTCGCTTTAATGTGCCTGTCAACCCTGCATCTCATCACCACTTCGGATATACTGTGCAAAAACACAATAATGAGTAATGTCATGTCATTAATTGCAACTGGTACGCTAAATAAAATGCGTGCATCTCTGGACGGTGCTGTCAGTTACCGTCTACCTGTTGGTGAGGAAGAAATTGATCTATCGCCGTTTCTGGGTAAAACGCTCACACTGACTCACACGGGCAATATTTTTTGTTGCTCATGTGGTAAGAAAACGAAAAAGAGTTATTCGCAAGGCCATTGTTTTGTCTGTATGAAAAAGCTAGCAAGCTGCGATATGTGCATCATGAAGCCAGAGACTTGCCACTACGACCAAGGGACTTGTCGCGAGCCACAATGGGGCGAAGAGAACTGCATGGTGGATCACTTTGTCTACCTATCCAATACATCCAGCTTAAAAGTTGGTATCACTCGTCATACGCAAATCCCAACTCGTTGGATTGATCAAGGTGCGACTCAGGGTTTGCCAATTTTTAAGGTAAAAACTCGACATATCTCCGGATTAATTGAAGTTGAACTGGCGAAACACATCGCAGATAAAACCAATTGGCGCACACTGCTGAAAGGCGATGGTGAACCAATGGCACTGCAAGATCGTTTTGCTGAGCTATTACCTTTAGTCGAAGATAAGATTGCTGAGATAAAACAGCAATTCGGTGAAGATGCAATTGAAATATTAAGCGAAAGCATTACCGACCTTAGCTATCCGGTGCAACAGCACCCAACTAAGATCACCTCGCATAATTTCGATAAAAACCCGGTTGTTACTGGCACTTTGCAAGGCATCAAAGGTCAATACCTCATTTTTGACACTGGCGTGATCAACGTAAGAAAATTCACTTCCTATGAAGTGGAAGTAAGCACCTAGCTGCATATACATATATATAGCTGGTTTGTTGAAATAAAAACGAAAAAGCTCGAGTTTGACTCGAGCTTTTTTTTCTATCAGGAAGATATAATCAGTTACGCATCAAGGATGTTTTCTAGTACATCGAACAACATGTCGACTTCTTCTATTGTGTTGTAATGCATGCAACCAATTCGTACCACACCACCCGACTCTTCTAGACCAAGTTGACGAACTAAGCCCAGCGCATAAAAGTGGCCGTTCCAAACACAGATGTTGTGTTCACCCAGCGTTTTCGCGATAAACTCTGGAGAATATCGGTCGAATGTTAGCGCAAAAGTTGGTGTGCGGAGCTGGCTATCTTCTTTCGCAATGCCAAATAGATTGACACCATCTAGTGCACTCAGACGCTGTAAGAATCGCTCACTCAAGCGTTGCTCATGTTGTTCATACAATTGGTAACTTTGCTCCAATCGTTGACGAAGGGGTAAACTGGCTTCACCAAATTGAGCCAGATACTCAACCGCAGCAACGACACCAGCAAGACCTTCAAAACTTTGCGTCCCCGTTTCAAATCGGCCTGGGCCAATATTGGTAGCAGGCTCGACTTTGTACGGACGAATACTGTGCAGCCACTGATCGGCTATGTAAGCAATACCAACGTGCGGGCCGAAAAACTTGTAAGCTGAGCAAGCTAAAAAGTCACAGCCTAACGCTTGAACATCAACCAAATGATGCGGCGCATAATGAACGGCATCCACATAAACTTGTGCCCCAACGTTGTGCGCCATGCTTACTACTCGCTGCACATCCACGATAGAACCAGTCGTATTCGATGCATAGGTCACCGCTACAAGGCGCGTTTTATCAGAAAGAAGACTGCTTAAATGCTCCAAGTCCAACGTACAATCATCTTCGTTGATACGAACCTGATGAACCGTAACGCCTTTATCTTCTGCCGCTTGCTGCCAGCTAGACACATTCGAATAGTGGTCCAAAGCAGAAACAATGATCTCATCTCCCTCTTGCCAATCTCGGCTAATCGCACGGCTGAGCTGAAAGGTTAACGATGTCATGTTCGCGCCGAAGACGATATTGCCAGACGACGGCGCGTTTAGCAGAGCTTGCGCTGACTCGCGTGCATTTTGCATCACGTCAACCGTCTTTTGGCTAGAAAAATAATGCCCGCCTAAGTTGGCGTTGAAACGACCTAAATATCCCACCATGCTGTCTAGCACTGATTGAGGTACCTGTGACCCGCCTGGACCATCAAAAAACGTCACAGGTTTGTCGTTATGGTATTGAGCGAGCGCCGGAAACTGCTCCCTGATCAGATTAAGATTGAAGTTCATTGCGCTTATCCGTAGCCGTGAGTACAAACACATCCATATGACCCGCTTCATCATCAATGACAGAACGGATTGGGCACGCATTGTGCCACAGTTTACTGTCTGCCAATATTGCAACCTCACCCGTTTCTAACACCTTACGGAAAAATGGGGCTTGGTTATGACTGCTGTACAGCATGATGTCACCACCAATGATGTTATGACGTCCTACGCCAACCATTGCAATGTGATCAAAACCGTCTTGGTGCACACCTTCAGGTGCCACTTGAGTTTCTTCTTCTAGCGCTGTGATTCGGATTTGGTGAATTTCTATTTCCTGGCCGTTAGGCAAATGATTCGCATTGACAAACAATTCGCACATTTCTCGGAAACCATCACTGGTGAGAATATCCTTCTCAATCGGCTCAAATTGTCTTACAACATCACCTTGGAATCGGTTGATATCAGACGATTGAACAAAGCTGTTTTTGTTTAAGTCAATGACTTTGCCGTTATCAAAACCAACCACAGAATAACGTCTTAGTCGATACTGACCATCTGCATGCTCGGTACGAGGCAGTTCTTCAAACGATGGGGAAAGTTGCTCAATTGCTGCCATGCTGAGCTGTGTTAAATGCAGAGTATTCTCACGTGAATGTAACATCATTGTCTCCTTTAATGAGGCACATTAATTAACATTTAATTTACACACTAGGTTACGCAAATATTCTGTAATTGCCAGCTTTTAACGTTGATAGCTTCAACAAAACAACAAAAACAACACAACAAACCAATCCAAAGCAAAAATACAGAACCATGTTTCAGTTTTGCGCTTTGGCGATATTTGAAACTAGACTTCTCTACTACGAATAGAATTTTATGCTAGAAGTCAACGTTCTTTATCAATCTTTAGTGGGTTCTAATCTATAACCAATTATTCGATCACAATCGTTGTTTATGCTTTTAAAGCACTAAGAATTTCCATACAATCGAGGGAAATGTTCAGCCCTTTTTGGAGCCATAATGAGCGACGTAAAACATTGTAAACTATTAATTCTTGGTTCTGGTCCAGCAGGATACACAGCTGCCGTCTACGCAGCGCGTGCCAACCTAAACCCTGTGCTTGTGACGGGAATGCAACAAGGTGGTCAGCTAACCACCACTACTGAAGTTGAGAACTGGCCCGGCGACGCTGAAGGTCTGACAGGTCCTGCATTGATGGATCGCATGAAAGAGCACGCCGAGCGTTTCGAAACTGAGATCGTGTTTGATCACATCAACGAAGTAGAACTATCACAACGCCCATTTCGTTTAAAAGGCGATTCTGGCGAGTACACATGTGACGCATTGATTATTTCTACAGGTGCATCAGCAAAATACCTTGGCCTTGAGTCTGAAGAAGCATTTAAAGGTCGCGGCGTTTCTGCTTGTGCAACCTGTGACGGTTTCTTCTACCGTAATCAGAAAGTTGCAGTTGTGGGCGGTGGTAACACTGCTGTTGAGGAAGCACTTTACCTATCTAACATTGCGTCAGAAGTTCACCTGATCCACCGCCGCGATTCATTCCGTGCAGAGAAGATCCTTGTGAAACGTCTGATGGATAAAGTTGAAAGCGGTAATATCGTTCTTCATACCGATCGAACTCTCGATGAAGTACTTGGCGACGACATGGGCGTAACTGGCGTTCGTATTAAAGACGTCAACACAGGTGCGACTGAAGACCTTGAAGTGATGGGTGCGTTTATTGCGATCGGCCACCAGCCAAACACACAAATCTTTGAAGGCCAAGTAGACATGAAAGATGGCTACATCATCGTTAAGTCTGGCCTAGAAGGCAACGCGACACAAACTAGCATTGAAGGTGTATTTGCAGCAGGCGACGTTATGGACCATAACTACCGTCAAGCTATCACATCTGCAGGTACAGGTTGTATGGCGGCATTAGATGCTGAGCGTTTCTTAGACTCACTTGGTGACAAATAACTTTTCACATTTGTGTCATATCCTTAAAGCCCAGCGGTATTCCCGCTGGGTTTTCTTTTGTATACTACCGCCTCATTAAAACAATTATCATTAAGCCTTCACGATGGATAAGAAAAAGCAAAGCAGCTTGAATAAGTGGCTGAAGCAACAAAGTAAGTTAGCCAAGCGCTGGCTTATGATTGCGATAGGCCTAGGCGTACTTTCAAGCGTGTTTTTATTGGCTCAAGCAGCCCTGCTCGCCTCCATTCTGCACCAGTTAATCATTGACCAAGTCGACAAAGCCGACCTCATTTGGCATTTTGTTGGGCTTGGTGGCACGGTTATCGGTCGAGCTGCTTGTACCTGGGGTCGAGAGCTTGCCGGTTACCGTTGCGGTGAGCAAATTCGAGTTTATATTCGCCAACTCATTTTAGATAAAGTTCATAAACTTGGGCCAGCTTACATCAAAGGCAAACCTGCCGGCAGCTGGGCGACGCTCATCTTAGAGCAGGTAGAAGATATGCAAGATTTCTTCTCTCGCTACTTGCCTCAGATGTCATTATCGGTACTAGTGCCTTTCATTATTTTGGTTGTCGTATTCCCAGTAAACTGGGCGGCAGGCTTGATCTTCCTAGTCACTGCACCACTGGTGCCTATTTTCATGGCACTGGTTGGGATGAAAGCCGCAGAAGCAAACCGCAAAAACTTTAAAGCGATGCAGCGTTTGTCCGGTCACTTTTATGACCGCTTGCAAGCAATGACGACCATTCGCTTATTCGATAGAACAAAATCTGAAACTGAAACTCTGAAGGGTGCTTCGGAAGTCTTTCGTACTCGTACCATGGACGTTCTGAAAATCGCGTTTCTATCTTCTGCGGTTTTAGAGTTTTTCACTTCCATTTCTATCGCAATTACCGCCGTCTACTTTGGCTTTAGTTATATCGGAGAGCTCGATTTCGGCTACTACGGCACAGGTGTTACGCTGTTTGCTGGCTTGTTCATTCTGATTTTTGCGCCAGAGTTTTATCAGCCATTACGTGATTTGGGCACGTTCTACCATGCGAAACAGCAAGCGGTTGGCGCAGCAGAAAGTATTGTCGAGTTTCTAGATTTGGAAGTCGATCAAATCAAAGATGGCACCCAAGCGTTAGATAAGAGTAGTCCCATCCATATTGAAGCAGACGAGTTAACCATTTTTAGTCCGGAAGGTAAGCAGCTCGCAGGTCCCCTATCCTTCTCTCTTGAAGCCAACAAAAGTACGGCTTTAGTTGGACCAAGTGGTGCAGGTAAAACAAGCTTGGTAAACACCATCCTCGGTTTCATGCCTTATCAAGGTAGCTTGAAGATTAATGGTTGTGAATTGTCACAACTGGATCTAGCCACATGGCGAGAGGCCGTAAGCTGGATTGGTCAAAACCCAATGCTATTACATGGCAGCATTCGAGATAACGTCACGTTAGGCAAACACAACATTCAAGATGCAGACGTTCATTCTGTTTTGAATGACTCTCATGCTGCTGAATTTGTTGAAATGCATGGGTTGGATTACCCGATATCTGACCGCTCTGGTGGTTTATCTGTCGGTCAAGCCCAGCGTTTAGCGTTGGCTCGCGCTATGCTACAAAATGGTCGTTTTTGGTTATTAGATGAACCGACCGCAAGCTTAGATGCTCGTAGTGAAAAACTCGTCATGGAAGGCATTAACAAGTACGCACATGCCACAACGAATTTGATAATTACTCACCAGTTGGCACCTTTACAAAGCGTATCGCAAATTCTTGTTATGCAGGACGGCCAGATTGTTCAATGTGGTGATTACGACACACTGTCGACAGAAGATGGCTTATTTAAAGACATGTTGGAAGCGAACCTCGCACAACGTGAAACAGACAAGGGGAACTTAGATGCGTGATTTACTCCCTTATCTAAAACTCTATAAGAAACATTGGTTTGGTCTTTCGCTAGGTATGCTATTGGCATTTCTGACCTTAGCTGCATCTATTGGCTTATTAACGCTATCGGGTTGGTTTATTTCAGCCGCTGCGGTGGCAGGCTTGACGGTAGCTCGTGAGACCTTCAACTACATGTTACCAGGTGCTGGGGTACGCGGCGCTGCAATGGCTCGAACCGCAGGTCGATGGGGAGAACGTGTCGTTAGCCACAATGCAACGTTCAAACTGCTTACCGATCTACGTATCTTCTTCTTTAAGAAACTTGCACCACTGATTCCGGGTCGTGTCTCTACGATGCGTGATGCTGATCTGCTCAACCGCCTAGTGGCGGACGTAGATGCGATGGATCACGTTTATCTTCGACTTATCAGCCCTGTCGTGATTGGTATTTTTGGGATACTAAGTTTAACGGCTGTCCTGGCATTTTTTGACTGGCATCTCGCCCTGCTGCTTGGTTCGATTCTTACCGTCATGTTGTTTGTATGGCCGGTGCTGTTCTATAAACTGGGTAAAAACAATGGCGAGAATCTCACTCATCATAAAGCGCAATTGCGAGTGGCGACTCTGGACTGGCTTCAAGGCTACAGCGAACTGAGTATCTTTGGAGCAGAAGAGCGTTATCGCAATCTCATTCTAGAGAAGCAAAAGCAGCTTTTGTCTAATCAGTTTGTGAACGCGAATTTAACGGGCATGGCTTCAGGCCTGCTTATGCTTGTGAACGGTCTTACACTGGTTGTGATGCTTTGGTTTGCTGCAGACGGCGTAGGAGGTCGTGCTCCTGATCCTTGGATTGCGTTGTTTGCATTTGCAACGATGGCAAGTTTTGAAATATTGATGCCTATTGCGGGCGCGTTCCAGTACCTGGGGCAAACGTTGACTTCTGCTCGTCGTTTAAATGAAGTAATTTTGGCTGAACCGGACGTTGTCTTCCCTGAGCAATCGAAACATAAAGGCACAACGTTAGACATTGAATTCGACAACATTGACTTCACTTACCCTGACGGTCAGCAAAAGGTGCTGAAAGACTTGTCACTCTCACTACCGTTGGGCACTAAAACAGCGATTGTAGGTCAAACAGGTTCAGGTAAATCAACACTGATTCAGCTTCTTTGTCGCTACTGGGATGTAAACCAAGGTGAAGTTCGAATCGGTGGTACAAAGCTGCAAGATTGGAGCGAGTCTGACCTGCGAGAAGCAATGACAGTGGTAAGTCAACGCGTTGATGTACTGAATGGAACACTGCGTGACAACTTACTTATGGCCGCTCCAGAAGCAAGTGATGAGCGACTGTCTGAGATTCTTCAAAAAGTCGAACTTGGTGGCCTTCTTGAGGCTCCAGGGCTAGATGCTTGGTTAGGCGACGGTGGTCGTCAGTTATCTGGTGGAGAGAAACGCCGAATCGGTATCGCTCGCGCATTGCTACGTGATGCGCCAATCCTACTCTTGGATGAACCAACTGAAGGTCTCGATAAGCGTACGGAACAGAAAGTGATGGCGCTTTTCAATGAACACTTTGCTAATAAGACAGTAGTATTCATTACACACCGACTGATAGAGCTAGAAAGTATGGATAGCATCTGTTTGATGGAACAAGGTGAGATCATCGAACAAGGCGACCATCCAACGCTACTCGCTCAAAAAGGGCGTTACTACCAGCTATTACAGTCTCTATAATTCGATTTTCAGTGACGAGAAGGGCTCATCAAACGATGAGCCCTTTTGTTATTCCTGTATTGTTAATTGCCTAGTTAAGTACGTATACAGAGCTCATTTACCGACCTGATTTTTTGAGATAAGCCGCCATTTCATCTTCCGGAATCATGCCTCCACCTGTTGCCCAAACAAGATGCGTTGCGCTTCTGAGTTTTTCTTCGTCAAATTGCATTCGAGACTGATAAGCATGGTTATTCGAGACGTGCACTGCCCCAACCATACCAGCTAATGCAGAAGGCTCTAGGTTAATGCCTTCGAGTTCACTTAACTCACCCAAGTGGTGATACATACGAGCATCATCAATGGTGTAAAAGCCATCAATTAGCCTTTCCATCGCTCTACCGACAAATCCCGACGCACGCCCTACTGCCAAACCATCAGCGGCAGTTATGTTGTCGATACCCAAATCTTGTACCGCAATCTCGTCATGCAAGCCGGTATGCACGCCCAACAACATGCACGGAGAGTGTGTTGGCTCTGCGAAAATACAATGAACATGATCACCAAACGCGACTTTCAAACCAAATGCCACGCCACCAGGCCCACCGCCAACACCACAGGGTAGATAAACAAACAGCGGATGATGCTCATCAACCACGATTCCCAAGTCATCAAACTGCTGCTTAAGACGCTCACCCGCAACAGAGTAACCTAGAAACAACGTCTGCGAGTTTTCATCATCAATAAAGAAGCAATTAGGATCTTGCTCAGCTTCTTTACGACCTTGCTCAACGGCAACACCATAGTCTTGCTGGTACTCCACCACTTTGACGCCATGTGACCGGAGCTTATTTTTCTTCCACTCCCGCGCATCAGAAGACATGTGAACTGAGACTGAAAAACCAAGCTTTGCACTCATGATGCCAATGGACATACCGAGGTTACCCGTTGACCCAACCGCAATACTGTACTGCTTAAAAAACTGCCGAAACTCATTGCTGAACAATTTGCTGTAATCATCGGTTTCGCAGAGTAAGCCAGCTTCAAACGCCAACTTTTCTACATGGGTGAGCACTTCATAAATGCCACCTCTCGCTTTGATAGAACCAGAAATTGGCAGATGACTGTCTTTTTTGAGCATTAAACGGCCCAATATTGGCGTGTCGTATTGCTGCTCCAAACGCAATTTCATCTTGGGAACATCCACCACAGAAGACTCAATGATGCCATGCGAAGCTTCCGTTTCGGGAAACGCTTTCATCAAATAAGGCGCAAATCGTGCTAGCCGTTCACTCGCAGCTTGAATATCTTTCTCATCTAGCCTCACATAGGGCAAACCTTCTGCTAAAGAGGTTATGTTTGGGTTAAACCAGCAAACCTCCTTAAGATCGATAAGTGGCGCCAAGAGTGGGAACTGCTTGATCAGCGCTTCAATATTCGCCTTGGTCATTTTACCTTCCTGGAGTGATGTGAGTTGAGATAAACAAAAGCGCCGCAATTGCGACGCTTTCATGAATAACAGTGAATTTGATTTTATGCGTAGTTTTTCTCAAACTCTTGCATAAAATCGACTAACGCTTGTACACCTTCTAGCGGCATGGCGTTATAAATGGAAGCTCGCATACCACCAACGGCTCGGTGCCCTTTTAGTGATTTCAGCCCTTTGGCATCTGCTAATTCAAGGAACGTCGCATCCAGTTCAGGTTTCGCAAGTTGGAATGGCACATTCATCAAAGAACGGTTTGCTGAGTGCACGCCATTACGGTAGAAATCAGACTGATCGATGTAATCATACAGTAGTGCGGCTTTATCGCGGTTCACTTGCTCGATCGCTTTTACCCCACCCTGCGCCTTTAACCATTTAAAAACTAGGCCAGACAGGTACCATGCAAAGGTTGGTGGCGTGTTGAACATTGATTCTTTCTCAGCCAGAACAGTGTAATCCAAGATACTTGGCAGTACCTGCTTCGCCATACCTAACAAGTCGTCGCGCACGATAGCGATAGCAATGCCTGAAGGACCAATGTTTTTCTGAGCGCCCGCATAAATCACACCGTATTTCGATACATCAATCTCACGAGAAAGAATCGTCGAAGACATGTCAGCAACGATTGGTTTGTCGGTGACAGGAAGATCGTTAATCTCGATACCGTCAATGGTTTCATTTGGACAAAAATGCACGTAAGCCGCTTCTGGAGCAATTTTCCATTCGTTTGCAGGTAGAACCGCGACTTTCCCGTTGATTTCTGTTTTTGCATCAAACACGTCTGGTTCGCAGTATTTTTTCGCTTCAGCTACCGCGCTTTCAGCCCAATAACCACCATCGATGTAAGTTGCCGTATCGGCATCACCAAGTAAGTTTAGAGGAACAGCAGCAAACTGAGCACGAGCACCACCTTGGCAGAACAGTACTTTATAGTTGTCCGGAATATTCAGAAGATCACGTAAATCCTGCTCGGCTTCTTCTGCAACTTTGATGAACTCTTTGCTTCGGTGGCTGATTTCCATGACCGAAGTGCCAAGACCTTGCCAATCGATTAGTTCCTGTTGTGCTTGCTGCATAACTGCTTTAGGCAGACCTGCTGGCCCTGCACTGAAGTTAAATACGTTGTCCGTATTTTGTTCCATGATGCTCATTGCTCCTGCTATGTAAATATTACGAAATTAATATCACGTTTTCGCAGTGATAAAAACAAGAAAAGAGGTCTTACGACCTCTTTTTAAAGACTAAGCGTTGAATTGGAACAAATTCGCAACAACACGAATTACTGTTGTGGCATCAAAGCAGGCATAAGTAGAGCCACCAATGGGAACTCATGCCCATTTTCGAACTTCAATTTGCCTTCACCAATTTCTGCTTTTAATTGATAACCGCCCTCTACTTTCTCGATCAACTCCATGATGAGCAGCTCATCAATTCCTTCTTGAATAAATGGGTAGTGCGTCACTAATTCGTCAGAGAAGTAAGTGCTGAGCTCACCAGTAGTCGCCGTCATCAACTTCATTGGGTCTTGAGTAATGTGGTCAGTACCTTCAGGAATGGATAATTGCCACTCGTTATGGAATTTACCGTCACCAAATGCAAGTGAAAGCTCATTCACTGATAAATCAAAACCTTTGCTAAACAGCGTGTCAACATGCGGCAATAAGCTCGCAATTTCCTGCTCGTCTAACATTGGAGAGCTTTGATAGATAGACATAATTTGGTCAAATGACTGGCTATCCACATCTGCAATTGAGAAATCCAACTTAAAGTTATCGACATCCGTACCATCAGTTAAACGCAGTTTCTTAGCATCTAGGTTCAGCTGACTGTTCAGCTTATCACCAGACTCATTCATCGTAGTGTTGCCGCGGTAACTTGCATTCTCAATCAAAAAGACAGGCGTTAAGTTCGAATCAACCACATCCAGCTTCTCTAGAGAAAAAGATTGCTCACCCAGCCAATAGCCTTTTGCTTGCTTACCTTTACCCTGCCCTGTCAATGCATTCAGATGAAGCTCTTCACCGTTTTCAAAATCCACTTGAACAGAAGGAACAGAAACTTGGTAATTGAGATCACCCAATACCGTCACATCCCCTGTCACTTTTGCAGGGCTTGTAGAAACAGAAACACCTTGCGCTTCGTTACGATAATGCCAACTGTCTAGGTCGAGGATAAATGCCGTATTGCCATTTAGTTGAGTCTGACTATGCATCGTGAGAGGCAAAAAGTCATTGTCCACCAATTTTGAATCTGCTGTTAGGCTTGTTAGACCGTGGCTAACATCACTGGTTACGTCAAACGTCGTTGGCATACCATCACGCTCTAGCTGCGTTTTAAGCTCAGGATCAACAACTGAATAACGAGTCAGCACGACTGAAGACAAATAGCCACGTTGATACTCGACCACTTCGCCTTTAATCATTTCATCATTCATATTGGTAATACCATCTTCAATGATGGACTGACCAATTTGTCCGACAGCCAATGGCCAACACAGCGCTAATGAGATAGCACCACCAATGGCGCCGATTTTTTTAAGATTTTGCATAACGTCACTTATTAGGTATTTTCGGTCAGTCTACCCCAAACCTTCTGCGGAGAAAACATTGAGACAAATCAGACTATTGATGCTTATTCTAGTCCATTAATCAGGAATCATACTTGGCTCCCACTCATCATGTCCTTTTATTGTTAAAGTTTGCGTGGCGAAGTTTTAACCGGAGCTAAAACATCTGTGAATCGTTATGCTGTGTTGTGTCTCGACAACAACCCAATCAGTGCTGAACAGTTTCGATTGGAGCTGTCTGCCTTCTCAAGTAAGTTTGATATTTTTTCTGTCGAATCGATAGAAGAGGCTCAAAGCGCTTTAGAGTATCTGGAAGAAAGAGAGCAGACTGTTGCTTTAGTTATAGCGAGCCATCACGCTCATTTTAATGGCGTGGATTTTCTTATTGGTTTAGACCGGATGCCGCATACCGAGCAAGCAAGAAAAATTCTTATTAGCTGCTCGTCTGATATAGAGGCAATTCTCACTGCCGTTAATGAGGGCAGGCTCGACCACTGCCTCACTAAACCTTTGCCAGATCACGTCTTATTTAACACAGTGCAAAAAGAGCTGACCCAATTTATATTGCGAAATGGCAAAGAAGACCTGCTAAGTTACAGTCAGATATTGGATCATCACAGCTTGTTGCGAGCGCACATCAATAATCAGATGAGCCATTATCAAGCGGGCTTTTTACACGACTACCACTCGATGTCTGATGCTGAGTTAGCCGAGCAAGTGATCTCCGCTCTCCAGCAATTTTTCAAAGATAATGACGAAACAAGAGCGTGCCGCACCTATTCAACTGAACACTTATTAACCGTAGAAGGCGAGCCAAATAGCTTCTTGTGGTTTATCACCGATGGTGAAGTGGCTCTGTACAAGCGCGATGAGCAAGGCATGCAACGAGAGGTTGTACGCCATAACAAAGGTAATATTGTCGGAGGCATGTCGTTTGTTACTGGAGAATGTTCTTTCTCGACAGCCCTAACGCTGACAAAGACAAAGGTCATCAAACTCGATCGCAACGTATTCAATAAAGTGATGCAAAGTGACTCAAACTTGCTGCCTCTTTTTACAAACTTGCTCTTACGCCACTTCAACCGCCGGTTACAAAGAAGCATCAACACCAAGCTGCAACTTCAAAAAACGCTCGAATCGCTGGAGTCTGCCCACCAGCAACTCATTGAAAGAGAAAAAATGGCGATGCTTGGCCAGTTGGTTGCGGGCGTGGCGCATGAACTAAATAATCCGATAGCAGCGATATTGAGGGGAGTAGAAAATTTAACGCATACGCTAGAACGATTACTTAACGAAATACCCAGTTCCGATATACAAACCAAAGGCATTGAGTTACTGAGCAAAGCTCAAACCGCAAAACCCGCTTCAACCGCAGAGCTCAGATCACGCGTTAAAGCACTTAATCATGCCCTTCCAGATCGAACATTGGCAAAGAAAGTGGTGAACCTTGGGCTAGAGTCAGATCACGAGTTACTCACTCAACTAACGAAAAAACAGCAAGTGTCTTCTCATGTTCTAGATACTCTTGAGCAATACCACAAAGCAGGTTCCACTCTTCGCTCGATTAACGTCTGTGCTGCGCGAATTGCAGATATGGTGAAAAGCCTTAAAGGTTACGCACGCTCAGATGATGAGACCCAGCACTATGCTGATATTCATGAAGGTATTGAAGATACCTTGGTGATCTTCGAAAACAAACTAAAAATGCATCAGGTTTCCACTGATTATGCGGATTTACCTCCTATCCTTTGTCAACCAATCGCACTCCAACAGGTATGGACGAATTTGGTCTCTAACGCCATTGATGCATTTCCGGAAAAAGGCGTTTTAAAAATACAAACACGTCTTGCAGAAAAAGATCATACACATTACGCCGTTATCTCGTTTGAAGATAATGGGTGTGGCATTCCTGAATCGCAAAGAGATGCCATTTTCGAGCTCAACTTCACGACGAAAAAAGAAGGCAACTTTGGTTTAGGCATTGGGCTGTCCATCTGCCAGCAAATCGTGACAGCACATAAGGGATGGATTGACGTCGAATCAGAGCTCGACAAGTTCACACGAATGACAGTCTGGTTACCAGTCATCGAAAAAGGAGATGAAATATGACCAAGTATTTAATTTTATGTGTCGATGACGAACGAGAAGTCTTGGATAGCGTGCTCCAGGATCTCGCTCCCTTTGAGGAACATTTTATTGTCGAGGGAGCGGAATCAGTCACTGAAGCAAGGCAAGTGATCGAGGAGATGGCGGAAGAGGAAGTTCAGCTTGCGCTCATTTTATGCGACCACATTATGCCGGAGCAAACTGGGATTAGCTTCTTAATCGAACTCAGTCAAAATGGTGACACAAAAGCGGCCCGCAAAGTCTTACTTACAGGACAAGCCGGCTTAGAAGACACCGTTGAGGCCGTCAATAACGCAAGTCTGGACTATTACATAGCCAAACCATGGAGAGGTGAAGAGTTGAGAAAAGCAATCGTGTCTCAGCTTACTGCTTTTATGATTGCAAATGATGATAACTTATTATCTTGGACTCAAGTCCTTGATTCTGAGGCGATCCTCAATGCCATGGCTGAACGCAGAGCAAGCTTCGGCGAGTAATATGCGTGGCTCTAGCTTGAATGTCACCAAAGCCAGCTGATCCACGTTATTTCGCGCAATAGCGCGAGTATGGAAAAGCATCACTATTTATCCGATTGATGCTCTTAGACGTTATGTATATGGCGTAGTTTTTGCTTAAACCAACTAACTATTAAGTTAATTGACAAAACATCGACACATTTTTGTTGGTCGTGGACCTTCCTTTTTATTATGATGTCGGACAAATCAGATTACGGTTCAAGTGGTTGCTTGAATCCATGGAAATAATGAACAAGGTTTATCGTTAGTTATGCGTAAAACACTATTAGCCGCTGCCTTACTAGTGGCATCAAGCCATGCCCTAGCCGCAAACGACCGCAATGCGCCAGCAACTATGAGCAACTTTAGCTACGACTATTTCGAAGCACGTATTGGCGCAAGTCCTGTGACATTTGGTGCTGGATTCAGCAAATCAATTCACCCTAACGCACATGTTATTGCTCGTATCGACTCTGAGTTTGAAAGTGATTTTGACTCAGCCGCTGGTTTTGGCTTTCATTCGCCACTAAACAACTGGGCTGACCTTACAGGTGAAATGCTAATGCGCGTTGTACAACCTTCAAGCGATAGCAGCACTGACGTAGGTATGGAACTGAACTTAGGTGTTCGTCAATGGTTAGGTCCTCAATTAGAGGTAGGCGGCAAAGTCGGCTACGTTTCTATTGATAACGATGACGACTGGACCGGTGCAGCATACGCTCGTTTCCACTCAACTGAGCTTTTCTCTCTAGGTGCTGAAGCGCGTATCAACGACTTTTATGGTGATCAGGTAATGTTCACTACGCGTTTTAAGTTTTAAGATTTTTGCTTTAATAAAAGAGCAAATTAAAAAACAAAAACCGAGGCCCATGCCTCGGCTTTTTGTCTAATCTAATGACTAACTCAATGAAGTGGTCAAAAACTTCAATGTCCTTTTTCCGCTTTCAACACTTGCCTTTACGACCCGCTAACTCCATCAAAACGAGTCAATCATCGTGCGTTCAGCTTGCTTACTCACACAGCGCCAATAACTGCTTTTTACGCGGCTCTTGAATCAGTTTCCAATGAACACCGTCAGTTGCACCAGCGAATTTCCAAAGCAACTTAACATCAACGTCATTGCCATAAGCCACTTTAACTTTGTTGAAGACTTTTACAGGTCCAAGTTCTAAAAAGGTTTCTACGTCATCAACACCTGCTTTCTTGACCATTCGCTCAAGAGTTAACTGCATATTTGGCAGATCTCTCAAACGTCTACTGGCAGAAGACTTTTGATATTTTCGTTCCTTAATTGAGTATTCAATTGATTTTTGTACCAGTTCATCGAGTCCTGCATATCCGGATTCAAACAAATCTGTTACGTCATAATAATTTACGGTTGCCGTCGTCTGTTTTTTGACGTGCTTATATTTTTCGCAATTCAGTTGAGTAAACACTTCGTCCAATCCATTACCACCACGTAAGTAGCAGCAATCATTGCTGACAAGCGCAAACATAGCATCATCGGTGAATAAACCGATACCACCGAACATAGAACGTTTTTGATACTCACTAAAGTTGCGTACATATTTAAAAAAAGCTTGGTCTGTCATGTCCATTGACCTCTTTAATCTGAATAAATTACCCCGATTAGCGATGTCACCAGATAAACAGCAGCTTATAGCGAATTATAAATGTCGATTTGTTGGCGATATTTTTGTGAGTTGTGCTCACCAACTTGCTTAATCATACTTAACGTTGAAAAATAAGTTAGGACATAGGTCACATATAAAAAAGTATATATTCAGCATACGTGATTAGTTTCACACTTATTATTCATGTGGTGATATTTTTTTGACGCACGGCATGCCCAAAACACGCCATCATTATGATCTCGCTGGCAATTACGAGCACGTGATACGCATTTAATTGATAAAGAATACGCTGTAAGGGTACACTGTACGAAAGATCTCAAGTACAGCGTCACAATGGAACATTTATCATTTTTTTGGCTGCCAAATAATAAAGATAAGCTTATAAACGCACTGGAATCCGAGTTTGCTCAGCTGGTAGAACAGTCCATCTCAACGGGTAAGATTTCATTACCCCCTATTCCTGATGTCGTGCTTAAAATTCAGCAGTTATGTGTCGAAGAACACACCACTATTTCAGATGTTGCTAACTGTTTGTTAGAAGATCCCGGCTTGGCGGCGGTCGTTCTGCGAGTAGCAAACTCTGTAATTTTCAATCGCAGAAACATTACCTGCAACGACTTAACCACCGCGGTATCTCGCCTTGGTATACTGCGCGTGCGTGATATTGTTACCGCACAAGCTATTGAACAACTTAAACATTCAGTAAATTTAACCAAAGAATGTAATGCTATCTTGGTGAAAAGTGCAGCGGTATCCCGAGAACTCGGTGCCGTCATGGTGATATTGGTTCAAGCGTTTCGTAAACACGAGCCAGGTACTTATGGGCACTTGGAGCAAGAAAAAGCATTGCTGGTTGGTCTGCTAGCCGATATCGGTTTGTTTTGTCTAATCAACGAGTACCACCTGTACTTAGATAGAGGCAATTACCTAGATCCTGAAATTGCGTTGCAAATCTTCCAAACTCGTTGTTCAGCAACAAGCAAACTGGTGCTCGAGCGCTGGGGATTTGACAATGACTTTAGAGAGGTCTCCTCAAACGAGAAGTACGAGCAAACGCGGCCGGAAGTGAGTTATTTAGACATTGCAAGAATCGCGCATCACCTATTGATGTTCCGCAATCATGATGAACGCATTGATGAACACGAAGTTGAATTCAACTTAACAGGTGCAGAGGTCTTGTATGAACTCAGCAATATGAGTGATACTGACTTCAATGACCAAATACGTGCAGTGCTAAGTGCTAGCGGCTTGTAATTTATCGTTTTCTCACATCTAATTCGCGATAAACGATTCGCTCAAGGCTGAGCAGCGTTTGGTATTTGGTAAAATATCTCTCTAATTTCAACCGATAAATAATTTGATTTATGTGTGTTGGTATTATCTCAAAAAAGGAATCATAGAGCTTTATGTTCTCAGGGATGCTATTTATTTTCGCTCCACTTGTTGTGGGGTATCTAATTCCTATATCTCGAGCCTCGTTACTGGAGAAGATCAATCAATCAACGTCCTACCTTATTTACGTCATTTTGTCGTTGATGGGACTTAGCCTAGCAGCGCTCGATAACTTAAGTAGCAACTTACAAAGTATTCTCCTCTATGCGAGTACTTTCTTTTTATGTTTAAGTACCTGTAATCTGTTGGCGCTGCCTATTATCGATAGGATTATTCCTCTCCAGACCAATCAGAATCAAAAGAAGCTGCCGCTATCCTCGATGGCTTTAGAATCAGTAAAGCTGATTGTTGTCGTTGGTGGCGGGCTAGTAGTTGGTCTGCTGTTACCCATCGATTTAAGTTGGGTGGATACAGCGAGCGAATGGATACTCTTCCTGCTCCTATTTTTTATTGGTATTCAGCTTCGCAATAGTGGTCTTACTCTTCGCCAAATTCTATTAAATAAACAGGGTATGGCCATTGCGGCAGTTGTGATCGCAACATGTATGCTTGGTGGCGTTATTGCAGCGATACTTTTGGACCTTCCTATCTATCAAGCCCTCGCGATGGCTTCAGGCTTTGGCTGGTATTCACTCGCAGGAATTTTGATGGGAGACGCTTTTGGCCCCGTGTTTGGGGGGGCATCTTTCCTGATCGAATTGATGAGAGAGCTGGTCGCGCTGGTAGCCATTCCTCTCTTTATTCGTAGCTATCCGTGCACAGCAATTGGTTATGCAGGGGCAACAGCAATGGACTTTACCCTACCTGTTATTCAGACTACAGGTGGTGTGCGTTGTGTCCCAGTTGCCATCGTTAGTGGGTTTATTTTGAGTTTACTGGTACCAGTTATGATGCTTTTCTTTGTATCACTTGCTAGCTAGATCTCAGGTTTTCGCTTTAACATCCATTACAATACGGCAAAAATTCAAATACCCAGTTAACGTCAAAGTGATCAAGATTTTGGCAATAATCCGCTTTCTTTTTGTCAATTAGCCCAATGATTTATCACGACTAAAGAGAAAGAAGGGTGAAACATCAACTTATGTGCCTTGCGTTAATAAAGGGATAACAACCAGAAGGAAGAAGAATGAAACGCTTTGTCGTTGCAGCGCTCCTCGCTACAAGCTCAACTTTTACGTTTGCCGCAGATCAACAATGTCTTGCAAGCAAATACGACGGCTATGTTGATGCCTCACTACAGTGGTATCAAGATCTTGTCGATTTGACGGTTACCCAGTATCCAGATCTAAAAGAAGTTAGCCAGTGGTTCTTGGACGGCCGTAAACATCACTTTGAATTAAACCGTGAAGCGGTTCACTATTTTCTAGAGAACGATCCTAGCCGTGTTGCAACAGAACAGCCAATCGAAGCATGGCTAAAATTGGAACAACACGACGTTAAGCAGCTAGCAAGCCGAAGTGATAAGTTAGGTGAAGTCGCAAAACAAACGTTTAGTGACCGTCAATCGACTAACCATCCAAAAAACTACGAACTCCGTTCAGCATTCGCCGACCTGCTTAGCCATCCACAACAAATTGATACCGCGCTTAATAAGTACAATCAGTCAATAGAGAAGATTGAAAAGCAGAAGTGTGATTAATTAATCGTTGAGGATGCTCGAAAACGCCGAGTGTTTTAACACATTAAAATCAACGATTTTTTAATGCGAAGATTGTAGCCTTCACCTAAAATTTTCATTTCAGCAACATGGGTTTCAACAATTAAAACGGGACTTTGCGCCCGTTTTAGTTTAGATTGTGCCGCTCGCATTACCAAAATAACTACAAAGATTCTTTGCTATGGTTAAGGAACAAAAAACCGCTGACGTTAGCTTTGAGAGCTTGCTAAAGATCTTCACTGTCCCAGAAGGTCCTGACTCAACGTTAACCAAAATTGACGAGAGCCTCTCGCGAAATCTAAATCAATTTCTTCGTGAACACATCGTGGCAGAAGAAAAGCCTTTACGCGAAATCGAAAAAGACTTTTCTTCTGCTCAGATTCCTGAGCAGCCAGAGTTCGTGTCAGATCATACAGAACACTTACTCGACACTTTGGTGTCGCACTCCGTTCACACTTCTTCACCAAGCTTCATTGGTCATATGACATCGGCGCTGCCTTATTTCTTGATGCCACTGTCAAAGATCATGATCGCCTTAAACCAAAACCTGGTAAAGATAGAGACTTCTAAAGCCTTTACCCCGCTTGAACGTCAAGTTTTGGGCATGCTACATCGCTTGATCTATGGTCAGAGCGATACGTTTTACGATCAGTGGATGCATAGCGCAAACCACTCATTGGGCGCATTTTGCTCCGGCGGTACCATTGCCAATATCACTGCACTTTGGGTAGCACGTAACAAGGCGTTAAGAGCCAATGGTTCATTTAAAGGCGTTGAGAAAGAAGGCCTATTTAAAGCCATGAAGCATTATGGCTACGATGGCTTAGCGGTATTGGTGTCTGAGCGTGGTCACTACTCCCTTAAGAAAGCAGCCGATGTACTAGGTTTAGGTCAAGAAGGCTTGGTTGCGGTTAAAACGGACGCCAACAACCGTATTATTGTCGACGACCTTAAAGCGAAAATTGTTGAACTAGAGAAAAAAAACATCAAGCCTATTGCTGTTATTGGTGTAGCTGGTACAACAGAGACAGGTAATGTCGACCCGCTACCTGAAATCGCAGAAGTCTGCCAAGCTCACGGTTGTCATTTTCATGTGGATGCCGCATGGGGTGGCGCAACACTTATGTCTAATCACCACCGTCACCTTCTTAACGGTGTGGAAATGGCAGACTCAGTAACCATTGATGCGCACAAGCAACTCTACATCCCGATGGGCGCTGGTATGGTTCTGTTCAAAGACCCTGACGCAATGAAATCCATAGAGCATCACGCTCAATATATCTTGCGTAAAGGCTCAAAAGACCTAGGCAGTCATACATTAGAAGGCTCTCGTTCAGGCATGGCAATGTTGGTCTATGCCGCAATGCACATCATCAGCCGCCCTGGCTATGAGCTGCTGATAGACCAAAGCATTGAAAAAGCTCGCTACTTTGCGGATTTAATCAAGCAGCAAGATGATTTCGAGTTGGTTTCTGAACCAGAGCTTTGTCTGCTCACATACCGCTACTTGCCGCCATTCATCCGTGAGGCATTAGCAAAAGCGGAAGGTTCACAAAAAGAACAACTGAATGAACTGATTAATGAATTAACACAGTTTATTCAAAAGCGTCAGCGCGAAACGGGCAAATCGTTTGTTTCACGTACAAGACTGAACCCAGACCAATGGCAGCGCATGAACACGATTGTGTTCCGAGTGGTTTTGGCTAATCCGCTGACGACCAAAGAGATTTTGAGTTCGGTGCTTGATGAACAGCGTGAAATCGCCAAGCAAGCACCAAATTTGATGGAAAGAATTCAGCAGGTGGTCACTAATATCCAATCGTCTTAATGACCCGAAAGAGTTACATCAATTTGAAATTTTTTTTCGTTTTGATGTAACTCAAACATCATTCTCGTGCGACTGGCGCAACAAAACATCGATTACACATCCAATTCTGTAGTTTTTACAACATTTTGTTTGAGGCCTGTCAAATTCTCACTAAATAGTATCCGTTATTGGTTTAGACTGATTGAAGATCAGGTTTATACTGATTCTATGGCGCTGGTTGTTTTCGTTAACGCCCCACTCTACTCTGGAATCTTCGTGTTTCCTTTCGTTAACAGAGCCAGCGAGTTGTTCTCTATACCCTCGTGAACACTATGAATACATTAGAAAAAATTCAAAAAAACCTGGAGAATTTCAGTAAGTCAGAGCGCAAAGTTGCGGAAGTAATTATGGCGTCTCCACAAACTGCAATTCATTCAAGCATTGCAACGTTGGCTAAAATGGCTGATGTTAGTGAGCCCACTGTAAACCGCTTCTGTCGTCGTCTGGACACCAAGGGCTTTCCAGATTTTAAGCTTCACTTGGCACAGAGCCTAGCCAACGGTACCCCTTACGTTAACCGTAACGTGGAAGAAGACGATGGCCCAGACGCGTACACCCATAAGATTTTTGAATCGACCATGGCGTGTTTAGATGTCGCGAAAAACAGCCTAGATCCAATGCAAGTGAACCGTGCGGTCGATTTGCTAACGCAAGCGAAGCGCATTTCATTCTTTGGCCTTGGTGCTTCATCTTCTGTAGCCCGAGACGCACAAAACAAGTTTATTCGCTTTAACATTCCAATTACTTGTTTTGAAGACATTGTCATGCAGCGCATGAGTTGTATTAACTGCAGTGATAATGATGTTGTGGTTCTTATTTCTCACACAGGTCGAACGAAGAGTCAGGTCGAAATAGCAAACCTTGCTCGTGAAAACGGCGCGACGGTCATTGCGATTACAGCAAAGGACTCACCGCTAGAAAAGGCAAGTTCACTCGCTATTACGCTTGATATTCCTGAAGATACCGACGTCTATATGCCAATGGCGAGTCGAGTTGTACAGATGACGGTGATTGATGTACTCGCAACTGGCTTCACACTTCGCCGTGGTACAGGTTTCCGTGAGAACCTAAAACGCGTAAAAGATGCGTTGAAAGACAGTCGCTATGACAAGCTAAGTCAGTACTAAGTCCTGCTGTTTAGTGAAAGATTTAATAAAGGGGAGCTCTACGCTCCCCTTTTTTCAATGTGCTTTAGATCAATACATCAACCCAAGTCGTTCACACTCGATAAGTCCGTTCTTGATTCAAGCACTTCTACAGAGCTCACGTGTTGTGTGCTCTCTGCCACACACTCTCCACTGCAATCACAGACTTGCTGCAATATGTATATCAAACGTTCCTGATTAAGGGGTAGCGGGTTGCCTTTGATCGCCATCGACTTAAGCGCATCGTTCGCCACTTGTTCAAAAGAAGTTTGGCATACTCCGAATTGGCCAAGTAACGGCAACGCTAACTTATCTAACACCATATTTACCCAAAGAACCCCATCGTGCTCATTCGCGTTCGCACGATCGGTAACCAGTTGGGCAAGTTTACGATAACGATTTATCACATCATTCCTACCAGCGAACTTCGCGGCGTTAATATTTTCCTGCATCACGTGCGGTGCAAGACGCGCCGTGATCACGCTGTGGGGAGCATCTAACTTACCTCCTAACGCCGACGCAAGCCCATGCGCAGCACCTAATTTGGCATTAGTAATGGCCATGCCACCGAGCAACGCAGCGAATGATAAATCCGAGCGAGCCTTATGATTATCTTGCTTACAAGCAGCAATCACTGAACGGCTTAAACGACGAAGTCCCTCTTCGCACACCATATCTGTAAGAGGGTTTGGCTCACCACACACATACGCTTCCATCAAATGAGTGAACGCATCCATCGCGCCACGCCCGGATGTGTATTGATCGGTTCCATAAGTGAGCGTCGGATCCACAATGGCAACGTCTGCCAGCATATCAGGGCTTCGAAGACTCACTTTCACTTTATCTTGTCCAGACTTCAACACCGCATTTCGAGTCACCTCTGAGCCCGTGCTTGCTGTCGTAGGAATTGCAATAAAATGAAGAGGTTTTGCCTTTAATGGTACGTTTCTTCCTACCACTTCGACGTAATCGTAAACATTGCCTTGATTAGGAATAATAGCGGCTAGGGCTTTACCCATATCGATGACACTGCCACCGCCAATAGCAATCACCATATCAGGCTGGAATTTTCTACCGAGTACCGCGGTCTCTTCTACCATTGTGATATAAGGTTCGCCATTGATTGCTACGTGTTGGTAACGCATATTTTGAGCTTTAAGGTAGTTAATGATGGGCGTGGCTCGTTGGGTGTCCTTCCCAGTTACCAGCAAAACACTGTAGCCAAATTGGTTGATAACGGATAATGAAGACTGAAGTGCACCTTCACCAAATATAATCCTTGTTGCAGTCATAAACTGAAACATACACATCCTCCCAAAATAATATACCCAAATAACCTCTTGCCCTCTAATTTAACACTTATGTAAGAGTTGAAGTCATTTGCGTATAGCCAGATTAGATTGCTATGTTTTTGAATAAAAAAAATTGACCAATTCCACCTTGCCATCATTAACCCCTTAAAATGTATGTTTTTTATGCGTCACTTCACATACTTTAGAGCCATAGAATAAGGGAGCGCGTTTAGTTTTTATTCGATAGATTTCACCTATAGAACCAAGAGGTAATTGCCGCTTTATTTCCGTATCTGGATCGGGCATAGTTACTGCAACAAAAGAGAGCGCACTCAGCCGCTATGTTTTGTACGCTTTCAAAAAAGAATAGATTTAGGAGAAATAAGATTATGTTCGTTGTTATCTTTGGTCGCCCTGCATGTCCTTTCTGTGTTCGTGCAAAAGAACACGCAGAAACGCTAAAAGCGAAGCGTGACGACTTCAACTACCGTTACGTTGATATCCATGCTGAAGGTATTTCTAAAGCAGATCTTGAGAAAACAGTTGGTAAGCCAGTTGAAACTGTTCCTCAAATCTTTATCGACCAAGAGCACATCGGTGGCTGCGACGAGTTCGAAGCATACGCGAAAGAGCACCTAGGTCTATTTGACGAGTAATAAAGACCGTTTTTAAGAAAGCCGCTTCATGCGGCTTTTTTATTATTTTTCAGTTGGTTATTACCTTACGTCAACTAATGGTAAAACCTAAAAAAATTCACTTATCTTTTTGCTATATTTAGTTACAATTCGCAATTCTTAATCTTTTTGGCACACACTTTACCGAGCCACACAGTGAACATAGACGTCGTATACCTTCTTGAGCAAAACCCTATCCTTCTAATCTTCGTCGTATTAGCCATTGGCCTTGCCATCGGAAAAATCCGATTTGGCAAATTACAACTAGGCAACTCCATAGGCGTTCTAATTACCTCGTTGGTAATGGGTCACCTTGGCTTCTCATTCAATGCAGAAGCATTAACCATTGGCTTCATGCTGTTTATCTATTGCGTTGGCATTGAAGCTGGACCAAACTTTTTTGGCATATTCTTCAGAGATGGTAAGCATTACTTTATTTTAAGTATGACCGTTCTCGTGTCCGCAGTCAGCTTAACGTATGGCTTGAGCCACTATTTCGGCCTCGATTTTGGCTTGTCAGCCGGTATGATGGCTGGCGCGTTGACAGCAACACCAGTACTGGTTGGTGCACAAGACGCTCTAAACTCCGGCCTTGCTACTATACCGCGCAATATGGATTTTTCTTTGGTATTAGAAAATCTATCTGTAGGTTACGCGATGGCTTATCTGGTGGGCTTAATTAGCATGATCATGTTCGCGAAGCTGTTGCCAAAACTGCAGAAGCAGAACCTGTCTGATTCTGCGCAGCAAATTGCTCAAGAACGTGGCCTTGGAAATTCAAGCCAAAGAAAAGTGTACTTACCGATTATTCGTGCTTACCGAGTCGGCCCAGAATTGATTGACTGGACTGACGGCAAGAACTTGCGTGAACTGGGTATTTATCGTCAAACTGGCTGTTACATTGAACGAATCCGCCGCAATGGTATTCTCGCCCATCCAGATGGTGATGCCATTTTGCAAGAGGGTGATGAAATTGCACTGGTTGGCTTCCCTGATAGCCATGCTCGCTTGGATCCTAGCTTCCGCAACGGAAAAGAAGTATTTGATCGTAACTTGCTTGATTTGCGCATCGTTGAAGAAGAAATTGTCGTAAAAAGTGACGCTATCGCAGGCAAGCGTTTATCTGATTTAAACTTATCTGAGTTTGGCTGTTTCTTAAACCGCGTGGTACGTGCGCAAATAGAAATGCCGATGGACTTAGACATTGTGCTCGCTAAAGGTGACGTCCTTCAGGTGAGCGGCGAGAAAAGCCGAGTACATGGACTCGCGGAAAAAATCGGTTTCATCTCGATCCACAGTCAAATGGCCGATTTACTCGCTTTTTGCAGCTTCTTTATTTTGGGTATTCTGTTTGGCCTCATCACGATGACATTCGGCCAGGTTTCGTTCAGCTTGGGTAACGCGGTAGGTCTTTTGTTATCTGGTATTACACTTGGTTTCTTACGAGCAAATCACCCTACTTTCGGCTATGTCCCGCAGGGGGCGCTGAATATGGTCAAAGATTTGGGTTTGATGTTCTTTATGGTGGGAATAGGTCTAAGTGCAGGCGGAAAGATGTTCGAACACTTGACTCAAGTTGGTCCAAAAGTGATTGGTTTAGCATTCATTGTTAGTGTTGTGCCTGTGGTATTGGCCTATTTAGTGGGCGCACACATACTCAAGATGAACCGTGCCCTGCTCTTCGGTGCCATTATTGGTGCCCGAACTTGTGCCCCAGCTATGGATGTCGTCAACGACTACGCTAAATCCACCATCCCAGCTCTTGGCTATGCGGGTACCTATGCGATTGCCAATATTCTGATGACGTTGGCAGGTACAATCCTGATAATATTAAGTTAATAACTTTGACTGATGAAAGCAAAAAAGGCGCTCAATGAGCGCCTTTTGTATATCGGTTGTCTAATCAGTCATTCGATTAGATTTGGATAAAATCAGCTTCAACCGCTGGATTTACATCCGCTTCGTAATCTACGCCTTCAACACCGAAACCAAGTAGTTTCAAGAACTCTTCTTTGTACTCTACGTAGTCAGTCAGTTCTTTTAGGTTCTCAGTCGTAATTTGAGGCCATAGCTCACGACAGTGCTGCTGAATGTCGTCACGAAGTTCCCAGTCATCCAGACGTAGACGGTTCATCTCATCCACTTCTGCTGCGCTACCATCTTCTTTGTACAGACGTTGGCTGAACATACGGTAGATTTGTTCCATACAGCCTTCGTGTACGCCTTCTTCGCGCATTTTCTTGAATACCATTGCAATGTACAGTGGCATAACAGGAATTGCGGAACTTGCCTGAGTTACAACAGATTTAAGTACAGCAACATTTGCACTGCCGCCTGTCGCTGCTAACTTGTCGTTTAGCGCTTTCGCCGCACGATCTAGGTCCATTTTCGCTTTACCTAGTGCGCCATCCCAGTAGATTGGCCAAGTTAGCTCAGTACCAATGTAGCTGTACGCGACTGTCTTACAGCCTTCAGCAAGAACACCAGCATCAGACAGTGCATTAATCCAAAGTTCCCAGTCTTCACCGCCCATAACGGTTACTGTGTCTTTGATTTCTTCTTCTGTTGCAGGCTCAACACTTGCTTCGATGATCACATCTTTGTTGGTATCAACGGCAGTTGATGTGTAAGTTTCACCAATAGGCTTAAGCGCTGAACGAACTAGCTCGCCAGTTTCTGGCATTTTACGTACTGGGGAAGCCAGTGAGTAAACCACCATATCGATCTGACCTAAATCTTCTTTGATCAGTTCGATAGTTTTCTGTTTCGCTTCATTTGAGAAAGCGTCGCCGTTTAGGCTTTTTGCGTACAGGCCTTCTTCACGCGCTAGCTTTTCAAAAGCAGCTGCATTGTAGAAGCCTGCCGTACCTGGTTTCTTCTCAGTACCTTCTTTTTCGAAGAAAACACCGATAGTTGATGCACCGCCACCAAATGCCGCAGCGATACGAGAAGATAGACCGTAGCCACTTGATGCACCGACAACAAGAACGCGCTTAGGTGCGTTTTTGATTGGGCCTTGCGCTTTAGTGTACGCAATTTGTTCTTTTACGTTAGCTTCACAACCAACAGGGTGCGTTGTAGTACAGATAAATCCACGAATTCTAGGTTTGATGATCATATTCAACTTCCTTTAAAAAACCTTGTTAGGATAAAAGTTTCGTCGGGATTTCGCATCTAATTTCTGTAAAAATGCTCTGAAAAGGCAAGTGGTTGGAGCACTATCCCAACATCCACTCAGCAAGAACACAAAAAAGCACCTCATTGAGGTGCTTTTCGTAGTATTAACGGTTTACTATGCCGCCGGGTTCAAATGCGACTTTTTTGGGCAATCGGTTCGTACTTCAGAAAAGTCATGACTAAAGTGGTCAACTTGAATCGCCTTGTAACGCAATTTGTCTGCCGCCATGATTTGGTCAATTTCTTGCTCAGTTAACACGCCTGCTTCAAATGCTTGCTGCAGACGGTCGTGTAGCAGACCTTTACGAGCCACTTTCCCATCCTTCGCCGCCTTCATAAGCTTACGCTCTAATGGTTTGATTTCGTACATTGCGAGGAAGGCATTCTCCATTAAGCCTACGCTGTCGTCGTCGGATTTTCCGATGTAGCAAAGATGCGTGAGTCGATCACGTTGTGCTCCTGGCGTCATCATCGCTTCCGCCAGATTCACACACAGTTCATCGCTTGGCTTATTGAAATGATTGCCAAGTGGGAACAATAACCCTTTCAGCACACCGCCAACGTATTTCACAGGGAAGTTGGTATAAGCCTCATTTAATGACTTAGATGCGTTATACAAACAATGTTGAACGGCGTAGTGGACAAAATCTAGATCGCCTTGTTGACGTCCTTCATCTTCATACTTTTTCAGTGCGGCAGACGCCATATATAGATAACTTAAGCCATCACCCAGACGTGCAGAAATCATTTCTTTACGCTTCAAATCACCGCCTAGTGTTAACATCGCGAAGTCAGCACTAACAGCAAGCGCTCGGCTTAATCTTGTGATTTCTTTGTAGTATTGCTGTGTTGGGCCACTCATGTGCGCTTTTACAAACCGAGAACCAGTTAGCGCCGCGCCAAATGCACCAAATGTATTGCCTACCGCATGTTTGATGTGTTTAAAGAGCAAGTTGTCAAATTCTTTCGCCCCTTGTTCAGAATCTGGATTCGCCGCGGCTTCCATTTCTTTCAGTACATATGGGTGACAACGAGTCGCACCTTGACCAAAAATCATCAGGTTACGAGTCAGAATATTCGCGCCTTCAACAGTGATCGCAACTGGAATACCGAGATAATGTTTAGCAAGATAGTTCATTGGGCCATCTTGAATCGCACGACCCGCATGGATATCAAACGAATCATTTAGAATAGTACGCGCGATTTCCGTCATGTGGTACTTGGCAATCGCGGTTACGATCCCAGGTTTTTCTTTCATATCGAGAGAAGTCGTCGTCAGCGTACGTGTCGCTTCTAGTAGGTAAGTAAGACCACCAATGCGCCCCATTGCTTCTGCGACACCTTCAAACTTACCGATCGACATACCAAACTGTTTACGCACGTAAGCATAAGCACCGGTTGTACGTGTAGTAAGGTGGCCAATCGCTGTGCCAAGCGCTGGGAGAGAGATACCACGACCAGCAGAAAGACACTCCACCAGCATACGCCAACCTTTACCTGCGTAATCAGCGCCACCGATCAACCAGTCCATAGGGATGAAGACATCTTCACCACGAGTCGGACCATTCATGAATGCAGAACCCAGAGGATCATGGCGCTCGCCTATCTCGACACCTTCATGGTCAGCGGGGATCAGCGCACATGTGATTCCAACCTCTTTCTTATCACCAAGTAGCCCTTCTGGATCCTGTAGCTTAAATGCTAATCCGAGCACTGTCGCCACTGGCGCAAGTGTGATGTAGCGTTTATTCCAGCTAACTCGCACGCCAAGCACTTCTTTGCCTTCGTGAGTGCCATAACAAACTACGCCTTGATCTGGTATACCACCGGCGTCAGATCCCGCTTCGGGCCCTGTTAATGCAAAACAAGGAATGTCGGTACCATCAGCAAGACGAGGCAACCAGTAATCTTTTTGCTCTTGCGTGCCATAGTGCGATAAAAGCTCACCTGGACCAAGAGAGTTCGGTACCATTACCGAGACAGCGGTGCTGATGCTACGAGTCGCAATACGAGAAACAATGGTTGAGTTCGCTAAAGCGGAAAATTCACGACCACCATACGCTTTTGAAATGATCAGTGAGAAAAATCGCTCTTTACGTAAGTACTCCCATACTTCAGGCGGTAAATCCCTGTCTTCTTTGACAATCTTCTGGTCATCAAGCATTTCTAGCAGGGTTTCAAGCTCATTATCCATAAATGACTGCTCTTTTGCTGTCAGTGTCGGCGTTGGATAATGGTGCAATGTAGTGAAGTTAGGCTTGCCTGAAAATAGTTCGGCATCCCACCACACACTACCCGCTTCCATCGCCTCTTTCTCGGTGCTAGAGAGAGGTGGCAATACTTTTTTGAACACTTTAAAAGCTGGGTCACTAATCCATTTTCTTCGTAGAGAGCTCATAGTTCAGATCCTTTTGTTCACGTAACCGCTCTGGGCATAATTTTATTATTGGTTTAACTTTCTTATTTGTCTTGTGCCAACTGCTTCGCTGACATTCCTGCAGACAAATAAGGAATCAGTAAATCGACGACAGATTTCACATCGACTTCCTTTTCAAATTTACTTTCAGCAAGCTCCGAAAGAGCCTGGCTTGAAGCCATCGTAAATACGCAGGTACCTAGCGTGAAGTGCAGTCGCCAAAACAGCTGCTCCTCACATAGTTCCGGGTTTGCCTTCATTATCGAGAAGGTGAAGAGGTTAAGTACCTCTTCATATCGAGTGGTGATGAACCAACGCAGATGACCTTGTACGTCTGTGTAACCACGGCCAATTAACAACATGAATAATGCAGTACCATTGGGGCGCACATCATTTAATGTACGCAAAGGTAAACGCAATGACTCAAAGACGTCGTCCATGTCGTAGCTATCACGCGTATTTAACTCAATTAGTGAGGTTTTAATGCTCGGCATGAGCGCTTCTAGGTATCTATCTAAAACCGCTCTAACTAGCGTTTTTTTATCGCCAAAGTGATAATTTACCGATGCTAAGTTGACGTTCGCTTTACCTGTTATCGTTCTTAGCGAAGTATCATTAAAACCATGTTCAGCAAAGAGTCCTTCTGCGACATCGAGTATTTTTTCTTTTGTTGATGTTCTCGGGGCCATTTTAATCACTCGTATTAAACAACTGTTTGAAAATATACTCCCGAAACTTTAGATTAACAAATGATTAACATCACACTTTCACCAATTGGTCTGACCAGAACTTAGAAGGTGTGATCTAATCTTTTGAATTTAAGTCTAATAAGCAAATGATGCTCGCCTGAAGAAAATGACCAAGTTTCGCAAACCATCGTATTTGAAACGCTAGCAATGCCGTTAGGCGGTCGGAGCAGGAGGGGCAGGTTTGAAATGCAATTTAAGTTTATAGCTACTATAGAAAAGAGGGCTATCGAGTTTCAAACCGCCATTAAGTTGGTTACGCTGTTCGCTTCTTCTCTTACCTCTTTACGATACAAGCGGGCAGAAAGAATTAAATCGAATTTTTTTGAAAAAAAAATGGAACTGTTTGGAAAAGGCTCGGTCTGAATAAATGTAACAACTAGGGCATTTTAAGTTTCACTGGCCGTCAAACTTGTTTCCATCTAATTGTTACGTTGCTGCTTTTTTCTTATTAACTCCTATGTTTGTATCCGCCCAGTCAAATTTTCGGCTGGGCTTTTTTTCGCCTGCAGATCTGCCAACCTACCTTTTTCGATGATTCCGTTCATCTCCATGGGCTAGACATCCGCTTAATACGAAAGTGTCGCTATTAAGTCGCTGATGTACTGAACTATGGGTATAAAAAAGCCTCCCGATTGGGAGGCTTTACAAAATAGCGCATTTTTTATCTTACGCTTGTGCTTTCTTAGGCAAAGAAAAGTGCAGTAAGGCATAGCCAAGTAATGCTGCTGTCGTCGAACCCATTAAGATACCGAGTCGAGCATAGGTATCAAATTCAGGACTTACATTTCCGAACGCTAAAGAGGAAATGAAGATAGACATTGTAAAGCCAATACCACACAACACAGATACCGCAAAGATATGCTTGAAGTTAACGCCTTCAGGTAACTTAGCAACGCCCATTTTTACCGCTGCCCAGCTAAAGGTAAAGATACCTAGAGGCTTACCAACCAGTAGACCCAAAGCAATACCGAGTGGCAGCATTGAAGTTAGACCTGACATCGATACGCCTTCTAACGAAATCCCCGCATTGGCAAATGCGAATAGAGGCAGAATACCAAATGCCACGTATGGGTGAAGCGCGTGCTCCATATGTTTAAGTGGAGAATGTTCGCCCTGCTTTCCCTTTAGTGGGATAGCAAAACCAATCACTACACCTGCCAATGTTGCGTGAACACCAGATTTAAGCACCGCGAACCATAAGATCGCACCGACGATCATGTATGGCGTAAGTTTTGTTACTTCCTTCGCATTCAACATGAATAGGACACCAGTCATGATGAAGCCAACAAGCAACGCCATGGTCGACAGGTCACCGGTGTAAAATAGCGCGATAATAACAACCACTCCTAAATCATCGATGATAGCAAGCGCCAGCAAGAACACTTTTAGGCTTACTGGTACACGCTTACCTAATAACGCCATGATACCTAAAGCAAAAGCGATATCTGTCGCCGCTGGAATTGCCCAACCAGAAATCGCCTCAGGATCGTTGGCATTAAAGGCTACGTAAATAAGAGCAGGAGCTAACATACCGCCAACCGCTGCAATCGCAGGGAAAATTGCGGTTTCTTTTGATTTTAACGCACCTTCAAGTAGCTCTCGCTTAACTTCAAGGCCAATGAGTAAGAAGAAAACAGCCATTAGGCCGTCATTAATCCAGTGAGAAACTGACATACCAAATACATAAGTATGCAGTACAGATTGATAAGTTTCGCCCAGCGGTGAGTTAGCAATGGTCATCGCAATTGCCGCGGCAATCACGAGAAGAATACCACCAGCTGATTCCATTTTGAAAAAGTCACGAATGACATCGTTCATGGTTTCGTCCTTATATTTATTATCTTAATAAACGATTAACAAAGAATGATAAGAGTGTATAGCGGTCGAAAACTTTAGAATAATCGCTTCTTCAGAGTATAAACTTCGATTTTTCCGATATGAAGTTTACTATACATCGTATTTTCCAACATAACACTCAATTTTGATCACAGCGCGTACTTGTTGTTATCGCGCCAAATGTTTATCAAGATTATGAGAAAATCAGCATAACATGGCATGTACTGTCATGATAACCCCATACTTTTGAGAAAAATTCAGGAAGTTTCATCCACTAAAAAACCACCCATTGGGGTGGTTTTTATCAGAATTTAATAACCGGTGAGCTGCATAAAGCCCCAAGCCTCGTTGGAGCCAGAAGCTAAGGTAGGACCTTCCCAATACGGTATAACAAAAGGAAGCCACATATCTGATTTGATAATACGAGTGGTCAAGTTAATTTGATGCTTTGGAATATTAATAATCCACTGCAAAGGCAGCCTTCTTCCATTTGATAAACTGGTCACTTGCATTGGTTTAATACTGATATCATCATCTGAGAGATTAATGACTTTACCTGAGCGTGTGGACACGGTGCCAAACACATGCGGTGTTTGTCCATGGTGGCGATAGCGGCTGACTGTCAGTGCTCGACCATCATCTAAATTGAATACAAACCAATCCCAACCCTGTTGCCCTTCACCAATTAAGCCACTGCCCCACTCTTTCTGAGCCCAAGCAGAGCCAGCAACAGAGAAGCGTTTGCCATTAATGTTCAAACTCCCTTTCACCTTTAAAAATGGCGCACTAAAACTGAAAGAGGCAACAGATTGCAACGCGTGTTTCACCTGAAAACCTTTGTCTCCATTCACGACAAAGGGGCCATTTGTCATAGTATTGAGATCTAAACCAAACGTATCGGTAGTCACATTCAAGTTACCAGGGAAAGGCGTTGCACCAAGTGAACGCCACGTCCAATTATCAATCCATAACCTGAAAGGACGATTAGTCATGCCAGCTTGGCCTATCCCGCCTCTCGCTACACGTTGCTCTTTCCAGACGTGCGAACCATGGCTAACGACAACATGTGAAATGTACAGTTGAGGGTTTTGCCATCCGCTGGTTTCTCGCTCGTCTGTCGCGACCCTGAAGTAACTCCATTGAACATTGTATATTTTCCCTTGTTCATCTTTCAGTTTCGCAAAGTAGTGCCACCATTCATGTTGGTACTCGGGATGAAAGCGAAAATCTGACGGTAAAGAGACATGTTCGTCAGGTAATACAGGTTCGAAAATCGTTTGATTTTCACGCGTTAGAATAGAATTAAGCTCGCTTTCTTGTGTCGCTGTCGCTTCCAACCAAAAAGTTGAGTAAAAAGCAGCCCCGGTCAAAAAGGCAAACGCAATAACAATGATCGTTGAAACTAACAAGCGTTTTTTAGAGCCCACTTTTTTCATTACAACGCGTCCCTTAATGACTTCATTGGCGTACTCTTAATCATTCTAATAACTGGCAATGCGCCGGCAATCATGATGGCAAGCATCGCCCAAGCAATAGTTTGAGCGTATTCCCAAGGGATCGTTTGAAGCTCCAGAGACCAGCCGAATGATTGCTTAATGATAATATCAACGATCAAGTGTGCAAGTGCCAGACCAAGTGGCACCGCAATAATCGCGGAAATGGCCCCGAAGACAAACAACTGCAAACCACCTAATGCGACAAGTTCCTTTCCGGATACCCCCATACATCTCAGCAAAGAGAAGTGCCGCTGCCGCGACAACTCGCCCGCCAATGTCGCGAAGAATAAGCCAAACACAGCAATAATCAGCGTGATGTTGCCCAAGGTTCCTGCAATAGCGAAGGTATGATCAAATACCCTCATTGCCTGACTATAAATATTACCATTATCAAACACACGGTCTTGCGGGAGGCGGAATACATTTTCTAAGCGATTTTTCAGCCCCTCCCCATTAACGCTATCTTTTAACACTACACCAAGGCCAACATTGCCCGTCCCTGCAAATGCATACAGCCAATTCCGGTGCGACATCATCACCTGGTTATACGGGTTTCCATAATCGTAATAAACACCAACGACTTGCCAGTCTCCACCCAGTGGTTCCTGCAAGTTAATGAAGTCTCCTGGGCGAATATCCAACTTCAAGGCCATCGATTCACTCACCATCAAGCTCTTGGTCGCGTGCAGTTGATACCAGTAATTCGGGACACCTAGTTTTACCGTCAGTGCATCTAGCTCACCTTCAGAAGAGCCTGTACTCACCACTTGCAAAGCACCATGTTCGGTTGGCATATCTTTTTCCCAACGCCACCAAACCGAGTTGACTTCTGGTTGGTTTTGCAGCCACGCACTCATCCGAGCTGCTGAGTTATTTGTCGGATAGATATAAATATCCGCTGCTAATCGCTGGCTGAGCCATTTATCGGTTGTATCCCTAAAGCTGCCTACCATCGTTTCTACGCCGATATTTGCCGCCAGTGCCAACATAAACGCCATTGTTGCCACACCTCGATAACTCATGCTCGCAGCTGCATCGGCAAAAAACCAACGTACACGTACCCAACGCATGGTGTAAGAAAAGCTCTGGAACATATGCCACATAATAAATGGCATGAACAAGGCCACACTAACCAACATCAGCGCAATAATGGCAAAGCCAGTTTCTTGTGTTTTCGGTGCTTGATACACTGCGATTGCCGCGACACAAAACGCACACGCAGCAAGAGCCTGCCAAGAGAACTCACGCCCTGCAAATCGCATTAATGACAGTCGAGAAGATAGACGAATTGGCTGTGACTTCAACAAACGAATCAATGGCCACAAACACGATATTAATGCGCCCATCGCTGCCATGATCAGACTATATAAGCTGGACTGCCAAGACCATCCTATTGTTAAGCCTACGTTGGCATCGTACAAATCGCTCAGGCTCGATGAGACTGCAGGGATCAGTTCATTTGCCAAGATCAAACCAAAAAAGTTACCACACGCCCACGCAATAAAGACGAGCAACGACAACTCTAACAACAATGCTTGAGCCAACTGCGTTCCGTTGACCCCCGTCTGTCTCAAAATACCCACCAAACGTTGTCGCTGAATAAATGACAAAGACATCGCTTGATAAAAAATAAACAACCCGACCAAAAATGACAGCATCCCCATCGCGGTGAGGTTCATGTGGAATGCATTAGTTAACGACTCAAGCTCCGTGCGCGTATTCCTAACGAGCGTCATGCCATTAGGTAGCATATTTTTCAGTGCTATTAGCTTTTCCTCTGGCATTTCACCACAAGAAATCGCAGACAAACCTGAGCTCCGCTTGAGCATACGCAGTAATGAGATGTCGGTAACCAGCCGAGTCCCAGAGAGCATTTTGTTTTTATCGACTTGAATCGGTCCGAGACGACTTCCGTCATTCATCTCAATAAAGTCCCCATCCTGCCAACTCATGTAAGCGGCCAAATCTTGACTGACTAGAATGGGATAAGGAGGTTTCATTAATGATAGAACGGGCATCTCACCCAAAGATTTGCCTTGCTGCAATGGAATCATCGCGACAGGATCAATCCCCACCAGCATCAAGCTCATATCGGTTTTAGCATCTAGATGCAGCACGTCAAACGGCGCACATTGGTTAAACCCAGCTCGACGCAACTGGATATAGAAACCTTGAGGGATTTTATTGGCAGAGTGTTTAGTTCGGATTCGGTATGGCAAAGGATTGGAGAAAAGCTTTTCTCCTGTCGCATAACTTTGTTTTGCATGCTGATTGATAGAAGTAACACCAACAAGAAGGGACACGCCTAAGGTTAACCCTAGCCAGACAAGAATAATTTGTAGTGGGTAACGACGGTAATGGCCGAGTAGTGCCTTAACTACGGGCCATAACATGCAGTTGCCCTCCTTGAAGTCGAATCTTACCTTCCATATGGGCCGCCACTTTTTCACTGTGTGTCACCAACAATAAAGTGCATTCCAGTTGGCGAGCGAGACTCGTCAATAAGCGCATTACCGCTTCTGCGTTTCGCTCGTCTAGGCTACCAGTTGGCTCATCAGCGAGTAGGATTTTAGGTTCCATATAGAGTGCACGAGCAATAGCAGCACGTTGTTGCTGACCACCAGATGCTTCTTCCGGGTAGCGCCCTAGCAGAGGCATTAAATCCAGAGCAGAAAGAATTTGACGCCACAACTCTTTATCTTCTGGCAAACCTTTTAACTGACGACAAAAACGAATATTGTCGGCAATATTGAGCGTAGGAAGCAGGTTGAACTGTTGGAAGATATTACCAATATTGTTGCGGCGATAAAGGGTTCTCAAATGCTCTGGCGCATCATGCATGGCAAAATTTGGAAACTGAACTTCACCAGAGTCTGCAGTATCCAGTCCGGCAATTAAGTTCAGCAAAGTACTTTTACCCGAACCACTTTCTCCCATCAGAGCCACTTGGTCACCTTGCTGTAATGTTAATTCTGCCCCTTGTAATACAGGGTGAAATTCTCCCCCGTCTACATAGCCTTTACATAGGTCTGACAGTTTTAACATTGATTATGCCGCTCGGATGGTATTTAAAAATTGGGATCAGAATCTACACTAAAATCCTGTTAGTAGAAAGTATTTTGAATGCTTGATCACACTATGAGAGTACAAATGCAACTCGATTCACTTTCTGTTCCTAATTTTGTTGACGTATTGAGCAGATTTTTGCAGCTGCAGAAAGCTCTGTTTACCTCTATTGACCGATAAGGTTTTTCATCCATTTTCGGCTCACCATTCTTGGCAGACAAATCGTCCACTTCACAACTTCCTCGGTCAAAAAGAGTAAGTAAACCCATTGCGGCTCCCAACCGAGCTGAATCGCTGCAAATGCCGCGAGTGGAATCCCAATCACCCACTGCGCAAGAATGTCTTGATACAAACAAAACTTAACGTCGCCACCCGCACGTAATACCCCAACAATGACCATCATCGGCACCGAGCGTAATACGACACCTAAAGCAAGAATCACCATAAACTGTTCAGCTAACTGGCGAGTATCCGCTGTCAGTGCACTAAACGCATTAAGGATCCATTGATTGGACACTATCAATACAACAGCGACCACAAATGCGATAAACACATTCAAAATGACCGTAGCCCAAGCTTGGTAATACACAGGTTCAAAGTTTTTCGCGCCGAGTTGGTTACCCACTAAAACCGCAGCTGCATTCGATAGGCCAATCATCATAGCGAGAGCGATTGACTCAACGGGCGTCATCACCGACAACGCTGCCAAACCTTGCACACCCGCTTGCCCCATGATGGCATGGTAAGCGAACAATCCACCAGCCCATGCCAAAAAGTTAAATGTGGTCGGTAAGGAAAGGCTCAAGAAACGCGTTATTTTGTCTACAACCAAACCTGCGCGTATATCATCCCAACCAAATGCAATTATGTGTTTCTTCAGCCATAAATAGCCAAATAGACAACCGACTTCGATAGCGCCACTGATAACCGTTGCAATGGCTGCCCCTGTAATCCCTAAAGCAGGAAAACCTAAGTGACCAAAAATTAACACCCAGTTGAGGAAAACATTAGACAGAATGCCTATGCCACTAAAAAATGTGCTCAGCCCCGGTTGGTGCATCGCTCTCAAGCCCACCGACATACTAGCGACACACGCAACAGCAAACATGCTAACGGATGAAATAATTAGATAGCTGGCTCCTAACTCAATCACTTCTTGTGAGTCTGTAGTCAGTTTCATAACTGGCTGTGGGAAAATAACAAACAAAGCAACGGCAATGGCGGCAAACACCATGGCTATCATCCATGTTAAAGCGGTACTGCGACGTACCCCGACTTTATCGCCTGCCCCCCAATATTGTGCGGTCAGTAATGCACCACCCGTCGTCACCCCAACTAACATGATGGTAGTAACAAACGTCGCGCGCGCCGCTACCCCAACAGCGGCTATTTCAGCTTCACCAAGTTGGCCGAGCATAAGCACATCAACGAGGCTTCGGCTAGAAAACATCATGCTTTGCAGTGTAATTGGTAGCGCGATCGCGAATAAGCGACGTAAGAATGCTTTATCTGCATGTATTGAGAGTTGAGAGAGAAAAGTCACAAGCGCTCCAACGACAACTTATTGATAGAATGGGAAAAGTGTCTCATGATTATACTCTGTGGTGTTTATTCCACCAACGATTAAAAGGACAGATAATGAAAAAGGTGTTGGTGCTAGGCGCCTCGGGTTACATTGGTTCTCAACTTCTTCCGTTACTTTTAGACAAAGGTTACGCCGTCACGGCTGCGGCGCGACATATCGATTATTTGGAGTCAAGGACTCGGCCCCATCCTAATTTAACGTTGCGGTATCTGGACCTAGCCGACGCAGAAGCAACGCTCGCTGTGGTGAACGATTTTGACTTGGTATTTTTCCTAGTGCACGGAATGGCACAAGGCGATGACTTTGTTGAGTACGAGCTAAACCTTGCTTTGAACTTTAAATACGCATTGGAGCAAAGCCGTGTCAAACATGTCATTTATTTAAGTGCCATCCAACCGCAAACCGGAAACTCGCGTCATTTAGCCGCTCGTAAAGCCACTGGAAAGATCATTCGACAATCCGGTGTTCCAGTAACTGAATTGCGTGCTGGCGTCATCATTGGCCCCGGCTCCGCGGCTTTCGAGATCATGCGAGATTTTGTCTACAACTTACCTATTTTGATCGCGCCTAAATGGGTCGACTCAAAAGCCAACCCTATTGCCCTACCCAACCTCAATCACTATTTATTGCAGCTGGCCGAAGCATCAGCCCCAGAAGAAAACCAAATTTATGAAGTTGGTGGGCCAGATACACTCAGCTACCGCGAGCAGTTTAAAGTCATTTGCCGAATCACCAACAAGCCTTATCGGCTGTGGTCGACACCGTTGCTTACCCCAAAAATGGCATCGTACTGGCTCGGCTTGGTCACCTCTGTACCAGCAAACATCGGCAAAGCATTACTCGCGGGGTTAGAGCATGACTACATTGCCGATTCCAAAGCGATTGAAGCACGATTTCCGCAAACGCTGATCAGCTACGAGCAAGCGGTATCCGATACCATTCAAGATGAAGGCACGTTTGTACGCAGCAATGTTTGGGGCTTTGAACCAGCGGCACTTCGTCGATGGCAACCAGGGTATGGCTACTACCCTAAACAAGCCAGTGCGAGCATAAAAACTCAAGCCTCCGCTGCGGCATTATGGAAAGTGGCTCAAAAAATCGGGAGTCGTGAAAAAGGCTATTACTTTGCCAACATTTTGTGGCGCACACGTGAATGGCTCGACATCTTTTTTGGTGGCGGGAAACCGATTCGCGTTTCTCCTCCGGGGCCGGAGCTCAAAGTCGGCGATTATATTGACTCTTGGAAAGTGATTCGCTGCGAGGAAGATCAGTTCCTCTCACTGTTTTTTGGGATGAAAGGCCCGGGGCTTGGACGTTTAGAAATTACCATCAAAGACCATGGTGATGAACGAGAACTGGATATCACAGCTTGGTGGCACCCACAGGGGTTTCTCGGGCTGCTTTACTGGTTTGCCATGATGCCAGCCCATCTATTCATATTCAAAGGCATGGTCAAAGCCATCGCGAAAGAAGCCGAAAGTATCAGTATTACTCCTCAGGTGGGACAGTCTCTGGAGAATCTAGAGAAATAGGCAGGTGATGAGCAATCCCCGCATGGCAATCTATGCACGATTGCTCTCGACTTTCCATCATTTGATGTCGACGCGCAACGGTTCGTCCTTGCGCTTCGAAATCCATCTTGTCAACGGAATGGCAATATCGACACTGCTTTGATTTATTCTCGATAAACTGCTGTGTGACTTCAGCAGCCAACCTCGGACGATGCTCCGCCTCGAAGTTCTCTAACGTAATTTCTCCAGTCAGTTTGTGATAGATGTCGGCTGTAGCGCCGATTTTCAATGCGATTTTAGCAAAAAACTCCCTAGGGACATGGCAATCACTGCACGTAGCGGCAACCACACCCTGAGCATTTTTGAAGTGTGGAGATGCTTGGTACTCCTCAACTATCGTATCCATCCCAATATGGCAACTGTAACAAAACTCGTTGCGATTGGTGTAATCCATACCAAAGTGAAAAACACTGAGGGCCGCCCCACCAAGGATAAACGCCAATAAGCCACCAATTGGTATGCCGAGCATCCATTTTCTGTTTGGTTTACGCCATAAACTCATTGGTGTTCATCCCAAAGCAGCGCTAGCGATAACTCGCATAGTATTCTACGAGCGCGTTTAAATCATCGGCACTAAGCCCTTTGAACGCCTCATCCATTTTTTTATCAACGGAGCGTTTGCCTTGCTTAAACTGTTGCAACGTAGTGGCGAGATAGCCCTTCTGCTGACCAGCTAAAATCGAAGCTTCATCCAGAGCGTTACTGCCACCATCCGAATGACAGTTCTCGCAACTTTTCGCGTGGATAGCCTTACCTTTCATCGCTAACGCTTGATCAAAAGACTGCTTAGCTGGCACAAACTCGAGCCCAGCATAATGTTTTGCTAACTCTTCAATCTGCGCCTCAGATAAAGATTTAACTATCGACACCATGTCGCCTTTTTTGCTCGTGTCTCCGTAAGCGTGACTAACAGAATTTGCAGGCCTACCTTCTAGGTAACGCAACATCTGGTCAAAAAAGTTGAACTCGGGAATCCCTGCGATGGTAGGAATATTCGTGTCTGAGCTAACACCGTTTGGCCCATGACAAGCTTCACATTCGTATTTTGAAATTAGCTCACTTGGTGACGCTAAACTGTGGGAGGCCAAAACTGAGCTAATGACTAACACCGAGGAAAATTTTAGAGATAATTTAATTAGTTGGTGCATATTAGACTGACTCCGTAGTAATTATCTTTGTTAATCAAAACCAGACAGCGAATAAACGATAAGAAAATCAATTTATAAACGCGACTTAAAACCAACGATATCCAAGATAAAAATATTAAGCCGTCAACTATTTAAAGTAGCGTAGTTCAACACCCTTAATTTTTCTGCACCGACCTCTTCAATCACAGAAAAAATCAACCCAAACAATTGATTTGAAATCATAATAATTTCAACCCCAAAATTCACACACAAAAATAGCGGTTTATTTTAATAATATTTCATATTGCGTCTATACTCTTACAAGCCATGTATTTCGATTTATTCCTGTCTCTTATACACATCTA